>NZ_WBKT01000172.1 GCF_008868175.1 Micromonospora sp. AMSO31t
GGCGCGCTCGGGCTCTGCCACGAATTGCCCGGCGCCGCGGCGGGCCGGGCCTCGGGGGCGCACCCGGCGGCCAGCGCCGCCACGAGCAGCAGGACCGGGTACGCCGGACGCGCGCGGCGTCCGATCGATGACGAGCGCATCCGGCCATCCTGGCAGACCACTACCGTAGGGACGAACGCTGCGCGCGTCCGTCCGGGACCGTCGCTCTGCGTGACGTCGGTCCGTCTACGGTCCGTGAAGGGGGCAGCGGTGACGAACGGGTGGCACGGCGTGGCCGGTGAGCCCGGCGCGGGTCCGGTGCGCCCGCTGCCGCGGACGCCGTCGGGGCTCTTCCCGTCCGGGGCGCCGATGCGGCCGAGCTACCGCGAGCCGTACCCGGTGACCGGCGCCGGCGTCGCGGTCGGCGCGGTGACCGCGTTCGTCTGGCTGCTGCTGTTCGGCCTGCTCGGGCGGGACGTGCCCGGCTACGCCTGGTGGACGTTGCTCGCCGGCGGGCTGGCCTGGCTGGCCGCCGTGGTGCTGGTCCGCCACGGCGACCGGGGGGTGGCCACCGGGGTCGCGATCGTCACGGCGGGTGGCTGGAGCATCGCCGCCGCCGTCGTCGCGCTGCGCTGGGCGCAGAGTGGCGACTGGCCGCTCTGGTGACGGTGCGTGCCGGTTTCGCTGCGCAGCGAAGACCGTCTTGACGTACGCGCGGTGACGGTCCACGCTCGCGGTATGGCCTGGATCACCCCGCCGCGGCTCGACCCGGAACGGAGCCGCCGCCGCCTGCAACTCCTCGCCGAGCTGGCCGGCGCCCGCACGGTGCGGCAGCGCGAACGGCCGCAGCAGCGGGCCCGCTCCGAGCGCCTGCGCGAACTCATCGCGACCCGCCGGCGCATCGCCGGCTGACCGACTTTCTCCAGGTTCGACCGGCCCTTCGGGGCGTTGACCGGTCGCCTGCCGACCCGACCGGTTAACGTGCATCGCGTGACGAGTCGGCGTGCTGCCGAGGCCAATTTGGGGGGACCGTGTCGTACTTCGCTGCTGCCGTGGCGCGCGTCGAGGGCGCCTGGACCGCCGACGAGGTGAACCTGCGGGGGGTCACCGACATCGAGGAGGTGGCCGACCGGCTGCGCGACGTCGAGCCGGACGCCGACCTCTCCCTGCTGTTCGTCGAGGCCGACGACACCTACCTGGTGATCCTGCGCCTGGACGAGGGGGAGGACCTGCGGGTCTTCGGCTCCGACTCGGCGTACGCGGAGGAGTCCCGGCTGGGCGCGCTGCTGGTCGGGGACCTGAAGACCTCGGTCACCGGCCTGGAGGACGCCGACGAGCCGCGGCCGGCCGCCGGTGGCGACGAGGAGACCGAGCAGCCGGCCGTGGACCCCGAGGCCGACCCGGTGGGCGACGCCGACCTCCTCGCCGACCTGGGCATCTCCGCGCCGAAGCTGCTCGCCCTCTGCGGCCACGAGGGGATGATGCCGGCCGACGTCACCGCCGAGGTCTGCCAGGTGCTCGGCTGCGCCGACGAGGTCGAGGAGCTTCGTGAGGTCTGAGCCGCCCGGCCCGCACTGGACCGGCGGGGCGGAGCCGGCCGACGCCACCGACCCGGCGCTGGAGACCGTACGCCCGGGGCAGCCCACCCCTGGCCGGCCGGCACGGGTCGGTCCGGGCGCGGACGAGGGCCTGGCCGACCTGGACGGCGTGGGCCGCCGGCAGCGGCACGAGCTGTGGATGCGCCGGGCCCTGGAGGTCGCGGTGACCGGCCCGGACGGGGTCCCCGGCGACGGCGAGGACGCGGTCGAGGACGTCCCGGTCGGCGCCGTGGTCTACGGGCCGGACGGCGCCGAGCTGGCGATCGGCCGCAACGAGCGGGAGCTGACCGGCGACCCGACGGCGCACGCCGAGGTGCTGGCGCTGCGCCGGGCCGCCGAGCGGCTGGGCCGGTGGCGGCTGGAGGGCTGCACCCTGGTGGTGTCCCTGGAGCCGTGCACGATGTGTGCGGGCGCGATCGCCCTGGCCCGGATCTCGACAGTGGTCTTCGGGGCATGGGAGCCGAAGACCGGCGCCGTGGGCTCGCTCTGGGACGTGCTGCGCGACCGCCGCCTCACCCACCGCCCCGAGGTGTACGGCGGCGTGCGGGAGGCCGAGAGCGCCGCCCTGCTACGCGCCTTCTTCCGCTGACGGTTCCCGCTCAGACGGCGGCCGGCGCCGGGCGCAGCAGGGTCGCGGCGACCGTCCGGGCCGCCTCGGTCCACGCGGTCGGGCGCAGGGTGGCGGGGTCCAGCCGGACGATCGACCGGGTGCCGTCGGCGTGCAGGACCCCGCCGTCCACCGAGCGGAACTCGAAGGCGTAGCGGGCGCTGCTGGTGCCGAAGTGCTCCAGCCAGAAGTGCACCGCCACCGGCCCGACCCCGGTGACCGGGGCGCGGTAGGTGATGGTGAACTCCCGGACGGCGTGGAACACGTCGGGGGCGGCGTGCACGTCGCCGCGGAAGGCGACGCCGCGCTCGGCCCAGTACGGCGTCAGGGCGCGCTCCAGCAGCACCGCGTAGCGGGCGTTGTGCAGGATGCCCATGGCGTCGAGGTCGTCGAAGTGCACCGGAACGTGCTCGACGTGCCCGAACTCGACGGTGGTCTGGCTCATGACGGGCCTTCCGTTAGCAGGGTCGGGTCGGGGCAGAGCGCCCGCAGCCGGTTCAGCAGGCCCTGGCGGGCGTGCCGGTAGGTGACGTCCGGGTCGAGCATCCGGGAGCGCATGACGGCGCTGATCCCCAGCGCGTCGATCTCGTACGCCAGCAGCGGCACGTCGAGGTCGGCGGGGAGTTCGCCGAGCTCGACGGCCTCCCGGACGAGGCGTTCGAGGAACGTGGTCCACCGGCCGGACGCCTCGGCGAGCCGGTCCCGGACCGGGCCGGGGCGGGCGTTGTACTCGAACTCGGTGTTGGCGAAGAAGCAGCCGCCGGGGAGGACCCGGGCGGCGTAGAACCCGATGCGTGCCTCGTGCAGCGCGCGCAGCCGGCGGACGCCCCGGGGCACGCGCAGGGCCGGGGCGACGATCCGCTCCTCCCACTGCGTCACGGCGCGGTCGACGGTGGCGAGTTGCAGCGCCTCCTTGGAGCGCCAGTGCGCGAAGAGGCCGGACTTGCTGACCCCGAGCCGGTCGGCGAGCTGGGCGAGGGAGAGCCCGTCCAGACCGACCTCGGTGGCCAGCGACACGGCGGTGTCGAGCACCGCGGTGCGGGTGCGGTCGCCGCGGGCGACGCGGCCGTCGGAGGTCATGCGGGCAGCGTAACGGAAAGAAGAACGACCGGTCGTATTTATTTATGTGACCCCGGTAACGCCGACCGCCCCGCCACCTAGGTGGTGGCGGGGCGGTCGCAGGTCGGGTCGGGTCAGGCGACGGCAGCGTCGAGGGCGATCTCGACCATCTGGCCGAACGTCTGCTCACGCTCCTGCGACGTGGTCTTCTCGCCGGTCTTGATGTGGTCGCTCACGGTCAGGACGGTCAGCGCGCGGGCCTTGAACCGGGCCGCGATCGTGTAGAGCGCCGCCGACTCCATCTCCACCGCGAGCACCCCGTAGTCGGCGAGGGTGTCGTAGAGGTCCGGCCGGTCCGTGTAGAAGGCGTCCGCGGCCAGGATCGGCCCCACCCGCATGGTGATGCCACGCCGCTCGGCCACCTCGACCGCGGTGCGCAGCAGCCCGAAGTCGGCCACCGGGGCGTAGTCGATCAACCCGTCGAACCGCATCCGGTTCATGTTCGAGTCGGTGGACGAGCCGATGGCCGCCACCACGTCGCGCAGCTGGAGGTCCTCGGTCAGGGCGCCGCAGGAACCGACCCGGATCAGCGTCTTCACGCCGTACTCGTTGATCAGCTCGTGGGCGTAGATGGAGGCGGACGGCATGCCCATGCCGGAGCCCTGGACGGAGACCTCGACGCCGTTCCAGCGGCCGGTGAAGCCCAGCATGCCGCGAACCGTCGTGTAGCAGCGGGCGTCCTCGAGGTAGGTCTCCGCGATCCACTTGGCCCGCAGCGGGTCACCCGGCATCAGGACCCGCTCGGCGATCTCTCCCGGCTCAGCGCCGATGTGCGTACTCATGGCAAGGATCCTGCCAGGCCGGGCGCGGGGATACCGGTTCGGCGTCCAGACCCGGGGTCCTGTACCCTACTCGGCGGTGGCGTGTCCGAGTGGCCTAAGGAGCACGCCTCGAAAGCGTGTGAGGGTTTACGCCCTCCGCGGGTTCAAATCCCGCCGCCACCGCTCGTGAGATGCGCGAACGCCCGGTCGATCCGTGAGGATCGCACCGGGCGTTCCGCTTGTGGTCTCAGTGCTGGCCCCGGTCACGCTCAGTGCTGGCCCCGGTCACACCTGCGGTCGATGAGCGCCTGGATGCCGTCGAGGAGCAGGTCGAGCCCGAAGGTGAAGTCGGCGTCGTCGATCCACTCCTCGGCGGCGCCGAACGCGTTCGCGCGTACGGCCTCGGTCAGCTCCGGGTAGCCGTCCGGGTCGAGGACCTGGCCGAGGATCTCGCCGTACTCGGTCAGCCCGGCGATCGGGTCGCCGGCGGCGGCGCTGTTCAGGGCGTGAGCCAGGGCCGCCTGCCGGGCGGCGTAGCCGGTGAGGGTGGTCGCCACGTTGATCCGCTCGCCGTGGTCGAGGCCGGTGCCGGCGAGCGCGGCGAGGGCGCGGTCGAGCCAGCGCAATGATCGGGGCCCGGCGGGCGGGGTGTGCTGGCCGAGGGCCAGCAGCCAGGGCCGGCCGAGCAGGAGCTGCTCAGCCTGGTCGCCGGCGCGCTCCTCGTGGACCGCTCGGCGTTCCTGCCCGGCGAGGCCGAGGCGCTGGCCAACGGCGAGGCGGCGACGCGGGCGCTGCTCGGCGGCTGGGAGGCCAACATCGGCGAGCACCTGGCCGGGCTGCCGCTGCTGGTCCTCCAGGCGGTGACCCTCCAGGGGCCGACCGCACTCGGCCTGTTCCTGCTCGGCATGGTCGCCGGCCGCCGGCGGTGGCTGGCCCGGGTCACCGGCGCTGAGCCGGTGCTGCGCCGGATCCAGTGGATCGGGTTCCCGGTGGGGCTGCTCGGATCGGTCGTCTACGCCGCCAGCGGCGGCAACGGCAACAGCCTGGGCGTCGCGGCGAGCGTCGCGACCGCGCCGCTGCTGGCCGCCGCCTACGTGGCGACGCTGCTGCGGATCATGCACCACCCGCGTACGGCGATGGTCCGGTCCGCGCTCGCCCCGGCCGGCCGGATGTCCCTCACCAACTACCTGGGCCAGTCGGTGGCCGGCCTGGTCGCCTTCACCGGCATCGGGTTCGGGCTCGCGGGCACATTCTCCCCGCTCGGGCTCTTCGCCTTCGTCCTGGCGGTGTTCGCGGTGCAACTGGTGGCGAGCGCGTGGTGGCTGCGCCGGTTCCGCTACGGGCCGGTCGAGTGGGCGTTGCGCTGGCTCACCAACGCCCGCCGCCCGGCCTTCCGCAACCCGTCCGCCGACCGCTCCCGCCGGGACGCGGCCACGTCGCCGCCGGGGGAGCCGGCCGTGCCCGACGCGGCCCGACTTCAGGACACCAGCGGGTGAGAACCGTGCGGTTCACCGTCCACCGCCGGCGCTCCGGGCGCCCGGGCGCGTCACCGCCCGCCGGGCCGGGCGGGACCGCGGCGCCGGCAGGTCGGCCGCCGCGCGCTCGGCGAAGTGGTCGAGCAGTTCCCGGTGCACGAAGATGTAGCCGTCACCGACCTGGCGCAGGAAGAGGCACTGCACCGCGTGGTCGAGGAACGGCAGCAGCGGGTAGGGCACCAGGCCCTCCCGGGCGAGTCGCCGCCGGACCAGGGCCTGCTCGATCATCGGGGAGAACGCGACCACGGTGAACAGCATGAGTGCGGTGCCGGCACCGAGCAGCACCGCGAAGCGGAGGGCTTCGGCCGCGTCCCGGGCCAGCGCGACCGGCACGAAGCCGAGGACGCCGACGATCACGCCGAGCGTGACGAGATCGGCCGCCATGAGGGTCAGCCGTTGCCGCAGCAGCGGGCTCGGCAGCTCGCGGCGGCCCGTGCGGGGCGGCAGCGGCCGGAAGTGGAGCCGCACCCGGGTGCCGTCGAGGCCGACCAGGGCGACCACCGTGGCGAGGAAGAACCCGCCGCCGTAGCCGAGGCCGGCGGTCCAGCTCGGTCCGCCGGGGCTGAGCCAGCCGGTGAGCCCTCCGACGGCCGCGCCGGTGGCGAGCGCCGAGACCTGGATGAGCCGTTCCAGCTCGGCGACGCTCGTGGTCCAGGCGGCCACCCAGCTCTCCGGTCGCCGGTCGTCGCGGTCGCGGATGGTCGAGGTCAGCTCGAACAGGTCGTCGTAGTTGACCGCGTGCATGAGCACGGCCAGCGCCAGCAGGCCGCCGGCGACCACCAGGCCGGCCACCGCGCCCAGCGCCCAACCCGCCGCGCCGAACAGCACGGCGAGGGCAGCGCAGCCGAGCAGCCGGGCGAGCGCCGTCGAGGTCCACGGCGCGGCCGGACGCCGGGCCGACCAGGACTCGTCGATCATGTCCAGCACGAAGACCGTCTGGTCGCGCAGGCGCAGCACCCGGGCGAGGGTGGCGAGGTGGCCGGAGGTCTGCTCGCGGCGGTACCGGGGATGCGGCCGGCGACGCAGCATGGTGTCGACGTACCGGGTGAAGAGCCGTTCGCGCCCGGAGCCGGCGAGGGAGGGGCTGGCTCCGGCGTCGCTCGGGTCCGCGTACGCCAGGGCCATGATGCTGAGCATCAGCGGCGAGTCGGCCAGCTGCCACAGCCCGGGGTCGGCGTCGAGCCCCTCCCGCAGCCCACTCAGCCCCGGCCGGTCGAGGTACCGCTCGATCTGGGACCGGTCCAGTGGCTGGATGGCGACCGTGCCGTAGAGGGGCAGTTCCGACCGGAGTCGTGCGTACTCGGCCTGGCGGCAGCAGACGGCGATCGGGGTGAGCGGCTGCCGCTGGTGGAACGCGGCGATCGCCTCCGCGCACTCGTCGCGGTGCTGCCCGCCGACCTCGTCGAGGCCGTCCAGCAACGGCAGGATCTCCCCGGCCGCCACCCACGCGGTCGCCTGCTCCGCCGGGATGCCGTACCGCTCGGTGAGCTGCTCGACGAGCCACCCGTCGAGGGGCTGGCGGAGGGTCGCCCAGGAGGAGAGGTTGAAGACGGCCGGGATCGGGGCGTCCGGGTCGTGGTCGGCGCGGTCGAGCAGCTCCCGGGCGAGTTCCAGCAGGGTGGTGGTCTTGCCGGCACCGGGCGCGCCGACGATGACCACCGCCTGGTCGAGCTGGTCGAACAGGGCCGACATCGAGGTCCGGTCGTCCAGCGAGCCGGTGAAGCCGTCCCGGTGGCTGGCCCGCAGGCTCCACGGGTGCCGACGGTCGTCGGCGGTCGCGGCGATGCCCAGCTCGATCCGCGCCTCCTCGTAGAGGGACCGGTCCAGCACGCTGGTCACCCAGTAGCGGCGGACCCGCTCCAGCAGCACCTTCCGGGCCCGGGCCGCGCCGGCGGCTCCGGTCGGCCGTGGCTCCCGGCCGCGCTGCACCTCGATGGCCACGAGGACCGCCACCAGCAGCAGCACCAACGGCCAGGCCAACCAGAGGTACGGGGACCAGCGCTCGGGCAGCGCCCCGGTGGCGACGTTCGTGGCCACGCCGAGCAGGGCCACGACGATCACCGACAGGCCGACCATGACCACCCGACGCATGCGTCGTCTCTACCGTCCGGACGGTCCGGCGCACAACCCGCGGCGGGTCAGCAGGGGCCGTAGCCCTCGTCGAAGAGGCGGCGGGCCCAGTCCGCGTACCCGGCGATGATCTTCCGGACGGTGGCGCCGTCGTGCAGGAAGAGGTACGCCCGGTCGCCGCTGCGGGCGAGCAGCCCGTCGAACCGGTGCATCTCCTGTGGAGCGTCGAGCCGGACCACCCACGGGTACGCGGCGTGCACCGCGTCGACCGGGGTGCCCACGGTGATCCCCTCCGGTGTGCTCATCGGGTCGTCGAGCCAGAGCAGGACGAGCCGGTCGTCGGCGAAGATCGGGCTGACCGACCCGTGTCCGGTCAGTGTCGGCCCGCACGCGTCCTCGTCGGTGCGCAGCACGCCGCGCCGGGTCAGGTCCTCCTCGGTGGCGCCGAACTCGGCGTTGCCCAGCCCGTGGAGACTGACCACCTCCGCGGCCCCGACCGGCCGGGCCGGCACGTCCGCCCCCTGTGGATGGACGCCGCTACCGGCGATCGAGGCGGCCGTCATCAGTACGGCAATGAATCCGAATTGTCGCAGTTTCATGCATTCCCCCAGTCCCCAACGGGACCGGGGCGATTCAGTTGCTGGTGCTGGTCGGATTGGCGAAGTTCCCACTCCTCCGCCAGCTCGTCCCAGTAGTCGGCCGAGAGTCTGCGCCGGCCGTGCGCCAGCCAGCCGACCGTGTCCCGCTCCAGGTGCAACCCCAGCTCGGCGAACGGGTCGATCCACGGCCCCGGCTCGGCGCCCAGCCGGGCGAGCGCCGCGTTGATCGGCCATTCGGCGCGCGGCCGGTCCAGCCGATCGTCGAAGCAAGGCCCCCAGCTCGGCTCGCCCCCCAGCCAGACCGCCGCCGCCTGGTGGCCCAGCCCGCCGGCGAACTCCGCCTCCAGGTAGGCCACCGGCCCCCGCCGGGACCAGCGGGCCAGCAGCTCGCTGAGGGCGGGCGACAGGACGAGGTGGAACGGGTGCTCCGCCGACGGTTCCCCGGTGGCGAAGTCGGACAGCCGGCCGGTCAGCTCCTCGACCAGTTGCGGGGTGACCGGCAGCAGCGCGAAGTCCTGGCGGAGCGCGGCGAGCACCGCGTGATCCAGCTCGGCGGTCTGCTCGCGCAGCAGCTCGACGTCGGCGACCACCGCGCTGAGCTGGTAACTCATGCGATCCCCTCGGCGTCCACAGGCTGTGGATGGAACATGTGTACGACGGTCGGTCAGCCCTCGGCGGCCGGCGCCGGGTCGGTCATCTCGAAGGCCATGAGGGTGGCGCCCACCCGGACCGTACCGGGAGCGTGCGGCGGCTGCGCGGCGTCGTGCAGCTCGGTCATGATCGCGTGCAACCGCCGGCGCGCCGCCGCCCAGGCGTCGGGGGACACCCACAGCTCGGCGTCGGTGGTGACGCCGGACGTCCCCGGGACGCGGTCGGCCACCCGTTCGAGCAGGTTGCGGGCGAGCGACTCGGCGAGCAGCGGCTGCCCCTCCTGCTGCTCGGTGAGCCAGGGGCCGCGCACCGCGCGGTAGCGGCGTTCCCGGCCGCCGCGCCGGGCGCGCACGTCGGCCAGTTCGACCAGGCCGGCGGCGTCCAGCCGGCGCAGGTGCTGGCTGGCCAGGGCGTGCGAGATGGCCAGTTCCCGGGCCAGCGCGGCAGCGGACAGCGGCGCGCTCCACAGCAGCGAGAGCATGCGCAGTCGTACCGGGTGGGCCAGCGCCCGCAGGCGTGGATCGGTGGTGCTCACGGCCGCCATTGAACCGCACCACCCGCCGCACCTACCCCCAAGCATTGACTTGGGAGTGGAGTGTGGACAGAATCGCACCGCACGGGGGAGGTGCCATGAGCTGGGGTACGACGAGGGTGCTGGGCAACCGCGACGCCGGCCGCTACCTGGCCGGCGTGCTGGTGTCCGGCTTCGGCACGGCCGCCATGCTCCTGGTTGCCGGGATCTGGGTGAAGGACCTGACCGGGTCGAGCAGCCTGGCCGGTCTGGTCACCCTCGGCATCTGGGGATCCACCCTGGTGGCCCCGCTCATCGGGGTGCTGGCCGACCGGTTCCGCCGCCGGCCGCTGCTCATCGCCCTGCACCTGGCCATGGCCGCCCTGCTCCCGGTGCTGCTCCTGGTCGACTCCGCCGCCCGGGTCTGGCTGATCTTCGCGGTGACGGTCGCGTACGGGGTCAGCTTCGTGCTGATCGACTCGGCCGAGGCGGCGCTGGTGCCGACCGTGGTCCCCGGGGAGCTGCTCGGCGACTTCAACGGGCTGCGGACGACGGTCAACGAGGGCATGAAGCTGGTCGCCCCGCTGGCCGGCGCCGGCCTGTTCGCCGCGTACGGCGGGCACCCCGTGGTGCTGCTCGACGCCGCCACCTTCGCCCTCGCCGCCCTGCTGCTCGCCCTGATCCGGGTACGCGAGGCACCCCCACCGCCGCCCGAACCCTGGACCCGCCAGCTCGCCGAGGGGCTGGGTCACCTGCGCCGGCACGCGGCCCTGCGCCACCTCGTCGCCTGCACTGGCGCCACGCTGCTGCTGACCGGGATCAACGGCGCCGTCGCGTACGCCGTGGTGGACGCCGGCCTGCACCGGCCGCCGGAGTTCAACGGGGTGCTCGCCACCGTGCAGGGCGTCGGCGCCCTGGTCGGCGGCCTGGCCGCGGGGACGCTGCTGCGCCGGCTCGGCGACCGGCGGCTGACCGCGGTGGCGGTCGCGGCCCTCGCCGCCGGGCTGGCGCTGCGCGCCGTGCCCGCCCTCGTCCCGGTGGCCGCCGGCACCCTGGCCGTCGGGTTCGGGGTGCCGCTCGTGCTCATCACCGTGTGGACCGCCGTGCAGCGGGAGACGCCGAACGCGCTGGTCGGGCGAGTATCCGCGACCGTGAACACGCTGACCTTCGGCCCCGGCACGCTCGCCGTCCTGGCCGGCGCCGGCCTGCTGCAGCTGGTCGACCACCGGGTGGTCCTGTCGGTCGCGGCGGCCGGCGCGGTCCTGCTCGCCGGCTGGGCGCTGCGCGGCGGGCGGCGTCCCGGCGCACCGGCCACACCGTCGACCGCCCAGCCGGCTGCGCCGGTCAGCTCGTGAAGCCGCCGTCCGCGTTGATCGTCGCGCCGGTCACGTACCCGCCGTCCGGCCCGGCGAGGAACGCCACGACGGCGGCGATCTCCGCCGGGGCGGCGTAGCGGCCCAGGGCCGTGAAGCCCCGGATGGTCTCCGCGGCGGGCCCGTCCGCCGGGTTCGCGTCGGTGTCGGTCGGGCCGGGGTTGACGAGGTTCGCCGTGATCCCCCGGCCGCCCAGCTCCCGGGCGAGACCCCGGGTCAGGCCGGCCAGGGCGGTCTTGCTCATCGAGTAGAGCGCGAGACCGGGGAACACCGCCCGCTCGGCCACGTTGCTGCCGATGTTCACGATCCGTCCGCCGTCGGTCAGGTGCCCGACCGCCGCCTGGGCGAACACGAACGGCGCCCGCACGTTCACCGCGATCGTCCGCTCGACCTCGTCCGTGCCCAACTCCGTCACCGGTCCGGTCAGGAACACCCCGGCGTTGTTGACCAGCATGTCCAGCCGGCCGAACTCCCCGGCGACCCGGTCGACCGCCGCGCGCACCGCCGCCGGGTCGGCGCTGTCGGCCGGCACCGCCAGGGCGCGCCGCCCCACCGCCTTGATCTGCTCCACCAGCTCGGCCGCCCGGTCGGCGCGCCGCTCGTAGGTCAGCGCCACGTCGGCGCCGTCCCGGGCCAACCGCAGCGCCACCGCCGCCCCGATACCCCGGCTGCCGCCGGTCACCAGTGCCACTTTTCCGTCCAGAACTCCGTTCATACCACCAGCCTGGCCGGCGGCGGCCGGTGAGTCTGGCGGCGATCAGACGCCGCGTTGAGCGACGACGAAGGCCCAGCCCTGACCAGGGCCGGGCGTGGTTCGCTGGGAGCGCCAGACGTGCCGAGCCCGAGAAAGATTCGATTCCCTTGACAACGTCCGCGCCCGTACCCGTGTCTTCCCCCGTGTGACGACCGTAATGAAGCACCCACCGGCCGGGACGGCGAGCGGCGCGGAGCACGATTTTCGGGTTTTCGTCCAGGGGATCGCCCCGTCGTTGCACCGCACGGCATACCTGCTGTGCGGGGACTGGTACCTGGCCGACGACCTTGTCCAAGAAACCCTGGCGAGGGCGTACAGCCATTGGCGCAAGGTCCAGCGGGCCGACAGCCCGTCCGCGTACGTGCGACGAATCCTGATCAACGAGTCGCGACGCAACTGGCGCCGGAACCGGAAGGTCACCGTGCATCCCGACGTCGGCGTGGCCGACCTCGCCGCCGGGGACCTGTCCGAGGAGGTGGTCAACCGCGACGCGCTGCTCCAGGCGTTGCAGTCGCTCCCCGCGCGGCAGCGGGCGACCGTCGTCCTGCGGTTTCTCGAGGGGGTGGTGCGGCTGCTGGGGCAGATGCCCGAGGTCAAGGTCACGGAGGGCACCCTCCGCGACCAGCCGGTGATCACCCTCGCCGCCGGCACGCTGATCACCGGCGGCGGCACCGACAGCCTGACCATCAACGCCGACACCGGCCTGCCGATCACGTACGTCTCCGACAGCGTGGGCGTGACCGTCACCTACACGGTGTCCCGCGTGACCCTCGCGGACGTGGCCGAGGGCAGGTTCTGACCCGTACCGACCGACGTCAGGGCCGGCCCGTCCGCCGGTCCTGGCGTCCCCGTGCCGTCGCTCCGGCCACAAGATCGAACGCCCGGCGGGCCATTTCCGGCCTGCCGGGCGTTCGTGTTGCTCAAGAGAGCGGAGGATACGAGATTCGAACTCGTGAGGGTGTTAACCCAACACGCTTTCCAAGCGTGCGCCCTAGGCCTCTAGGCGAATCCTCCGCGAGCCAGGATACAGGTCCCCGACCGGCGAGCCACCCCACCACCCCCTGAAGATCCACCC
>NZ_WBKT01000173.1 GCF_008868175.1 Micromonospora sp. AMSO31t
CCCCGAACCCCCGCTTTCCTCTGTTGGAAGCGCTCGCCCCGCAACGTCCCGCGTCCGACCCTCCGCCGACGCTGCCCGGCCCCTTTGACCCGCTGCCGCCCCATGGGACGACGTCCCAGGAACGGGCCGCGCGACTCGCGGCGGACCGGGAAGCCCTCGACCGGCGCCGCTATCGGGGCTACCTCCAACACCAGCGAAAGCTGTATGAGGAGAACAGGCGGCAGGGCCAGCTCAGGGAACTGCGCGACCTGGCCGAGCAGCATTATGAAGCCGCGCGCTGGCTTCTCAGGCGGGCGCACGAGCTGCGCGAGGCGGGGCGACAAGACCTCGCCGACCAGCACGTCCGCGAGGGGCGGCGCAGGGAGCGGCTCCACTACCGAGCGGTCGACGCGGCCGAGGCAGTGCGTGCCGGCGAGCTGCTGCCCGCCGAGGTGATGGTCGAGGACGACCTCGACTTCTACCGGATCAATGACGATGTCGCCGACCTCGCGCTCGGTGCCGTGGAGACCGCGGACCACTCGGCGCTCACCGGCCACGGCCATCCACCGCCCATCGACCGCTCGCGCCGGTACGGCACCCGGGGCGGCCTCCGGCCACCGCTCGCGCTCCACCAGACCGACCTGGAGCGCCAGCTGCCGCGCCACCCCGACGGCAGTGTGGTGCGGACCGCCGATCCCCGCCAGGGCGGGTGGTTCCAGCTGGCGAACGACGGTGGACCCGCCGCGGACGCCACCCGGGGCATCAACTGCCTGGACTGCACGTTGTCGCTCTACGAGACCTGGATGCACGGCCGGCCGCGGGTTTCCGCCCCGCGTACCTTCGACGGCTACCTCCTCGGGGATGTCCGTCAGCCCGTGGGCGGCGAGGCGGACGGGCCTCGCCGGGTCGAGGAGACCACCGGCGGACGGTTCCAGAACCTCTGTCCTGCCGCCCTGCCGGGCGTCCCCGATCACGAGACGCGCGAGGTGATCGAGGGCGGTTACCGCGACCTGCACGGGCAGCTCCTGGCGGGTGGCCATGGCAGCTACGCGTTCCTCATCACCACCTACGAGGGCGGTGGCTCACACGCCTGGGTGGCGCTGAACCAGAACGGCGCGGTCCTCTACCTCGACCCGCAGGCCGGCCGGGTGGGGACACATCCGCTCTACACGCACAGCGGCATCCGCAACCCCCACAACGTGGTGGCGGTCGATGCCCTGGTGCTCGGTCCCGACGGTCGTCCGCTGCCGCTCGCGGGCCGGCCACCGGGTGACTACAACGTGCTGCCCGACCCGGTGGAACCACCGGCCCCGCCCCGACCGCTCGAACCGCCACCGCTGGCCGACGACGGCGATGCCCCGGACTTCAACCACGTCCACCTGCTCGGCGAATCCACCACCCTCCACCACCGGCCGGACGGCACCTCGTTGCCCGGCAGCGCTCCCGACGCGGAGCCGGAGGCGGTCCAGCTGCGGGACGCGCACCGTGACGCGCACGCCGGCCGGATCGCCGCCGGGCTGTACGTGCGGGATGCGCTGGCCGCGAGCGGGAGCCTGGACGAGGTCTTCGCAGGCGGGGTGACACCGGTCGAGCTGGCACAACACGTCGACGTGCCGACGCTGCAACGGCTGGTGCCGGAACTGGATGCGGCGGCGGCCGGCGACCTGACGCGACTGCTCGCCGACCCACGGGTCAGGCAGATGCTCGACCACACGTGGGAGGCGCCACCCCGAGGCGAGGAACTGCTGGCCGAAACCCTGGTACGGCAGCTGGCGCAACGCCCCGACCTGGTCCGGATGATCCTCTCGACACCGGAACTCGCCAACTCGCTGACCGCCCGCCCGGTCACCCTCCACCACCTGGCCACCCACCAGAAGGCGATCGACGTCCTGGGCGAGGTTTTGGAGGAGATCGCCGAGCGAGGTGCGGCAGTCGTGGCAGCAGAGCCGACACAGCCTGTCGCGCCCACCCCGCTAACTCCCAGGCAGATGGAGCTGAGCGGTGCCTTCGCCATACAAGGGCCGGCCGCAGTGCAACCGGGCTTCGACCTCGACCGTCTTGAAGACGCTGCCTACAGGAAGCAGTACCTGGACGAGTTGTATTCATCGGGAGTCGTCGCGCAGGCCGAAATCGATGCGCTGGGACGAAGACTAGCTGAGGCTTCGAGGGGCGACAGCCAGTATTACCCCAGACCGAAGCCCAAGGAGCGAGGACGAGCAGAAGACAAGATCGACGGTTATGGCGGTGATGTGTCGCAACTGACAGATCTGGCGGCTGGCCGTGTCTCGTTCGGGCGCCTCGATGACCTGTATGAAGCGTTGGCATTGCTACGGGGTGATGAACGGTTGCAGCTCGTAGAGTTTGAAGACCGCTTCGTGGCCCCACAAGAGGGCGGCTATCGTGACGTGCAAATGATGGTTCGTACGTCGACCGGTCACATCGCAGAGTTTCGGTTGCAGTTGGCTGCCCTAGACGAGGTAGCCGTTTGGGAGCATTCGCTTTACGAGGTGCGGCGTGACCTCCGTTCGGTGGCAAGAGAGCAAGGACGTAACCTCTCAGCGACGGAGTCGGCGATCCGCAAGGGCATCATCCGTCGTCAGCGTGAGTACTTCTGGACAGCCCTCGAATCGGCACTCTACGGAGGACACGAGTGACTAGTTCGGCGGAAGGAACCAACCTTCCTGGCTACTACGACTACTACAAGACGCCTGTCAAACTGGTGCCCACGCCAGATGGTGGGCTCACTGCTTGGCGCTTGGACAAGAAGACGGGCGGCTGGCGACCGGCGAACGACATCGTCGATGAGATCATTTCTGCCATAGGCGGAGAAGTCTTTGTACGCACGTCAGCTCAATTCGTGCAGCGCACGGAGGCTGAGCGTGGACGCTACCTGAAGGGCGAGGGCCCAATCTTCGCGCTGTACGAAACGGTCAAGGCCATCGACGACGTGGCTATCGCAGAGCGCCGTCCATATACGCCTGAGGAGGCAGCGCTGATCACCGGTATTCGGCGGCGGACGTTCGTGATGTTCGAGGAGCAGCTTCAGCAGGCCGGGGATCCCGGCGCCGACCCCACCATCGCCACCGCCGCGCCCTGACCAGCCTGCAAAATGCCTTGCAACCGCCGTCCCACGGCAGGAAGGTCCGGGCATGTCTGACGCGGGTACCAGCACCGACACTGATCGGCCCACTTCTCAGTTCGCCTGGTCGAACATGTTCGTCAAGCCGGAGGACGACCCCCGTTCGGAGGGCGGTTTCGACGACGAGGTGAGCGTCCTGGTCAACTACCTGCGGGACCAGCGCCTCACCCTCGAACTCAAGTGCGCCGGCCTCGACGCCGAGCAGCTGGTTCGGCGCTCGGTCCCCCCGTCGCCCATGTCGCTGCTGGGGCTGGTTCGGCACATGGCGGAGGTGGAGCGGGGTTGGTTCCGCCGCACCATGGCCGGCGAGGACGCACCGCGGATCTGGCGGACTCCGGCGGACCCGGACGCCGACTTCCGCGGCGCGGTGGGCGATCCCGCCGTGGTCGAGGAGGCGTGGGCGGCCTGGCGGGAGGAGGTCGCGTACGCGGAGCGGTTCGTCACCGAGGCCCCGACTTTGGACGTCAAGGGGCGGCACGGCGACGGGGAGATCTCGCTGCGGGAGCTGCTGGTGCACATGATCGAGGAGTACGCCCGGCACAACGGCCACGCCGACCTGCTGCGCGAGCTGATCGACGGTCGCGTCGGCCAGTGACCCGGACAGGGTTGGCTACGGTGGGGCGATGACGGGTTCGCCGCGACGGCAGGCCGCCTCCTGGGCTGCGGGCCTGCTGATCGGGCTGGTGATCGGCCTGCTCACGATCGGCGGCGCCGCAGGCGCGGCCTTCGGGATCGGCGTCGGCGTGGCATTCGCGATCGCGCTGATCAACGCCCCTGCCCGCAAGCCCGGCCAGAATCCCGACCGGACCGCGGGGCCGAATGCCGACGTGGCCGGCGCCTCGAATCGAGATCAGAGCAGCGAGCCTGATGCTGACCGCCAGTCCGGGGGGCCGAATCCGGGCCAGGGCACCGGGCCCGACGGGCCCCGCGATGCTGACGGGGAGGTCGGCCGGCCGTGACGGGCGGCGGAGTGCCGTACCGCCAGCCGGCCGACGTGGCGGAGGCGCTGCGCGTACAGGAGGAGTTGCGGTCGAAGGTCGACCTGGTCGGGCCGGGGCCGACCGCGCCCGCGACGGTCGCCGGGCTCGACGTCGCCTACGCGGAGAGCGGTGACCGGCTGGCGGCGGCCGTCACGGTGCTGGACGCGACGACGCTCGCCGTGGTGGACGAGGCGGTGAGTGTGGGCCGGCCGGCGTTCGACTACGTGCCGGGGCTGTTCGCCTTCCGTGAGCTGCCGGGGTTGCTGGCGGCCCTGGAACGGTTGACCGTCCGGCCGGACCTGCTGGTCTGCGACGGGCACGGGCTGGCGCATCCGCGCCGGTTCGGGCTGGCCTGCCATCTCGGGCTGGTGACCGGGCTGCCCGCGATCGGGGTGGGGAAGACGCCGCTGGTCGGGGTCTGGGACGAGCCGGGGCGGGAGCGGGGCGCCTGGACGCCGCTGCGCGACGGCGGCGAGGTGGTGGGCCGGGTGCTGCGGACCCGCGACGGCGTGAAGCCGGTCTTCGTCAGCGTCGGGCACCGGATGAGTCTGGACAACGCGGCCGACCGGGTGCTGGCGTTGACGCCCCGCTACCGGCTGCCGGAAACAAGCCGCACGGCCGACCGGCTCTGCCGCGCGTCGATGTGAATCTTGGACAGTTGCCGTTCGTGGCGAACGGTAAGTGTCCAAGATCTCCAGCCGCTCGTCGGCCGGCTGCCGTGCCGAGGGGCCACGGCGGCCCCGGCGACGAACGGCCGGAAATGATCATGCGGGCGGGCCGGGTCGCGTCGAGGATGGAGCGGGTGTCGCGGGGTGTCGCGGCACACATGCGGGGTGCTCGATGAGCGGGTGCCCCTCCGGGCCGGTATTAACCTGACCGGCGGATCCCGTCCGGGGCGGAAGCGGTGAGGTGGAGATGTCGGTGAGGCGACACGCGGCGCGGTGGGCCACGGTCGGCGTGATGCTGGGCGGCCTGGTGGCCGGCGCGGCGTCCCCGGCGCTGGCCGCCGACGACCGGGTGGAGGTGCGCTCGGCGAGCCGCTTCACGGCCGGTGGCTCGGCGGGCACGGTGGCGGTCGAGGTGCGCAAGCGCACCGACGGCTGCGTGCTGCTCCGGACCGCGCTGGGGCTGCGGCTCGACGGCCTGCGGGCGGACCAGGTCCAGGTGCACGTGGCCAGCGGTGGCCGGTGGGTGCCGGTGCCGGTGTCCGGCGGTGGCGGCGCGGTCGCCACGGCGCAGACCTCGCCCGCCAACCCGGCGCTCTGCAAGGGCAAGGGGATGACGGTCCGCTACCGGGTGGCCTTCCTGGCCGGCGCGACCGGCGGGCGGCTGGAAGTGGTCGGCGAGGCGAGCGCCGCGAACGGGCGGGTCCTCGGCCGGTCCGCCGCCTCGGCCCGGGTGGTGGGTGCGGAGCCCACCGCCAGCCCGACGCCGTCCCGCAAGCCCTCGCCGACGCCCACCCCGAGCGCGGCCGCGACCACGCCGGCCGAGGACGGCACCACCTCGGCGGTGGCTGCCGCGCTCGACCCGGCCGCCGGCACCGCGGCCGACGACTCGTCCTCCGGAGGTTCCCCGATCATGTGGTTCGGCATCGCACTGGTGCTCGTCGGCGTCGCGCTGATCGTGCTGCTGGTCCGCCGGAACCGTGCGGAGAAGACGGACGGGCAGCCGGGCGCGGGTCACCCGCCCGTCCCGCTCCCGCGCGGCAGCACGACCTACCGCTCCGGCGTGCCCGCCGGTCAGGTGTACGGGCAGCAGCCGCCCGCCCCGACGCCGCGCCCGACCGGGAGCGTCTACGGCGGCCCCACGGTCACGGCCGACCGGCCGGACGGCGAGCCGCCGGCCGCCGCGGGCGGCGACGCCACCACCGTGCTGCCCCGCGTGCCGCGCTGAACCGGAACCCGGCCGGTCGCCGGGGTTACGGTGACGGTGGGTGACAGCGACCTGACCGGGTTGCCGTGCACCGGCCGCCGGGTGCCGAGATGTGGCGCGGTGCCCGTGCCGGTTCGCCGATAAGATCGCGTGCGCCGGACGGCACCGTCGACCGGTGAGACCGCATACGTGGAAGGAGCCGCGCCGTGGCCCTGGACCCGCAGTTGCTCGAGATCCTCGCCTGCCCGGACACGCACCACGCCCCGCTCGACTACGACCCGCAGGCCCAGACGTTGACCTGCACCGAGTGCGGTCGGATCTTCGAGGTCCGGGACGACGTCCCGGTGCTGCTCCTCGACGAGGCGCGCGGCGGCCCCGCGGCGGACGACGCGCGCGGCGGCTCCGCGTCGCCGCGATGATGGAGGGCACGGCCGGGGTCAGCGGGCGCCGGCACGCGGACGAGTCATTGCTGGACAATCCGGACCGGCTGGCCGAGCACGACCCGGGCGGGATGCTCCGGTTCACCGCCTCCGCCGGTGCCCAGGTCCGTGAGTCGGCGGCGCTGGCCGCCGAGGCGAACCTGACCGTCCTCGCCGACGAGGGCCGCCCGCGGGCGGTGGTCATCGCGGGCATCGGCACCGCCGGGCGCACCGGCGACGTGCTGGCCACGGTGGCCGGGCCGCGGTGCCCGGTGCCGGTGATCCCGCACCGCAGCGCCGGCGTGCCCGGCTGGGTGGGCGCGGCGGACGTGGTCATTGCGGTGAGCGCCTCCGGCCGCAGCCCCGAGGCGCTGGGCGCCGCCGAGGCCGCCCACCGGCGGGGTGCCCGCCTGGTCGCCGTCGGCGCCCCGGACTCGCAGCTCCAGTCGGTGGCCGAGCGGGCCCGGGCGCCGTTCATCCCGGTGCCCCGGCGCGCCCCGGCCCGGGCCAGCCTCTGGGCGCTCACCGTGCCGGTCCTGCTGGCCGCCCGTACGCTCGGGCTCGTGAAGGTCAACGAGGCGGATCTGGCCGAGACCGCGGCCCGGCTGGACGCCGACGCCGACCGGTGCCGGCCCACCGCCGAGTCCTTCGTGAACCCGGCGAAGTCGCTGGCCCTGGGCCTGTCCGGGTCGATCCCGATCGTCTGGGGCTCGTCCCCGCTGGCGACCGTGGCGGCCCGCCGGTTCGGTGACACGCTGTCCGCCAACGCCCGCTACCCGGTGGTCACCGGGGCGCTGGGCGAGGCGGGTCGGGGCCGGGTCGGCCTGCTCGACGGCGTCTTCGGCGGCCTGGTCGAGGGGGAGCGGGACATCTTCGCCGACCCCGGCGAGACCGACGGCGACGCCACCCGGCTGCGGCTGGTGCTGCTGCGGGACGGCGGCCTGAACGCCGAGGACGACACCGACGAGCCGCTGGCCGTGGAGGAGCGCCGCGCGGACGCGGTGCAGACCCTCGCCGAGCGGCGCGGGGTGCGCTGCGACGTGGTCACCGCGGAGGGCGGGTCCGCGCTGGAGCGGCTCGCCTCGCTGATGGCGGTCCCGGACTTCGCCTCGGTCTACCTCGCCCTGGCACACGGACTGGACCCGATGGCCGTGCCGGCCATCACCGAGATGAAGGAGCTGGCGAACCAGTGAGCACGTGCGGCATCGGGCGGGGAGAGGCATGAGCGCCAACGGTGGAACGAGGGCGATCGTGGCCGCCCTGGCGGCCAACGTCGGGATCGCCGTCACCAAGTTCATCGCGTTCCTGCTGACCGGCTCCTCGTCGATGCTGGCCGAGTCGATCCACTCGGTCGCCGACTCGGGCAACCAGGGCCTGCTGCTGCTCGGCGGCCGGCGGGCCAAGCGCGAGGCCACCCCGGAGCACCCGTTCGGCTACGGCCGGGAGCGCTACATCTACGCGTTCATCGTGGCGATCGTGCTGTTCAGCGTCGGTGGTCTCTTCGCGCTGTACGAGGCGTACCACAAGGCGCAGCATCCGGAGCCGATCACCGAGTGGCAGTGGGTTCCGGTGGCCGTCCTGGTGATCGCGATCGCCATGGAGAGCTTCTCGTTCCGGACCGCCATCCAGGAGTCCAACCAGATCCGAGGCAACCAGTCCTGGGTGCGGTTCATCCGCCGGGCCAAGGCCCCGGAGCTGCCGGTGGTGCTGCTGGAGGACTTCGGCGCGCTGATCGGTCTGGTCTTCGCCCTGTTCGGCGTGGGAATGACGCTGATCACCGGGAACGGCATGTGGGACGCGGCCGGCACCGCGATGATCGGCGTGCTGCTGGTGATCATCGCGATCACGCTGGCCATCGAGACCAAGAGCCTGCTGCTCGGCGAGGGCGCGGAACGCCACGATCTGGCGAAAATCGAGCGGGCCGTCACCGAGGGGCCGGAGGTCGAGCGCATCATCCACATGAAGACGCTCTACCTGGGCCCGGAGGAGCTGATGGTGGCCGCGAAGATCGGGGTGGCGGCCTGCGAGACCGCCGAGGAGCTGGCCCGGGGCATCAACGCCGTCGAAGCGCGGATCCGCGCCGCCGTGCCGATCGCCCGGGTCATCTACCTGGAGCCGGACATCTACAGCGTGGCGGCGGACCGCGCGGGCACCGGGCAGGCCGCGCCCACCGCCGTCCCGCAGGCCGACACGGAATCCGGCAGCGACGAGACCGCCGGACGGCCCGGGAGCTGACCGTGGAGCTGTTGCAGGGCCGGATCCGCGACTACGCCTGGGGTTCCCGCACCGGCATCGCCGAGTTGCAGGGCCGTCCGGTGCCGAGCGCCGGGCCGGAGGCCGAGCTGTGGCTGGGCGCCCACCCGGGCGCCCCGGCCACGGTGGACCGGGACGGCGCCCCGGTCGACCTCACCGACCTGCTGGTCGCCGAGCCGGCGCACTGGCTGGGCGAGCGCCTGGTCGGCCGGTTCGGCACCCGGCTGCCGTTCCTGTTGAAGGTGCTGGCCGCGGACGCTCCGCTGAGCCTCCAGGCCCACCCGAACGCCGAGCAGGCCCGAGCCGGCTACGCCGCGGACGCGGACCGGGTGAACTACGTCGACCCGTACCACAAGCCGGAGCTGCTGGTCGCGCTGTCGGAGTTCGAGGCGCTCTGCGGGTTCCGCGACCCGGCCGGTTCGGCGGCGGCGATCGCGGCGTTCGGCGTACCCGCGCTGGAGCCGGTGGTGGCGGCGCTGCGCACCGGGCCGGCGGGGCTGCGGGAGGCCGTACGCCTGCTGTTGAGCTGGCCGGCGGCGGAGCGGGCCGGGCTGGTGGCGGACGTGCTGGCCGCGGAGGTCGCCGGGCCGGACGCCGACCTGGCCCGGGCCCTGGCGGCCGACTACCCGGCCGACCCGGGCGTGGTGGTGGCGCTGCTGCTGCACCACGTCCGGCTGGCGCCGGGCGAGGCGATCTGGATGCCGGCCGGCAACCTGCACGCCTACCTGCGGGGCACGGGTGTGGAGATCATGGCGGCGAGCGACAACGTGCTGCGCGGTGGGCTCACCCCGAAGCGCGTGGACGTGGACGAGCTGCTGCGGGTGCTGCACTTCGAGGTGCTCGACGAGCCGGTGGTCCGGCCGGAGCCGGTGGCGCCCGGGGTGGTGACCTGGCCGGTGCCGGTGGAGGACTTCGCCCTGCACCGGGTCGAGGTGACGCCGGGCGGCCCGGAGGCGCGGCTGGCGCTGCCCGGCCCGCGGGTGGTGCTCTGCCGCGCCGGCGAGCTCGTCGTCGACGACGGGGTGGGTCGCGTCACCCTGACGGCCGGCCGGGCGGCGATCGGCGCGGCGGCGGGTGGCCCGCTGGTGCTTGGCGGCGACGGCGAGGCGTTCATCGCCACCGCCGGCGTGCGCTGAGCCCGATCCCGGCCGGCGCAAGTCCGACTTTCCCGGAATGGCTTGACGGGGTCGTGACGCGGTGTGACTCTATGGGTACGCAGCGTTGTCGCGACGAAGGTCTCGGTAACGCGCGGGGGAACCAAACCGGGGGGATGCACGGGGCGGCCGGGCCGTGAGCGGAAAGTCCGTTCACGACCGACCGCCCCGTGCGCTGTCCGCCGACCGGGCCACCGTCTTGTCGGCCAACCGGGCAGGGGAGGAGAAATCCACGCGCGTAAGGTGGAAGGCTGCGCAGTCTTCGTTCGACAGGAGCTTCCATGACCAGCACCCTCCCGGCGGCCCCCCGTGGCGCGTCGTCCGGAGCCCGGCCGAGCACCCTCGCCGAGGGCGACTACAAGGTGGCGGATCTGTCGCTCGCCGCGTTCGGGCGTAAGGAGATCCGGCTCGCCGAGCACGAGATGCCCGGGCTGATGGCGATCCGTCGCGAGTTCGCCGAGGCCCAGCCGCTCGCCGGCGCCCGCATCACCGGCTCGCTGCACATGACCATCCAGACCGCCGTCCTGATCGAGACCCTGGTCGCGCTCGGCGCGCAGGTCCGCTGGGCGTCCTGCAACATCTTCTCCACCCAGGACCACGCCGCCGCCGCGATCGTCGTCGGCCCGGAGGGCACCCCCGAGGCCCCGGCCGGTGTCCCGGTCTACGCCTGGAAGGGCGAGAGCCTGGAGGAGTACTGGTGGTGCACCGAGCAGGTGCTCACCTGGCCCGACGGGCAGGGCCCGAACATGATCCTCGACGACGGCGGCGACGCCACCCTGCTCGTGCACAAGGGCGCCGAGTTCGAGAAGGCCGGCGTCGTGCCGCCGGTCGAGTCGGCCGACTCCGAGGAATACGCGGTGATCCTCCAGCTGCTGCACCGCTCGCTCGCCGAGGACGGCCAGCGCTGGACCCGGATCGCCGCCGGCATCAAGGGCGTGACCGAGGAGACCACCACCGGCGTGCACCGGCTCTACGAGATGCACCGGGCCGGCACCCTGCTCTTCCCGGCCATCAACGTCAACGACTCGGTGACCAAGAGCAAGTTCGACAACAAGTACGGCTGCCGCCACTCGCTCATCGACGGCATCAACCGCGCCACCGACGTCCTCATCGGCGGCAAGATGGCGGTCGTCATGGGCTACGGCGACGTCGGCAAGGGCTGCGCCGAGTCGCTGCGCGGCCAGGGCGCCCGGGTCGTGGTGACCGAGGTCGACCCGATCTGCGCCCTGCAGGCGGCGATGGACGGCTACCAGGTGGCCACCCTGGACGACGTGGTCGAGCAGGCCGACATCTTCATCACGGCGACGGGCTGCTTCAACGTCATCACCCACGAGCACATGGCCCGGATGAAGCACCAGGCCATCGTCGGCAACATCGGCCACTTCGACAACGAGATCGACATGTCCGGCCTGTCGAAGCGCTCCGACGTGACGCGGGAGAACATCAAGCCGCAGGTCGACGTGTGGCGCTTCGAGGACGGCCACGCCATCATCGTGCTCTCCGAGGGCCGGCTGCTGAACCTCGGCAACGCCACCGGCCACCCGAGCTTCGTGATGTCGAACTCGTTCGCCAACCAGACCATCGCCCAGATCGAGCTCTTCACCAAGACCGACGAATACCCGGTCGGCGTGTACGTGCTCCCCAAGCACCTGGACGAGAAGGTCGCCCGGCTGCACCTGGGCGCGCTCGGCGCCAAGCTGAGCACGCTCACCAAGGAGCAGGCCGCCTACCTGGGCGTGTCCCAGGAGGGCCCGTTCAAGCCGGAGCACTACCGCTACTGAGTCCACGCCCGGAGGGGACCGGGACGGCCGCCGCGCGGCCGTCCCGGTCCTCTTCGCGTACGCGGGGGAAAGCCGCGGTGATCTGCGTGTGTCGGGCTGCGGACGGTTCGGGTGACATGGCCATGAACGACTTGACGGCCGGTCCGATCAGGAGGAAGGTATGGCTGCCCTAAGTTAGCTGAGGCGTGCCTTACCAACCATGGAGTACCGATGTTCGCCACGTACCTGATCGGCCTGCGGGAGGGCCTGGAAGCGACCCTGGTGGTCAGCATCCTGGTCGCCTTCCTCGTGAAGTCGCAACGGCGGGACCGGCTGCCGCACGTGTGGGCCGGTGTCGGCCTGGCCGTGGTGCTCTCCGTCGTCTTCGGCTGGCTGATCGAGTACACCTCGACCTCGCTGCTGGCCCGCTCCGAGGACCGCGAGCTGTTCGAGGCCGTCACGTCGGTGGCCGCCGTGGTCTTCGTGACCTGGATGATCTTCTGGATGCGCAGGGCCGCCCGGACGATCGCCGGCGAGTTGCGCGGCAAGCTCACCGACGCGCTCGCCGTCGGCTCCCTCGCGGTCGCCGGCATGGCCTTCCTCGCGGTGATCCGGGAGGGCCTGGAGACCGCGCTCATCTTCTACTCCGCCGCGCAGAGCGCGGCCGGCGGCACCGGCGCCGGCGCGCTGCTCTCCCTGGCCGGTGGCGTGGCCACCGCCGTGGTGATCGGCTTCCTGCTGTACCGCAGCGCCCTGAAGATCAACCTGAGCAAGTTCTTCACCTGGACGGGCGCGCTGCTCATCCTGGTCGCCGCCGGCATCCTCAAGTACGGCGTGCACGACTTCCAGGAGGCCGGCGTGCTGCCCGGCCTGAACAACCAGGCCTTCGACATCTCCTCGACGCTCGACCCGAACGCCTGGTACGGCGCGCTCCTCGCGGGCATGTTCAACATCACCGCCGCGCCGACCGTGCTGGAGATGATCGCCTGGGTTGCCTACGCGGTCCCGGTGCTCGTCCTCTTCCTGCGCAAGCCGGCCGCCCCGGCCC
>NZ_WBKT01000174.1 GCF_008868175.1 Micromonospora sp. AMSO31t
GGGCTGACCACCGGCGGAGGGGTCGACGGCGCGGTCGCCGGGGGCGTCGTGGCGCGGGACGGCGCCGGCAGCGCGATGGGCTCCGTGCCGACCCGGACCGAGGGCCCGGCGACCGCCGGCCGCCGGCTGCCGTCGGCCGGCCGGGGGAGTCGGATGGGCTCGCCGGCGGGCGACCGGGTCGGGCCGGGCTGGTCGGGTGTGCGGAGGACCGGGTCCGATGCCAGGTCGTCGTCGGGGACCGCGGCGGGACCGTCCGTGGTCGCGCCCGCCTGGTGCACGGGCCCGGCCGTCGCCGGCCAGGTGCCCGCGGCCGCCACCCCGAGGAGCACCGCGACCGCCACGGCGCCGGCCGCGACCAGGCGTTCCGGACGCCGCCGTTCCGTCGGGGCGTCCGCGACACCGAGCGGGCGCGGCGGCCGCGGCCGGGCGGCGCGGTGCGCGGCCAGCAGCGCGTCGAGCTGGGTCCCGACCGCGTCGCGGGTCCCGGTGGCGGTGGCGTACGCGAGGGTGAGGTAGAAGCGGAAGTTCGCCGCGCCGGTGACCGGCACCCGTAGCCCGGCCGGGCGCCGGCCGTCACCGGGGTGCAGCAGGGTGACCGGCAGGTCGGGGTGGTGCCCGAGGCCGAGCAGGTCACCGTGGGCCCACTCACGCCGGCCGGCCGGCCCGGCGAAGGCGACCCGCCGGTCGGTCACCACGGCGGCGCCGGTGTCGACCACCCGCATCCCCGCCGGGAGCGCGCCGTCGGCCGGGTCGAGCAGGTCAGCGGTCAGCGCCGGGTCCGGCGCGGGGAGCCCGGGCACGTGCCGGGCCTCCGCCTCGACCAGCTCGACGACCGGCACGATCCGGTAGACCACCTCGCCGTCGTCGAGCTCGACCGGCAGCTCGGTGCCGGGGAGGGCGCACCCGTGGAACCCGGTCGCCTCGATCCGGAGCCGCTCCAGGTGCTCGGTGCGTCGGCGCCACGTCCGGGCCGCCGCCTCGTACGCGCGCCGCCGGCGTTCGTTCTGGCGCCGCGCCCATGCAATCTGCCGTCCCAGCTCCGGGTGACGCCCGGCCGGGGTGGACCGTCTCGTCGTCACACCCGGTACAACGGCCTCCACGCAGGGTGGACACGTGAGGGTGGCTATCGTCCGCTTTGGTGGCGGTACGTCCATGCGAGAATCGGCGCATGCCGCAGATCGTCCAGTTGCTGGCTTCGCCGGTGCACCGCTACGTGGGACGACCGGCCGACGGCCCGGCCCCGGCGCCGCCAGGCGAACTGGTGGAGGAGGTCCGGATCCGGGCCGGCCTGGGCATCGTCGGCGACCGCTACTTCGGCCGGCCGGCGCACCGGGAGGCGAGCGTGACTTTGATCGCGCAGGAGTCGCTGCCCGCCGGCGCCGACCTCACCCAGGTCCGGCGCAACGTGCTGACCCACGGCATCGCCGTGGACGAGCTGGTCGGCCTGGTGCTCACCCTGGATTCCGGCGCCGGGCCGGTCCGCCTGCGGATCCACCGGGCCGCCCCGCCCTGCGCCTGGCTGGACGTCACCGTCGCGCCGGGCACCTGGAAGGCGCTGCGCGGCCGGGGCGGCGTCCGCTGCGCCCCGCTCACCGACGGCGTCCTGCGGGTCGGGCCGGTCGAGGTGAGCGTCGACTCCTGAGGCGGCCCGGGAACTTTCCGGCCCCGCCGGCCGACCAACGTGCGACCGTCCGGTCGGCGGCGGGGTGACGAGGAGGACTGCGGGATGAACCGAGCGAGGCCCGCGCCCGTACCGTCGATCATGACGGTGGTGGAGCGGCGGGCCGGTCGCGGATGAGCCCGGAGGCCGACGACGAGCAGGTGACCCGGTGGGCGCACCGGGCCGGCCGGGGCGACCGGCAGGCCGCCGCCGCGTTCGTCCGGGCCCTCCAGGGCCCGGTGTGGCGGTTCCTCGCGCACCTGGCCGGCCCCGCCGAGGCCGACGACCTGACCCAGGAGACGTTCCTGCGCGCGCTGCGCGGCCTGCCCGGTTTCGCCGGCCGGTCGGCGGCCCGTACCTGGGTGTTCACGATCGCCCGCCGGGTCGCCGTGGACCACGTGCGGGCCGCGACGGCACGCCCCCGGGTGGCCGCGCTGCCCGACTGGCAGGCCGCCGCCGAGGCGGCCGGGGCGGTCACCCCGGGCGGGGACGAGGCCGTGACCCTGCGCGGGCTGATCGCCGGGCTCGCCCCGGAGCGGCGGGAGGCGTTCGTCGCCACCCAGGTGCTCGGCCTCTCCTACGCCGAGGCCGCGGAGGTGTGCGGCTGCCCGGTCGGCACCATCCGGTCCCGGGTCGCCCGGGCCCGCGAGGACCTCGTCGCGGCCTGGCAGGGCGACGCCCGGCCGGCCCGGGGCAGCCGGGTGGTCTGACCGCACCCGGCCGGTCAGGCGGCCCGGCGGTCGCGGGCCTGCGCGGCGTACGGCGTGGGCGGCACCACCCGCAGCCGGGCGGGCTCGGCCGGCTCCTCGGTGCGCAGCGACCAGCGCGACCCGGACGACCGCTGCCGGGGCGGCGTGCCGCCCGGACGCCACCGGGGCCGGGCGAGCAGCACCATGACCACCCAGCCGACCAGCAGGAAGCCGTGGCTGACCAGCCGCTGCACCGCCACCTGTCCGGTGATCAGGTCGTTCACCGACAGCAGCAGGAGGGTGGCGACGAAGGCGCTGAGCATCGGCAGCAGCCCCGCCGGGGCGGAGCGCCGCAGGGCCACGTAGAGGAAGCCCGCGCCCACGGCCACGTTCCAGGCGGCCGACTCGTGCCACAGGTGCTGGCCGGAGGCGTGCGCGTGGTCGATCACGGCCTCCCGGCCGACCTGGGCCAGGCCGAGCACGAGCTGCACGGCGCCGAGCAGCCCGAGCACCCCGCGCAGCCCGAGCGCCGCGCGCTCCCACCGCCCGGGCCGGGCCGGCGGCGCCGCAGCGAGCACCGCGTCGACCAGGTCGGGCACCGGCGGGGCGAGCTGGGTCCGGGCCCGCCGGGTCACCGCGACGGCCGACTCGAACCAGCCCCGGCAGCCGGCGCAGCCCGCCAGGTGCGCCTCGGCCGCCGCGCTCTCCGACCGGGTCGCCTCCCCGTCCAGCTCCGCCGACAGGATCTCCCGCCACTGCTCACACGCCATGTACAGGTAGTCGTCCGCACCGGCCGCCTGGTTCCCGAGCCCGGGCCGACCCGTCGCTCGGAGTCGACGTACGTGGCGGACAGCCGGAGCCGGTCACGAGACGGCCCCCTTCTCGGAGCCCTGGGAATCCAGGAAGAGTCCGAGGGCCTCGACGACGAGGCGGTGGTCGTCGAGTTGGGGCAGGCCGGAGACGGTGACGGTGCCGACCGGGCCGGTGCCCCTGAGGATGATCGGGAAGCAGCCGCCGTGCGCGGCGTACCGGACCGCGTCGAGGTGGGATTGTTCCTCGAAGGTGGTGCCGCGGTCGCGGTAGGTCTGGCCCACGAGGTAGGAGCTGTGTCCGAACCGGCGGACGACGCGGATCTTGCGTTCGATCCAGTCGTCGTTGTCGGCAGAGGTGCCGGGCAGTGCGTAGTGGAAGAGTTGGTGGTCGCCGAGGCGGATGTCGACGGTGACAGCGTGGCCGCGCTCTCTGGCCAGCCCGACCAGGCGAGTTCCCAGGGCCCAGGCGTCGTCATGGTCAAAGCGGTCGAACTGGAGGCGCTCTTCCTGCTCCCGAAGCTCCGTCATCACGGCGTACCGTTCCCTTCCTCGATCGTCAGAACGATCTAAGCAGAGGAAGAACGCGAGCCTTCATCGCCTGGTGACGGTGTCACGGGCAACGTCTTCGCCAACCCACGGCACGTACGGTCACGGCAGGGAATTTGCCGTCGGGGAGTACCGGCTGGCCGTTTTACGGCAAACCTCCCCGGACCGGCCCCGGTCGCGGGCAGGATGAGCTGGATTCGCCAGCGATACGGTGAGCGGGGGTCGGCCGTGAACGACGGATTGGTGACCAGGCGGAGCGCCCGCGATGTGGGAGAGACAATCTCTGCGCTGCGGCCAGCCCGGCTCGCTGGTCACCTGGCAGGATCCCGCCTACCTCGCCCGACGGTACGGACTGGGCGAGGATCAGCTCGCACCGCTGAACGCCCCGGCCAAGATCGCCTCCGCGGTCGATGGCCGCTGAGCACGGCGGAATCTTCAGCGGCGCACTCTCCTGCCGCCGACCACGGGCGGATGCCGACGACCTGGCCAGCGGGGGGCGGGTCAGGCGCTGCCCGCAAGCGGGTGGGGGCACTATCGTGCTGACGTGCACATCCGTTTCGACGTCCCAGCGGATCCGGCCTACCCGGGCCGCGTGGCCGCTGCGCTCAGCAGTGTTCGACTGCGCAAGTACGGTTATATCGGCGGGGTGCTGGCGGTGGTAGGGGCCATCGGTTTTGCCCTCTCGCGGGCGTTCGCCCGGGGGGACCGGCTCTCGCCGCTGTGCTTGGCGCTGGTCCTGGGTGGCCTGCTGTCCATGCTGTACTCGCCCTGGGTGCGGTGGCGCGCCCGGCGTCGCTCCAGTCGCTACGCTGTCGAGGGCGCCTACGACATCACCGACGACAACATCATGATGCGCAGCGGCTCGGAGTCCGGCGGCATCGCCTGGGACGGGGTCGCTCAGGTCAGGGACACCCCTGAGTTCTGGATCGTGTACGTCGGCCGGATGCCGGCCACCGTGATCCCCCGCCGCTTGATGTCCACAGATGACGCTGAGACGTTGCGAGCCTGGATGGCTGAACGTGGGCTGCTCCAGCCTCGGTGAACTCATCACCGCCGGGCACTAGATTCATTCCATGTACTCGACCCAGGTATCCCAACTCGTCAAGGCGCCGCGCTCAGCCGTCTATCGGGCACTGCTGGACCCGGCCGCGGTCGCCAGGTGGCGAGTGCCGACCGGGATGAGCGGCCACGTGCACGAGTTCGACGCGCGCGAGGGCGGGTCGTTGCGCGTCTCGCTCACCTACGAGGCGCCGGACAAGACCGGCAAGTCGACGGCACACACCGACAGCTACCACGGCCACTTCGTCAAGATCGTGCCCGACCGGCAGGTGGTCGAGGTCGTCGAGTTCGAGACCGACGATCCGTCGCTCGGCGGCGCGATGACCATGACCACGACGCTCACCGACGTGGACGGCGGCACCGAAGTCGTCGTCGTCCACGAAGGCATCCCGGACGCGGTCCCGGCCGAGGACAACGAGATGGGTATGCGCATCGCCCTGGCGAACCTCGCCAGACTCGTCGAACTGGGCTAGCGCGGCCCGGTCACACCGATGGTCGGTCGTGGCCCAGGCGGCCGGGTGGAGGGAGGAACGGCCATGGGGGAGGGCTCGTCGGGGCCGCTGAGCGGCATCCTCGTGGCGGACTTCTCCCGGATCCTGGCCGGGCCGTACGCCACCATGCTTCTCGCCGACCTGGGCGCCGACGTGGTCAAGGTGGAGGCGCCGGGCGGCGACGACACCCGGGCCTGGCAGCCCCCGGTGCGCGAAGGGGTCTCGACCTACTACCTCGGCGTCAACCGCAACAAGCGGTCGCTGGTGCTCGACCTCGCCGATCCCGACGACGCGGTGCTGGCCCGCCGCCTCGCCGCCCGGGCCGACGTCATGATCCAGAACTTCCGGCCGGGCGCGCTGCGCCGCTTCGGCCTCGACCACGACACCGTGACGGCCGCCAACCCGCGCCTGGTGTACGCCTCGATCAGCGGGTTCGGCGCGGCCGGCGGCGCCGACCTGCCCGGCTACGACCTCATGGTGCAGGCGGCGTCCGGGCTCATGAGCCTGACCGGGGCGGCGGACGGCCCGCCGTACAAGGCCGGGGTGGCGGTCTTCGACGTGATCGCCGGGCTGCACGCGGCGGTCGGGATCCTGGCCGCGCTGCACCACCGGGCGGCCACCGGCGCCGGGCAGCACGTCGAGGTGGACCTGCTCTCGTCGGCGTTGTCCGGGCTGGTCAACCACTCCAGCGCGCACGTCGCCGCCGGCGTGGTGCCGCACCGCATGGGCAACGCCCACCCGAGCATCGTGCCGTACGAGCCGCTGCCCACGGCCGACGGCGAACTCGTGGTGATCGCCGGCAACGACGGCCAGTTCCGCACGCTGTGTCAGGTGCTCGGCCTGCCCGGGCTGCCCGACGACCCCCGGTTCCGGCGCAACCAGGACCGGACCGCGCACCGCGACGCGCTGCGGCCGATGCTGGTGGCCGCCCTGGCCCGGAAGACCAGCGCCGAGTGGTTCCGCGAGCTGCGCGCGGCGGGCGTGCCGTGCAGCCCGATCAACACGGTGGCCGACGGGGTGGCCCTGGCCGCCGGGCTCGGGCTCGACCCGGTCGTCACGGCCGGCGGCGTGCCGGGGGTGCGCCACCCGATCGGGCTGTCGGCCACCCCACCCCGCTACGACCTGCCGCCGCCCCGGTTGGACGAGCACGGCGCCGCGCTGCGCGCCTGGCTGGCCGGGTGAGCGGTCAGCAGACCGTCGACCAGCCCGGTGGCGGTCTGGCGGGTCCGCCGCATGGTCGCGAAGGTGACTGAGCGGGGGTGCCGCGGGGGACTAGCCTCCGCCCATGGAAGCCCTCTTCCGATTCGCTCAGGTCAGGCAACCACTCAGGACGGACGCTCCCGAGGCGATCGACCTGAGTGCCGACACGGAGCTGCAACGGCGACTGGCCGCGGTCGCCGCCGAACCGGACGCCCTTGCCCGGATGAAGCGCCTGGCCGCGGAGTTCGCCGCCGGTCCGCACTACGTGACCGGGGACGAGACGACGGGCGTCGTCGGCGCGACCCGCGCCGTGAGCGAGGCGCTCGCCCGGTCGGAGCCGGATCTCGACCTCGCGGATCTCCTGGGTCGCCCGGTCGCCGATTTCCTGGCGGACCCGCAGACCGTGGCGGGCATCGCCGACCTCAAGGACAGCATCCTGAGCATCAAGCTGCTGCCCGCCGAACACCGCCGCCCGATCGCCCGTCTCGTCGACGCGCTGCGCGTGCACGACCACATCGCCTCCGGCGGGGAGCGCCTGTTACGAACCGTACGCCTGCCCGAGTGGTTCGGGCGCGGGCCGCGAGCGGCGTCGCCGCCCGGCGACCCGGGCGCGATCAAGGACCGGCTGGCGGAGTTGGCCACCCGGCACGAGGCAGTCGACGCGGCGATCGCCGAACTCGCGGCCGTGCCGGCGACCGGCTTCCGGCGCACTCCGCAGCGGGAGTACCCGCAGGTGCTGCCGCCGGACAACCTGCGACCGCAGGCGCTCTTCGAGCGTGACCTGACGATCCGCCGCAAGGAACTCGAGCTGCCGCTGCGGCTGTCGGAGCTGCCGTCGCCGGCGCCCGGCATCCCGGTGCAGCCCGGTGCCCAGATCGCGATCAGCGGGCGGCCGGGGTTCCTGCCGATGACGGACCCGGTCGGGGTGCGGCTCGACCCGACCGCCATCGACCGGCTCGCCGGTGGCACCAGGGGAACCCTCCGGAATCTCGGGATCGACCCGGCCGGCCACCTGCCCGACATCGTCTCCACTCTGCTGCGGGAGCGACGTGCGGTGCACGAGTCGGCACAAAGCCTGGTGCGGTCGCTGTTGCCCCGCGCGAGCTGGTGGCGCCGCGGCGACGTCGTCGTCTCCCGCGCCAACGGCCTGCTCGCGGATGTCCACCGCCGCACCCCGAGGGGTCTGCTCGACCTCTTCGAGCACGCGGACAACCCGCCCGCTCCGGAAGTCGTCCCGCGCACCCACGCCGACCTGGGACCCGCGGGCGTGATGGACCTGTACGTCGTGCGCCAGCAGCTCAAGGGCTACGCACGCGACGAGATCGCGTACGTCGAGAACGTGATGCGCAGCGAGTCGCGGGACCGGATCCGGCGCACCCGGGTGGAGACGGAGAGCATCTTCGTCCAGGAGCGGGAGCAGGAGAACGAGCAGAGCAGTTCCCTGACGACGACCGACCGCTTCGAGTTGCAGCGCGAGACGCAGTCCCTGCTGCAGGAGCGCTCCGACGTCAAAGGGTCGCTCACGGTCTCCGGCAGCTACGGGCCGACCGTCGATTTCCAGGCCAGCGCCGACGCCGCGTGGACACGGAACACGGAGGAGAGCGAGTCCTCGGCGAGCACCATGGCCCGCGAGGTGACGCAGACCGCCGCGGAGCGGACCGCCGAGCGCATCCTCACCCGGGAGACCCGCCGCACCACCACCGAGGTGGAGGAAACCGACCAGCACACGTTCGACAACACGCTCGGCGCCGAGCATGTGGTGGGCGTGTACCAGTGGCTGACCAAGATCTACGAGGCCCAGGTCTACAACTACGGCAGGCGGACGCTGTACGACGTGCTGGTGCCCGAGCCGGGAGCGCAGCTCATCGAGGCGTTCCGCCGCAGCCGGGCCGAGGTCGTCGAGATCGTCGAGCCGGTGCCGTTCTCGGTGCGCCCCGAGGAACTGCATCCCGACACCTACCAGACCTTCGTGACGCTGTACGGCGCCACCGGCATCAAGCCGCCGCCGCAGCCGTTCGCCACCGAGGCGTACGACTTCCACACCGGTGGGGAGGAGTCGACCCAGGAGTTCACGGACTCGACCCGGGTGAAGGTGCCCGACGGATACCGGGCGGTACAGGCATCGGTCGGCGTCGTCACCACCATCTGGGACGGCTGGAGCGTCGACGTGGTCGTGGGCCGGCGCGCACACCGGTTCGGCGAGGGATCCCCGTGGGTGTGGATCACGGACCTGGACGGCGAGACCGACGCCGTCCCGTTCGCGCTGACCACCGACAAGGTCGGGCACATCGCGTGCGCCGTCGAGGTCACCTGCGCCGCGACGCCCCGCGCGATGGCCGTGTGGCAGCACGAGACCCATGCCCAACTGGTGCAGGCCTACCGCTCGCGGCTGTCCGAGTACGAGGCGAAGCTGGCCACCGTGGAGGCGACGGCGCCGCCGGTGATCGTGAGCCGGGAGGCGTACCGCAACCGGGCCACGATGGTCGACGAGCTCAAGCGCATGTGCGTCACGCTCCTGACCGAACAGCACTTCGAGCTGTTCGACGCCACGACGACGGGCCCGGACGGCCTGCCCCGGATCCGCTTCGACCAGGCCGGCCTGGAGGGCGCCTACGTGCGCTTCTTCGAGCAGGCCTTCGAGTGGGAGAACATGTCCTGGGTGTGCTACCCGTACTTCTGGGGACGGCGCTCGATCTGGCTGGAACGTCTCGACATCCGCGACGGCGACCTGGAGTTCGAGGACTTCCTCAAGGCGGGCTACGCGCGGCTCGTCCTGCCGGTCCGGCCCGGATTCGAGTCGGCCGTGGACCATTTCCGCAAGACCGGCGACCCGTGGGAGGGCGGCCCGCTCCCGACGGTCAGCGACGACACGTACCTGCCGATCGCGGACGAGATCGCCGAACGGCTGGGAATGCCCGGCACGGAGGTCCCCGTCGGAGAGCCGTGGGAGGTGCGGGTGCCCACGAGCCTCCTGCACCTGCGCACGGCGGAGGGGCTGCCGCGCTGGACGAGACAGGCGGACGGGCACTGGGTGCCCGACGAGGAGCCGTGAGTGCTCCGCGACGGCGCCACCTACCCGTCGATGCCCTCGCTGGCCGGCGCGCTCGCGTTCACCGGCCGGCTGATGCCGGCCGATGATCTCGCCCGCGTCACCATCACGGACAACTCGCTGAAGGTGTCCTGGACCTGGACCATCCGGCCGGGGCGGGCGAGCGCGAAGCGGTGGAAGGAGCTGGGCATCCCGCCGGCCGTGTGGCACTGGGTGCCGCCGTCCGGCGGCCCCGCGAAGGTGGCGTATCCCCAGTCACCCGAGTTCCGGCGACCGGTCCTGCTGATGGCGCTGGCGCGGGACGTCACCGTCGAGGTACGCCGGGACCGGCAGTCGTTCACCGCGTTCCGCGTCGAGCGGCCCCGGTCGCCGTTCTCCGCCGCCACCACGTCGCCCGGGCCCGCCTGCCAGTGCCACCCGTCGCATCACCAGCGCAGGCCCATATCCGACCTGCGCCACGAGGTCCTCGATCCCGACGCCCTGTTGTGCGACCTCACGCCGCAGGTGACGGTCTTCCGGAACCAGGACCCCCGGGTGACGCCGTCGTTCGACCAGCCGCAGTCGATTCTCGCGGCCATGGGCACTCCGTACGTGCTCGTCTCGGGGACCGAGGATCCCGTCCCGATCGAGGGGGACGACCTGGGCCGGATCGCCGACCGGATGGCGGTGAGCCTCGGCTACGTCTCGAAGCGGATCCTGCCGCCCGGGTTGCTGATCGTGCCGCAGCCCACCGGCGTGGTGATCCAGTCCTGGGAGGGCCGCTTCCAGGTGCAGGTCACGATCAAGGACCCGGACAAGCCTGCGGCGTATGCCTACTGGGCTAACTGCCACGGCTCGGCCAGTCTGATCGTCATCCAGCACGACGACAACGTCACCGTGACCGCCCAGGCCGGGCCGAACGCCGTCGCGCGGGCAACGTACATCTACGCCCGCAAGATGCCGCACGACACGGTCCCGCGGCAGGGTGCGCACCTCGACGGCGACCCGAAGACCTACCATCGCCACGCTCTGCCCGACCGGACCGGGTTCCTGTCGGTGCTCCAGCTGATGATCGAGGTGCCGCTCAGCTTCGTCCCCGTCATCGGCGACCTCTACGAGCTCGGTCAGCTCGCGTTCATGATGGCGACCGGTAGGGACTTCTGGGGCACCCGCGTCACCTCCAACGAGATCATCCTGTACGGCACCCTGTCGGCCGTGTCCGTCGGCGCGACGGCCTACGTCCGCCTGGGCCGGAGTTCGGCCCGGCTCAGCCAGGAGCTCGCCCGCATCGAAGGGCTCACGGCCGACCTGCGCCGGATCGTGGACGATGTCGACGGTCCGGCGCGGTCCGGTTCGCTCCTCAAACGGCTCAGGAGCCTGCCGGAGCCACAGCAGGAGAAGCTCGTCAGGATGCTGGAGACCGCCGCCGCGAATCCTCGCGCGGCCCGGGCCCTGGCCAAGGGCGTCCAGGACGTGCTGCAGGAGGCGAAGACGGCCTCGAAGCAGGCCGAGGACCTTCTCGAACTCGACGTGCACGCGCTGTTCACCGAGGACATGGCGTCGTTCGCCAACTCGATGCTGCGCTGGGAGTACGACGACTACCTCGTCAGGGTGGCCCGCATCAAGAAGCACCCGAAGGCGCCGCTGGACTGGCTGCTCGACACGACACGCGAGTGGGTCCATGCCTACCTCAAGGCGCACCTGGGCGACGACTACCGCACCGTCATCAAGGCGGCGCACGGCAGGCTGCCGGGCCAGGTGACCCTCACGCAGGCCATGCTCGGCCACTACGACACCGTGGCCAGGATGGGCATCAACCAGTACAACAAGATGCAAAACCAGGTCCGCAGGGTGTCCGGGTTCGGGTACCTCTTCGAGCTGGATCACATCATCGAACAGCGCTTCATCCGGCGGCTCCGCGAGTGGACCGAGGCCGTGCCCGAATACCTGGCCTTCCAGGCGTTCCTGGTGCCCAAGAACGCCGCCGTCGCCGCCGAGATGATCCGCGTCGACCCGTCCTCGCACGTGATCCGCTACGTCCACCAGGCGAAGACCGACATCATGCGGACCCTCATCCCGCACGGGTCCGAGAGCCTCTTCACCGCGCAACAGATAGCGGACGCGACGCTGTTCACCCTGAAGTCGCTGGACGCGCACACCTACCTGAAGACGATCGATGTGCTGGAGGAGGATTTCCGTTTCCTCGGGGAGGCCCTCGGCCAGAAGATGCCCCGGCTCCGGCCGTGGGACGAACTCACCGAGCGTCTCTTCACCGCGGCCAACGGCTGGCCGCAGGCCAGGTAGACCGGGTGCCGGCGGCCGCTACGGCCTCCGGACCGTGTGCGGGGCCGGTCAGTCCGCGATGCCGGTGAAGGCCACCACCCGCTCCGCCCGTAGCCGGACCAGCAGCTCGCCGGGCACGGCGTTGCGCCGGCCGTACTCCCCGGCACGGTCGGCGCCCATGTAGCGGGCGGCGATGCGCGTGGACCAGGGCAGCGACTCGACCGGGTCCTCGCTGATCGTCACCGGGCCCCGGACGGTGACGAAGGCGTAGGGCGGGTGCTCCTCGTCAACGGTCAGCGCCGCGCGGGGGTCGCGGACCAGGTTGCGCCCCTTCACGCTGCCGGCGCCGGTGTTGAAGACGAGGTCGTCGCCGTCGAGCACGAACCAGATCGGCGCCACGTGCGGGGAGCCGTCGGCTCGCACGGTGGCGAGTTTCCCCGTCCGGGTGCCGGAGGCCACGAAGGCCCGCCACTGGTCGTCGCTCATCCGCTGCGCCATGCGGCCATTCTCGCCCACCACCCCGACACCCCCGGCGGCGCCGCTCCCAGTGACTTCACAGCCGCGTGACCT
>NZ_WBKT01000175.1 GCF_008868175.1 Micromonospora sp. AMSO31t
GGGGTGTCGGGATAGGCCAGCGTGAGCGGGGCCGTGTCGCCGTCCTTCGTCGGGTCCTTCGTCGGGTCCGCCGGAGGCCAGTCGCCGAGCGAGGTGTTGTGCTCGACGGGCTTGCCGGCCGGGGTCAGCTCCGCCTCGGCCGGTCCGCCCGGCCGCTGCCGCCACCGCTGGCCGCTGAACACGGCCATCAGCAGCAGCACGCCGATGAGGAACAGCGTGCCGTTCTCCAGCGGCTGGCGCAGCGGCAGCGGGTCCCCGAGCATCTTCCAGTCCTCGGGGATCCGGTCCCGGACGGTGAAGGGCGCGACGAACAGCCCGAGGTACGGGACCACGAGCAGCAGCCCGGCCACGGCCGGGCCGAGCGGCGAGAAGCGCAGCGTGCCGAGCAGGCCGAGCAGGATGCCGGCGACGCCCAGGTACACGGCCGGCTCGATCAGGTTGGGCGTGCTGTACGTACCGATCTCCACCCAGCGGTGCACGGTGCGCCCAGATCCGTCCTGACCGAGCGTGACGAGCACCCAGGTGACGGGCGCCACCACCAACCCGGCGAGGAAGCTCCAGAGATGTCGCATCCGCGCACCGTACCGTTTCCGGCATGACAGATCACCCCTCCGCCCCTCCGGGCAAGCCGACCTCGTACTCGCGCGTCACGCTGAGTCGCATCATGACCGCTGTCGATGTCAATCTGTACGGGACCGTTCACGGTGGGGTACTGATGAAGTTCGTCGACGACGTGGCCGGCGCGGCGGCGGCCCGGCACAGCGGCGGCACCGCGGTGACCGCCTCGATCGACGAGATCGTCTTCTCCGAGCCGGTCCGGGTGGGTGACCTGGTGCACGCGCACGCCCAGGTCAACTGGACCGGCAACACCTCCATGGAGGTCGGGGTGAAGGTGGTCGCCGAGCGCTGGGACTCGGCCGAGGACGAGCCGGTCCGGGTCGCCACGGCGTACCTGGTCTTCGTGGGGGTGGACGTGGGCGGCGCGCCGCGGCCGGTCCGGCCGGTGCTGCCGGAGACGGCGGAGGACGAGCGGCGCTACCGGGAGGCGGAGATCCGCCGCGCCCACCGGCTGGCCCGCCGCCGGGCGATCCAGGCCCACCGCGCCGGCTGAGGGACGCCGGCCCACACACGCCGGGGCCCGGGCGTGTGGGCCGGCCACGCCCCGTGACCGGCACCCGGTGCGGAGAATGGCCTCGCGAGGTAGGGCAAGATGGCGCCACGGCCCATGCACAGTGTGGTGACGGGCCTCAGGGAGGGTGGAACAGTGGGTGACGTGCTGTGGACGCCGCCGGCCGACGTGCGTGAGCGGTCCCGGGTCGGCGACTACCTGCGCTGGCTGGCCGAGCACCGGGGGCTGGAGTTCGCCGACTACGACGCGCTGTGGCAGTGGTCGGTGACCGACCTGGACGCCTTCTGGCGGTCGATCTGGGACTACTTCGAGGTGGTCGCGCACACCCCGCCCACCGCCACGCTCACCGACCGGACCATGCCGGGCACCCGGTGGTTCCCCGGCGCCACCCTCAACTACGCCGAGAACGTGCTGCGGATGCCCGGCCGGGGCGACGACGACCCGGTGGTGATCGCGCACGGGCAGACCCGCGCGCCGGAGACGCTCACCGCCGCGCAGCTGCGTGAGCAGGTCCGCCGGGTGGCGGCCGGCCTGCGCCGGCTCGGCGTGGGGGAGGGCGACCGGGTGGCGGCGTACGCGCCGAACATCCCGGAGACCTACGTCCTGCTGCTCGCCACCGCCAGCCTGGGCGCGATCTTCTCCTCCTGCGCGCCCGAGTTCGGCACCCGCAGCGTCACCGACCGCTGGCAGCAGATCGAGCCGACGGTGCTCGTGGCGGTCGACGGCTACCGCTATGGCGACAAGCCGGTCGACCGGCGCGCCGAGGTGGCCGCGATCCGGGCCGCCCTGCCGTCCCTGCGGCACACCGTCGCCGTCCCGTACCTCGACGCGGCCGGCACGCCGCCGGAGGGCGCGCTCGCCTGGTCGGAGCTGGCGGCGGAGACCGACGAGCCGCTGGCCTTCACCCCGGTGCCCGTGGACCACCCGCTCTACGTGCTCTACTCCTCCGGCACCACCGGCCTGCCCAAGCCGATCGTGCACGGTCACGGCGGCATCCTGCTGGAGCACCTGAAGATGCTGGCCCTGCACCACGACCTGGGCCCGGCCGACCGGTTCTTCTGGTTCACCACCACCGGCTGGATGATGTGGAACTTCCTGGTCTCCGGGCCGGCGGTGGGCGCGACGATCGTGCTGTTCGACGGCAACCCGGGCCACCCCGACCTCGGCGCGCTCTGGCGGCTGGCGGCGGAGACCGGCACCACCTACTTCGGCACGTCGGCGCCGTTCCTGCTGGCCTGCCGCAAGGCGGGGCTGGTGCCGAAGGAGATCGCCGACCTGTCCGCGCTGCGCGGGATCGGCTCGACCGGCGCCCCGCTGCCCGCCGAGGGCTTCACCTGGGTCTACGAGACCGTGGGCGACCGCCTCCAGCTCCAGTCGCTCTCCGGCGGCACGGACGTCTGCACCGGCTTCGTCGGCGGCGTGCCGCTGCTGCCGGTGCACGCCGGGGAGATCACCTGCCGGGCGCTCGGCGCGAAGGTGGAGGCCCGCTCGGCCGACGGCACGCCGGTGATCGGCCAGCTCGGCGAGCTGGTGATCACCGAGCCGATGCCGAGCATGCCGGTGGGCTTCTGGAACGACACCGACGGCTCCCGCTACCGGGAGGCGTACTTCGAGGTCTACCCGGGCGTCTGGCGGCACGGCGACTGGATCACCGTCAACGAGCGCGGCGGCTGCGTGATCACCGGCCGCTCCGACGCCACCCTCAACCGGGGCGGCGTCCGGCTCGGCACGGCCGAGTTCTACTCGGTGGTCGAGGGGCTCGACGAGGTGGTCGACTCGGTCGTGGTGCACCTGGAGGACGACGAGGGCGGGGCCGGCGAGCTGCTGCTCTTCGTGGTGCTCGCCGAGGGCCTGGAGCTGGACGACGCGCTGCGGAAGAAGGTCTGCCGGGAGCTGCGGACCGCGCTGTCGCCGCGGCACGTCCCCGACGAGATCCACCAGGTCCGGGCGGTGCCGCGCACCCTGTCGGCCAAGAAGCTGGAGGTGCCGGTCAAGAAGATCCTCACCGGCACCCCGGTGGACCACGCCGCGGCCAAGGGCGCCCTGGCCAACCCGGAGTCGCTGACCGCCTTCGCCGCCTTCGCCCAGCGCCGCGCCGGGTCGGACCACGCGACCCCGGCCTGACCGCGGTCAGGCGAGGGCCCGGGTGACCTTCTCCGTCGCGGTGCGGGAGTCCAGGCGGGCCGGGTCCAGGTTGGCGCAGGCCACCAGGGTGGCGCCGGCCGTGAGCGGGGCCAGCAGCCAGTCGACCGGGTCGGGGTGCCGGGTCACGTCGACGAGGAGCCGGTCGCCGGGGGTGAGGCAGAGCTCCGCGGCCCGGGCGTCCGCGCGGGCCAGCAGCGCCGCGTCCCCCTCGCCACTGTCGGGGTACGGGGTGAAGTGGTCCCCGTGCCCGCGTACCGCCGAGACGAAGTCGGCGAAGCCGGCCGGCACCTCCCGCATCGGCAGCGCGAACGGGTCCAGGGCCAACGCGTAGCGCTCGCCGGCCGGCCAGTCGCCCGCCTCGTCGACCCGGCCGGCGGCGGCGAAGAGCACGTCCACGTCGCCCGGGGCCTCGGCCACGGTCACCTTCGCCGACCAGCAGCCGAGCAGCACGGCGGCGGTCTGCCAGTGCGGCGGCAGCAGCACCGCGGCCGTGTCGCCGGGGGCGAGGGCGATCTCGTCGACGAGCAGGTTGGCCGTCTTGGCCACCCAGTTCGCCAGCGTCGCCCCGGAGAGTTCGGTGCGCTCCCCGGTGGCGTCGTCGTACCAGGTCAGCAGCGGGCGGGCGGGGTCGGTCGCGATCGCGTCGGCGAACACCCGGGCAATGTTGTCGGCCATCGGCGCGAACGATACGCGCCCGGTACGCGTACTCGATGACAACGGCAAGTCGGCGTACCGTCGGGTCGCAGTCAGCGTCGGGCACCCGGCCCGGCGTAGGCTTGCCGACAGTGTTGTTCCCCACAGACGCGCCAGCCTGAGGAGTCGCCCCGTGACCGCCGGTCGCCCGCCCCGCGTGCTCATCGACGCCACGAGTGTCCCCGCCGACCGTGGCGGCGTCGGTAGATACGTCGACGGCCTGCTCGGTGCCCTCGGCCGGGTCTGCGGCTCCGGCGTCGACCTGGCCGTGGTGAGCCTTCGCACCGACCTGGAGCGCTACACCCGCATGCTGCCCGGCGCCGAGGTGATCCCCGCCCCGGCGGCCGTCGCCCACCGGCCGGCCCGGCTCGCCTGGGAGCAGACCGGCCTGCCGCTGCTGGCCCAGCAGGTGGGCGCCGAGGTGCTGCACTCGCCGTTCTACACGTGCCCGCTGCGGGCCGGCTGCCCGGTCACGGTCACCGTGCACGACGCGACCTTCTTCACCGAGCCGGAGCACTACGACAAGTCGCGCCGCACCTTCTTCCGCAGCGCGATCAAGACCTCGCTGCGCCGCGCCGACCGGGTGATCGTGCCGAGCAAGGCCACCCGCGACGAGCTGATCCGCCTGCTGGACGCCGACCCGACCCGGATCGACGTGGCCTACCACGGCGTCGACCAGGCCGCCTTCCACGCCCCGGGCGACGAGGAGAAGGCGCGGGTCCGGGCCCGCCTCGGGCTGGGCGGCAGCAGCTACGTGGCGTTCCTCGGCGCCAAGGAGCCGCGCAAGAACGTGCCCAACCTGATCCGCGGCTGGGCCCGCGCGGTGGCCGACCGGGAGGACCCGCCCGCGCTGGTCATCGCCGGCGGCCAGGGGCATGACGACGACATCGACCGCGCGGTGGCCGAGGTGCCGTCGCACCTGCGGCTGTTGCGCCCGGGCTACCTGCGCTACGGCGACCTGCCCGGCTTCCTCGGTGGCGCGCTGGTCGCCGCCTACCCGTCCTACGGGGAGGGTTTCGGCCTGCCGATCCTGGAGGCGATGGCGTGCGCCGCGCCGGTGCTCACCACCCCGCGGCTCTCCCTGCCCGAGGTGGGCGGCGACGCCGTGGCCTACACCAGCGAGGACCCGGACCAGATCGCCACCGACCTGACCGCCCTGCTCGACGACGAGCAGCGCCGGCTCTCCCTGGCCAAGGCCGGTTTCGACCGGGCCAAGGAGTTCACCTGGGAGTCCAGCGCGGAGGTGCACATCGCCGCGTGGAGTCGGGCGCGTTCCTGAGTGTCGCCTGCGGGTACGCCCGACCGGGGGCCCGTAGCACGGCGATTCGGGCATGATGTGCTGATGTTCTACGCCGTCATCCCGGCGGGTGGCAGTGGCACGAGGTTGTGGCCGCTGTCCCGTGCCGGCCACCCCAAGTTCCTCCACCCGCTGACCGGCACGCCGGCCTCGCTGCTCCAGGCGACGGTCGACCGGCTGTCGTCGCTGACCACGCCGGACCGCACGCTGGTGGTCACGGGGGCCGCGCACGTCGCGGCGGTGGCGCGGCAACTGGCGGGCGTGCCGGAGGAGAACATCCTGGTCGAGCCCTCGCCACGGGATTCCTGCGCCGCGATCGCGCTGGCCGCCGCGGTGATCGCCGAGCGTGACCCGGAGGCGGTGATGGGCTCCTTCGCCGCCGACCACCTCATCGGTGACCCGGCGCGCTGGGCCGAGGTGGTCCGGCAGGCGATCCGCGGCGCCGAGCAGGGTTCGCTCATGACGGTGGGCATCACCCCGACCCGGCCCGAGACGGGCTACGGCTACCTGGAGACCGGCGAGCCGGTGGGCGACGGCCCGCTGCGCCCGGTGATCGAGTTCAAGGAGAAGCCGGCCGCCGACGTGGCCGAGGGCTACGTGCGTTCCGGCCGGCACCTCTGGAACGCCAGCATGTTCGTCTGGCGGGTGGACGTCTTCCTGACCGAGCTGGCCCGGCAGCAGCCGGCCCTGCACGCGGGGATCACCGCGATCGCGGCGGCGTGGGGCACCCCGGAGCAGGACGACGTCCTCGGCACGGTCTGGCCGACCCTGCCGAAGATCTCCGTCGACTACGCGGTGATGGAGGGCGCGGCGACCGCCGGCCGGGTGGCGACCGTCCCGGGTGACTTCGGCTGGAACGACGTGGGCGATTTCCACACCCTCGGCGAGGTGCTCCCCGCGGACGCCGCCGGCAACGTGGTGCTGGGCGGCGACGCCAAGCCCGGCGTGCTGCTGCGGGACACCAGCGGCCTGGTCGTGGTGCCGCAGTCCGGCCGGCTGGTGGCCGCGATCGGCGTCCACGACCTGATCGTGGTGGACACCCCGGACGCCCTGCTGGTCTGCCCGCGCGACCGCGCGCAGGACGTGAAGAAGGTGGTCGACGAGCTCAAGGAGCGCGGCGAGGAGGGGCTGGTCTGACCGGGCGCCGGGTCAGCCGGCGGCCCGCCGGGCCAGCGCGGCCAGTCCCGGCGCCACCAGCTGGACGGTCCCGTCGGCCAGTGGCTCGGGCAGCCGGTCCGGCGGGAACCAGCCCAGCGCCTCGGACTCGGCGCTGACCCGCTCGGTCGCCCCGGCGGGCGCCAGCACGGCGAACCGGACGTCGTAGTGCAGCGAGCCGCCCTGGCAGGCCACGGGGTGGATGTCCACGTCGATCGGTTCCGGGTCGATCACCAGGCCGGCGATCCCGGACTCCTCGGTGGCCTCGCGCAACGCGGCTGCCGCCAGGGTCCGGTCGCCGGGCTCGCAGTGCCCGCCGAGCTGCACCCACTTGCGGAACCTGCCGTGCAGGCAGAGCAGCACCCGGGCGCCCGTCGCGTCCAGCACCAGCGCGCTGGCGGTGAGGTGCCCGGCCCGGTGTGCCCGGCTCATCGCCACCGGCCCGGCCGCCAGCAGCGCCAGCGTCCGGTCCCGGTTCGCGGCGGCCGCCGGGCTGGTCGCCGCCCAGCGGCTCAGCACGGCGGTGGCGTCGGCGTGCAGGTCGGCGTACGTCTCGGTGTCCGGCACCCCGCCACTGTACGGGCGCGCCCTCCGTACCCTGGCCCGGTGACCCTCCGACTCGTCGAGTTCGTGGTGGCCGGCAACGAGGCCAGCGACCTGTTGCCCGTCCGCTCCCCGGCGCTGCTGCGCGCCCACGGCGCCCGCCGGGGCTTCTGGACCGTCCTCGACGAGGGACCGGTGGAACGGTGCCTGGCGCTGCTGCTCGAACGCGCCGACGGCGAGTGGGTGGCGCACCACGTGGCCGCCGACGCCGGCCGGGAGAACGGCCGCACCGAGGACGGCGAGGCGCTCGCCCACCACGACGGCTGGGTGTACGTCTTCGGCTCGCACTTCGGCTCGAAGGCCGGCCCGCTGCGCCCCCGCCGGGCGTTCGTGGCCCGGTTCCGGGAGGACGACGCCGCCCGCGGGACGCTGCCGCTGCACGTGGTGCGCAACCGGTTCCGGCTGCACCGGGCGATCAACGACGCGCTCGCCGCCGCGCCGCTGACCCCGCTGCCGGCGGGGGAGCAGGTCCGGCAGCGGTTCATCGTGGAGACCCTGGACCGGGGCGCCGCCCGGGCCAGGAGCTGGGTGAGCCGGCTCGCCGAGGACGACCTGCCCGTCAATGTCGAGGGGGCGGCCTTCACCCCGGCCGGGACGGTGCTGCTCGGGCTGCGTTTCCCGGTGACCGCCGAGGGCGAGCCGATCCTCGTCGAGCTGGCCGGTGTGGCCGACATGTTCGCCGCCGGCGGTGGCGCCGAGCCGGCGCGGCCGGAGCGGTGGCCGCGCGCCGTCGGAGCGTACGCCTTGACCGGGGTGACCCCGGCGGGCGCGCTGACCGGCTTCCGGGCCGTCGCGCCGACGCCGGACGGCGGCTACGCGGCGGTGATCGGCTCGATCGACGCGGTCGGCAAGGGCTCGGTGCTGCTGGACGACCATCCGCACGGCGGCCCGGTGACCTCGCGGCACGTCCGGTTCCGGCACGATGTCGGCCCGGACGCCCGGGTGGCGGGGAAGCTGGTGGCCGAGCTGGCGCCGTTCCACCACGTGGAGGGGCTGGCCGAGCTGGACGGGCGCTGCTGGTACGTCACCGACGAGGACCACCGGGTGGCGCTCTGGGTCGGCTGAGCGGTCGCCGGACGACACCTCTACGGAGAAGAGCCGCAGACCCTCGTGGTGCCGTCCGGCCGACCGGCGCGCCCGCTGACCGACAGCCGGTTCGGCGATGCCGTGCCCCGGCTGGGTGGGCAAGAGGAAGTCTGCCAACCCCCGCCGGGCACCGTCGAGGTTTTTCATCCCACGCTTAAAGATGGAGATAAGTACCGGCGGGTACAGTGCTCCACGTGGCGGGCACTCCCTCTGTCCGCCCGGGAGAGCTCCATGCTGAAGGTCATTTTCTCCCGCGAGGACATCCTCCGGACCAGGGTGGCCCCTGCCGCGGACCCGGTCTGGGAACTGGTCCTCAGTCTGCACCTGCTCCAGGGGCGCGGGCGTGACCCGCTCCTGACCGAGTGGCGACGCACCGTGGCCCGCGGGCTGCGGACGGACACCACCGCCGAACGCTACTGCCTGCTGCTCGCGCTCAACCCGCCCCGCGGCTACTTCCCCGACTTCCTCACCCCGTACGCCAGTAAGGACGGCCTGGACGCCGGGCTGGAGGCGGTCCGCGGCACTCCGGCCGATCTGCTCCGCCGCGACCTCACCCGCCTCGCCGAGGAGAACGCGCTGCCGGCGTCGGCGAGTGCCCTGGCCCGCGGCGAGCCCGAGGTGCTGACCCACCTGACCGACTCGATGGTCCGTTACCAGTCGCTGGCCGTCACGCCGTACTGGTCGCGGATCCAGGCGGCCGTGGAGGCGGACCGGGCCCGCCGCGCCCGGGCCATGCTCGACGGCGGCGCCGAGGGGCTGCTGGCCAGCCTGCGGCCGAGCATGCGCTGGGCCGACGGGGTGCTGGAGGTTCTTGACTACCCGGACAGCCGCGAGCTGCATCTCGACGGCCGGGGGTTACTGCTCGTCCCCTCGTTCTTCTGCGCGCGCACCCCGGTCGCGCTCCTCGACCCGAGCCTGCCACCGGTGCTGGTCTACCCCGTCGACCGGCTCGGCGGCCTCATGCCGGAGGCGGGCGGGGACGCCGACGCCGCGCAGCGGGAGGCGCTGGCCGCCCTGCTGGGGCGGACCCGGGCGGCCGTGCTGGAGGCCGCCGACGAGGGCTGCACCACCGGCGAGGTCGCCCGCCGGCTGCGCATCTCGGCCGCCGCGGCCAGCCAGCACACCACCGTGCTCCGCAACGCCGGGCTGCTGGTCAGCCACCGCGAACGCAACACGGTCCTGCACACGCTGACCCCGCTGGGCCGGGCCGTCCTCGACGCCTGAGTGCGAGGTCAGACGGCCAGGACGGCGCTGGCCGCGCTTCCCGGCGGCGGGGGGAGCAGCGCCGACGGGACGCCCTCGGCGGCCAGCGCCGTGCGCAGCCGTTGCAGGTCGGCGCCGAAACGGACCAGGTCCGCCGGATCGACCGGGGCCGGCGGCGCGCCGAGGACCAGGCCGGTGGCCCGCGCCGGCCAGCCGGGCACGGTGGCGACCAGTCCGGCGCGTACCTCGTCGTCGGTGACGTGGGTGAGGACGGTGCCGGGCGCGACCACGTCGGCGACGGCGGCGATCGCCCGGTCGACGGCGGCCGGGTCGGCCGGGGCCGGGCCGGGGCCGTCGGCCAGGGTGGCCGCCTCCCGCAGGCCGGCGGCGCGCGCCTCGGCGGTGCCGAGGGAGAACAGGTCCAGCGAGGCGTCCCGGATCAGCGCCCCGGCGCCCTCGTCGTCGTCCCGGGTCTCGCCCAGGTAGCCGCGGATCACCGCGACCGGCACCTGGTCGCACTTGCCCTTGATCAGCTCGCCGGCCGCGGCCAGCTCGTCCACCACGGCCATCTGGGTGAGCTGGAGTTCGTTGCCGTAGGGGTCGATCTCGCCCCGGTGGTCGCGGATCGCCGGCATGCCGGCCACCCCGAGCGCCACGTCGGTGAGACCGTTGCGCCACGGCCGGCCCATGGTGTCGCTGACGATGACCGCCACGTCGAGGTCGTAGCGCTCGCGCAGCGTGGCGCGCAGCGCGCGGGCGGAGGCGTCCGGGTCCTCGGGCAGCAGCACGAGCCGGGTCTTGTCCACGTTGGACGCGTCGATGCCGGCGGACGCCATGACGAACCCGTGGTGGGTCTGCACGATCCGGGTGGCGCCGCGGCTGGCCACCACGCGGGCGGTCTCCCCGGCCAGCACCTCGTCCCGCGCGGCGAGCCGGTCGGGCCCGTCGGCCGGCACGTCGACCAGCCGACCCTCCGCCTTCGACACGACCTTGCTGGTCACCACGAGCACGTCGCCGTCGCGCAGCCAGGGCGCGGCGGTGGCGATCAGGGCCGCCAGGTCGTCGCCCTCGGTCACGTCGCCGATGCCGAGCACCGGCAGGATCTCCAGCCTCACATCAGCTCCAACGCGGCGCGGACCATCGCCACCGTCGCGGTCTCGTCGGTCATCCGCAGCGGCGCCGGGCGCACCGTCACGTCCGGCACCGCGGTGCCCTCGTCCTCGGGCGCGACCAGCCAGCCGTCGAGCAGGCCGCCGGCCGAGCGGGCGCCGTAGAGGCCGCCCACCCCGGCCGCGCTGCACTCGACGCCGAGCACGGACAGGCAGCGGTCGGCCATGCCGCGGACCGGCGCGCCGCCGATGATGGGGGACACCCCGACGACCGGGGCCGGCCCTTCGGCGATCGCGTCGCGCAGCCCCGGCACGGCCAGGATCGGCGCGATGCTCACCACCGGGTTGCTGGGCGCGACGAGCACCACGTCGGCGGCCCCGATCGCCTCCAGGACGCCGGGCGCGGGCTTCGCCGCCTCCGCCCCGACGAAGACGAACCGCTGCGTCGGCACGTCCGCCCGGTGGCGGACCCACCACTCCTGGAAGTGGATCGCCCGCTGGCCGCCGTCGAGGTCGATCACCACATGCGTCTCCAGCCGGTCGTCCGTGGCCGGCAGCAGGCGTACGCCGGGCTGCCAGCGGGTGGCCAGCGCCTCGGTGACCTGGGACAGCGGGTAACCGGCGTTGAGCATGGTGGTGCGCACCAGATGGGTGGCGAGATCCTTGTCGCCCAGGCCGAACCAGGCCGGCTCGGCGCCGTACGCGGCCAGCTCGGACTTGACCGTCCACGTCTCGCCGACCCGGCCCCAGCCCCGCCCCGGGTCGGCGCCACCGCCCAGCGTGTACATGACGCTGTCCAGGTCGGGGCAGACCTTCAGCCCGTGCAGCAGCAGATCGTCGCCGACGTTGACCACGGCGGTCACCTCGGCCCCCACCTCCCGGGCGTACGCCCGGACGCCGAGCAGGAACCGGGCGCCCCCGATGCCGCCGGTCAGAACCACGATGCGCATGACGTCCATCCTTGCGCACGCGCCGCCGTCGATCGCCCGGTGGCCGGAGAGACTACGCTCACTCCGGCAACTGTCCGTTTTCGTCCCCAGGGGGAGTCCGTGACCAGCCCCGCCGAGCCCGCGTCCGGCGACACCACGCAGGCCAGCCAGTTGACCAAGCCACTGCGCGAACTGGCCGCGCTCGTCCTGCTCGGCGCGAACGCCGTGCTCCTCTTCGTCGGCCTGCTGCGCCTGCTGGTGCCGGTCGACGACTACAGCACGTTCAGCGGCCGGGCCGGGAGCACCTTCTTCGCCTTCGTCGGCCTGGAGTCCACCGTCCTGCCGGTGCTGGCCGTGCTGCTCGCCACCCACGTGCGCCCGGTGCTGCCGAGGGCGAAGCTGATCACCCAGGTGGCGCTGGTCGAGTACGCCGTCGCCGCGGTGTTCGGCGCGTTGACCCTCCTGATCTGGCTGGTCGGCCGGCTCGCCGACGGCAAGGTGCTGGACGCCTTCCTCGGCCTGCTCACCCGGGTGGCCTGGCTGGCCGTCTTCGCGGTCGCCGCGTTCGTGGTCTTCAAAATCTGGCGCACCCTCTACTACGTCGCGAAGCCGAAGCCGCAGCCCGGCGTCTACGGCCAGGCGCAGCCCGGCTGGCCGCAGCAGTCCGGCGGCTACCCCGCCCCGGGCGGGTACCCCGGCGCGCCGCAGCAGCAGGGTAGCTACCCGCAGCAGCCCGGCCCGTACGGCCCGGCGCAGCCGGCGCCGCCGTTCAACACCGCCCCGCCGCACGCGCCACAGTCGAGCCCGCCGTTCGGCGCCCCGCAGTCGAGCCCGCCGTTCGGCGCGCCGCAGTCGAGCCCACCGTTCGGCGCCCCGCAGTCGGGTCCGCCCCTCGCCGGCCCCCAGTCCGCGCC
>NZ_WBKT01000176.1 GCF_008868175.1 Micromonospora sp. AMSO31t
CGACCCGGAGGTCGTCGGATGACACTCCCGAGCCGTCGCACGGCCGGCCGGTTCGTCGTCGCGTCGCTGGCCCTGGTGGTGGGGTCCGTGCTGCTGGTCGAGGCCTACGCGAACGCCGGGTTCCGTCCCGACCACGTCCGGGACGCCGAGGACCAGGTCACCGTGCCCAGCGAAATCCTGGGCGGGGGGGCCGGTGCTCGACGCCCGGGGCGCGCAGCCCCGCACCTACCGGCTGCCCGCGCGAACCATCGCCCTCACCTTCGACGACGGGCCGGACCCGACCTGGACCCCCCGGGTCCTCGACGTGCTGCGCCGGCACCACGCCCCGGCCACGTTCTTCGTCATCGGCTCAGAGGTGGCCCGCCACCCGGACCTGGCCCGCCGCGCCGTGGCCGAGGGGCACGAACTAGGCGTGCACACCTTCACCCACCCCGACGTGAGCCTGCTGCCCGCCTGGCGGCAACGGATGGAGTACGCGCAGACCCAGATGGCGATCGTGCACGCCACCGGGGTGCGCACGAGCCTGCTGCGCTTCCCGTACTCGTCGGTGCCCAGCGCCGTCGACGACGCCAACTGGCCGGTGATCCGGCAGGCCGCCGGGCAGGGCTACCTGACCGTGGTCAACGACCTCGACGGCGAGGACTGGGCGCGGCCCGGTGTGGACGCCGTCGTGCGGAACCTGACGCCGGCCGGGGACGCGGGCGCCGTGGTGCTGCTGCACGACGCCGGCGGGGACCGGTCGCAGACCCTCGCGGCCCTGGACCGGTTCATCCCGCTGATGCGCGCCCGCGGCTACACCTTCACCACGGTCAGCGCAGGGATGAGCCGGGCGCGACCGCAGGCGGCCGCGTTCGCCGGCAACGTTCCCGCGTCCACCTGGGACCGCTGGCGGGCCGCCCCGCTCTGCTGGGCGATCCGGCTGGCCGACGGGATCCTCGGCGGCCTCGCCCTGCTCTTCGTCGTCGTCGGGCTGCTCATGCTGACCCGTACGCTGCTCCTGCTCCTGCTGGCCCGCCGGCTGGCCCGGAGCCGGCGGGCGCACCGCTGGCCCTGGGGGGTGACCACCGCGCCGGTCTCGGTCATCGTGCCGGCCTACAACGAGCGCGCCGGGATCGTCGCCACCGTCCGGTCTCTGGTCGCCAACGACCACCGCCGCATCGAGGTGATCGTGGTCGACGACGGGTCGACCGACGGCACCGCCGACCTCGTCGACTCCCTCGGCCTGCCCGGCGTCCGGGTGATCCGCAAACCCAACGGCGGCAAGGCGACCGCCCTCAACACCGGACTCCTGTACGCCTCGCACGACATCATCGTCACCGTCGACGCGGACACCGTCTTCGAGCCGGACGCGATCCGGCGGCTCGTCGAGCCGTTCACCGACCCGCGCATCGGCGCGGTGGCCGGCAACGTCAAGGTCGCCAACCGGCACCGCCTGCTCGGCCAGTGGCAGCACATCGAGTACGTCATCGGCTTCAGCCTGGACCGCCGGTTCTACGAGAAGCTGGGCTGCATCCCCACCGTGCCCGGTGCGATCGGCGCCTTCCGCCGTCGCGCGCTGGCCGGGGTCGGTGGGATGAGCGGCGACACCCTCGCCGAGGACACCGACGTCACCATGGCGGTCCTGCGCGCCGGCTGGCGCGTGGTGTACCAGGACCGCGCCCGGGCCTGGACGGAGGCGCCCGCCTCGGTGGGCGACCTGTGGCGGCAGCGCTACCGCTGGAGCTACGGCACCCTCCAGTCGATGTGGAAGCACCGTGGCGCCCTGCGCGACCGGGGCCCGGGCGCCCGGTTCGGCCGCTTCGGGCTGCCCATGCTCGCCCTGTTCGGCGTGCTGCTCCCCCTGCTCGGGCCGGTGCTCGACCTGCTCGCCGTCTACGGACTGTTCTTCCTGGACACCACGAAGACGGCGGTGGCGTGGCTGGTCATGCTGGCCGTGCAGCTGCTCACCGCGGCGGTGGCGTTCAAGCTGGACCGGGAACCGCTGCGCCCGTTGCTCACCCTGCCGATCCAGCAGTTCGCCTACCGCCAGCTGATGTACCTGGTGCTGGCCCGGTCCGTGGTCACCGCGCTGACGGGCGCGCGGCTGGGCTGGCGCCGGGTCAAGCGGGCCGGCGACGCGGTCGAGGAGACGCCCGCGCCCGGGGCGCGGCCGGGTCGGGACCGCTGGTTCGACACCCTGCGGGCCCTCGCGCTGGGCCGGGTCGTCGCGTACCACATGTTCGGGGCCGCCTGGCTCAGCTTCGTCTTCCCCGCCATGGGGGTGATGTTCGCCCTGGGCGGGTCGCTGATGGCCCGCTCGCTGGACCGTACGCCGGAGCGGGCGGTCAGCGGCCGGCTGCGTCGCCTGCTGCCGGGGCTGTGGGCTCTGGCCCTGGTGCTCGTGCCACTCATGCTCTGGCACGGCTGGTCCGACCGGCCCGCCTGGCCGGCGCTGCTGAGCTGGGCGGTGCCGCTGGTGCAGCCGCCGGGCAGCGCGTGGGCGGCCGACGTGACCGGGGTGCTCTGGTACCTGGTGACGTACCTCTGGCTGGTGCTGCTCTCCCCCGCGATGCTGGCGCTGCACCGGCGGTGGCCGCTGTGGTCGGTGGCCGTGCCGCTGGCCGGCGTGGTGCTGCTCCAGACCGCGGCGCCCGGCTTCGACGGGCCGGTGGAGTCGGTGCTGACCGACCTGGTCACGTTCGCCGCCTGCTGGCTCGTGGGCTTCGCGCACCAGGACCGCCGGCTGCGGCGGCTACCGCTGCCGGCGCTGCTGGGTTTCGCGGCGCTCTGCCTGGGCGTGGCGGTCGGCTGGCTGGCCACCCATCCCGACGCGGGACGCGACCTCAACGACATCCCCGTGGCGCAGGCGTTCTGGTCGCTCGGGTTCGTGCTGGTGCTGCTGCGCGCCGCGCCGCCGATGGGCTGGCTGTCGCGGCTCCGGTCACTGGACCGGCTGGTGACCGCGCTGAACAGTCGGGCGCTGACCATCTACCTCTGGCACAACGCCGCCATCGCGGTCTGCTTCACGGTGGGCGACCTGGTCGGCTTCTGGCGGCTCGGCCAGGTGGGCTACCTCGCGGTCGCCCTGGTGCTGCTCACCGGCCTGGTGTTGGCCCTCGGGTGGATCGAGGACGTCAGCGCCCGGCGCTCGCCACGGCTGCTGCCCTGGCCTCGCCGCGCGACCGGCCGGCACACCGCGACACCGCCCATGGAGCGTCCCACCGCCGTGGAACGCGGACCAACCCCGGTGCGGACGTGAACACGTGCAACACGAACATTCAAATCGTCATAATCAGGCAAATATGTCTGATACTTGACTCAGTTGGCGGACGCGTTCGCACCGTCCACCTCGGAGACGACGTCATCGCGGGTCGGCAGCCCGCGGCGGCGCCAACGCGGTGATTGGGGTGATCACCGCGGCCGGCACGGGTCTCGCCCTCCTACGGGCCCGTGCCGGCCACCCCCGACCCGGGCGGCGCACCGGCCGCCCCGAACTCTCGACGCCTGACCCCCTCACAGGTCAGAAGCGGAGCGAAGATGGCAATGCGGCACCCGCCGACCGCGGGGGAACAGGAGCTGTGGAACGCGGTGGTGGCCGGGGTGCGGGCCGCCGACGAGTCGGACCTGGCCGGCGTCGACGACGCCGTCGACCGGCTGGCGCGGCTTCCCCACCCCTGGGTCCACCACGTGCTCGGCGACACCGCCGCGCTGCTCGTGGAGGAACTCGACCCGGACGGCCAGGACGTGTGGCCGCTGCTCGCCGCGCAACTCGACGACGACGCTCCCGCCTCCACGACGACCCGGCGCCGAGCGTCGCCGTACCCCGGTGGCCGGCGACCGGCGCAGTCCGGGGCCCGCGAGCCCGAGGCGCTGCGGCGGCGACTGCTGCTCATCGCCCGGCTCGCCGACGCCACCGAGGTCGGTGTCGGCGCGTTCCTCGACGTCGCGCTCGCCGCCAACGCGGCCCGGGCCCGGCGAGCGCCGGCCCACGCACTCCCCCACTGCCGCCTCGGCCAGTGAGGCGGACTCCCGGTCGAGGGCTCAGGGCAAGCGTTGGCAGGCTTCACCGCTGGCGGTACGCCGCCCAGACCGCGAGGCAGAGCCCCACGGCGCCGGCGAAGGCCACACCGGAGCGCAGGACGGCGTCGGCCAGCCGGTCGGTGCTGGCCCAGACGATGAAACCCGTCCAGCTGGCCACCAGCAGCGCGGTGACGAACACGAGGGCGAGGAACAGGGCCCGGTGGCTCGGGACGAGCCGGCCCTCCGGGTCGCCGGGCGGCTGCGGCGCGGATGCCGACGGCAGTACGGTCATGGCGACGAGATCCTTTCGGTCAATGGCGGTTCGGGCGGACCGCCGCCGGTGACGTCGGTCGTTGGCTGGCGCTCCCCTGGAGCCACCACGGCGTGGGTCACTCCGCTGCCGAGCCTAGGACTCGTGGATACGCGGCCCGGTCGGCGGACGAAGGGCCGCGGGAGCCTGCGCGTCCACCAGCGCGGGCACCTCCGGCAGCCGAGGAACGTGACGTGGTGGCCTGCTCGACGGCGAGGGGCGGACGAGCTTGATCGCGCATCTTCGGCCGGTCCTCGACCGTCTCGCGCACGTCGGCTGGCATCGCTCCAGCTCCCGGCGCGGCTTCTTGGGCTCACCGGCGTCCCCGACGTGGTCGATTTCGATCGGCATTCAGCTCTCGACCAGGTCACCGGCGCGATCTCGCGCGCCCCACCCTCCCGGTTCGACAGGTGGACGACCTGACGGTCGGACCTGAGCCGGGCAGTCACCGGACCCCGGAAGGACATGTCGTCTGTCCTGACCCGTCGTAGCTGGGGGATGCTGCCGCGAGACGTGCTCCTCTGCCACGGCGAGGTGCTGCTGCGGGTCGCCGCCGGCGCCACGCCCCGCACCGCCCTGGCGGCCGTGCTCGGCGGAATCCCCGCCGCCACCCCCCTGTTCGCGCGCTCGGGGTCGTGCTGGAACACGACGCCGACCACTACCGCCTTGTCACCCTCACCGACCCGCGGGTCGAGATAATCGATCGTCAAAAGTTCCGGAGTCACGGCAACGTTTGCTGGGGTCGAGAGCGTAGGTAGTGGCCGTGAGATTGAAGCTGAAGGTGCGGGTGGCTGATGCACGATCGCGAGGATAAGGAGGTGACAGCCTTTGTGCGGGCGCGTTACGGATCGCTGCTTCGGACCGCCTTCCTGCTGTGCGGAGACCGAGGGAAAGCCGAGGATCTGGTCCAGACGACGTTGGCCAAGACGGTTGTGGCGTGGTCTCGACTGCAACGCTCAGAAGGCGTCGATCACTACGTTCGGCGGATTCTAGTAAACACCTTCGTGACCTGGAGGCGGCGCCGATCCTGGTGGGAACAGCCCTTGGGTCGGCTGGTGGAGAGTCCGGCACGCGACGAGTACGTGGGGGTGGAACAGCGGGACTTGCTCCGCCGGGCGTTGGACGGGCTGCCAGCACGACAGCGTGCCGCCGTCGTGCTGCGCTTCTACGAGGACCTGTCCGAGCAGGACACGGCGCACGTACTGGGTTGTTCGGTCGGCACGGTCAAGAGTCTTTCATCAAGGGGTCTGCAGACTCTGCGTAAGCAGTGGGTTGAGGCCGACGCGGTTGCTGATCAAGAGGTGCGCTATGCATAACACCACCGAGTTGCGTGACGGCCTGGCGGATCTGGCCGAGTCGGTGGTACCGACCGAGGGCTATGAGGGCAAGATCATGCGGCGGGTAGACCGGCGTCGCGGGCGGCGGCGTATCGCCGCGGGAGCCGCGGCTGCAGTCTGCTTGGCGGTGCTGGTCACGATGTTTCGGGTTGTCGGTTTCGGGTCCACACCGCAACTCGCTGCACCGCCGCCGGATGGCCCGTTTCTGGGCTGGTCCCCGGTGGGAGACGTGGACGCTGGCCTGGTATCTGAGGCCACCAGCGTCTGGGACCGTGCCAACTCGGCAGGCCCGCACACTGATGTTCGGGCCCTTGTCGCGACGCGCCATCCACGCCTGCGCTCGACGGTGGTGGTCCTGCAGGGATACGACAAGCAGGGCAACGCGCGGTTGGCGTTCTTCACCGGTGATTCCGGTGCGGCGGACGCCTTGCGGATGCGAGTTGATCGGCCGGCGCCCGACCCGGTGAAGACTCAGGTGATAAGTCTGGTCAGTCCACGGTTGTCCGGAGCCGACGGCGAGGCCAGTAATGACCCCGCGGGCACCTATGCCATTGCCATCGCCATGCCGGGCGTGACAGCGGTGCGGGTGTCGAGCACCGCAGTCGATGATGAAGTGATACAAGAACCGGACGGCCCCACCAGTCGCCTTGTGGTAAAACGATTCCCGCTCGCTGCGACCGCGCAGACGACGACGATCGCGGGGTTCACCAAGCCGAAGCGACCGTTCGCCAGCCTCACGAAGGTGTTCGAGGTACCTGGTGAGGACGGTGTGGACGGCGACGCGCGAGCCGTACCCGCTGAGGTGCTCGGCAGGAACGGGCAACAGATAAACGTGGCGTTCCCGAAGGACCAGGGAGTCCGGCGAGGGCAACTAGCCGTCGTCGCCGAAGGCTTGGTCGGACGCGTAACGGCAGTCGATACCGTCCGCGGCGAAGCCATTGTCGACCTCGTTACCAGCCCCGGGTTCGGCGGCCAGGTGTACACAAATATCAGTAATGTTCCGGCTTCCGTACGCGGCACCGGCGGAAAGCTGGTCATGGAAGGCGTTCCCGCAGACGGTGAGGTTTACCAGACCAATCGTGTCTTGATGCCGGATCCGTCCCAGCAGAGCAATCAGGTTGGCGCTGTCACGATCGGGCGAGCGTCTGCGGACAAGGCGGCAGGCGCGACCACGGTGGAACTTACGCCAACAGCCGACCTTGCCAACCTGACTAGATTGTCGATCATGACGCCATCCGCCCCCTGACGGCGGCTCGCCGACGCAAAGATGCGCGGAGACGAGTCGTCTCCGCGCATCTTCAACACGTCTGCAGGTCAGTAGTGGACCGAGCCGCTGCCGGAAGCCTTTGCGATGTCACCGCCGGAGTTATTCGTAGAATAATAGTGGAAGTGCATAGTTGTGTTCGTCGGAACGCTCGACCAGCACCAGGTACGCGTTACACCGTCAGTGGGAACGGTGATAGTCCCGCCCGCCGAAAGGGAAACCTTGAACTGGTGCCACGACTCCTCCGGGTAATCCCACGTGGCTTCGATGTCCTTGCAGAAAGTCGTCTTCGTGGACTTGAAGTCTCGGCCGTCCAGGCTCCACACTCCATCAAATGTGAAGGAGTACGGAATTGTGGACACCGCGAGAGGAGTCACTCCCGTCGTGACCGTAGGGCCGTCCTGAGTGTAGTGGTCGATCGGGCCCTGAAGCTTGGGCATCTTCCCGACAACCGTCATGGTCACGTTCGGCGGCAGCGACGCCCACACGGCGGCATTGTTCGCCTCGATCTCGGCGGCACTGACCGTCGGTTTCGCCGGCTCGCCGCCGGCCGCCTCGGTTTGAGATGCCGCTTGAGCCGGAGCAGCCAATAGCAGCAATCCTGTGGCCACGGTAGCGACGGTCCCAAGGGACCGCTTCATCAACGAGTGTGACACTCTGTGATCCTCCCCGTGCAGTTTGTGATAGCCCGACCCTGTCATTGATCGAGCCAGCACTACAAGACCGACTACGGTCTATCTTTGTGCGACTTCTCACCAGAATCGGGTCAACGCTCCCGCCGGACATGTGGTATCGGCAGGAGTCAATATATGGGGGTGGTTCGCGAGGCGGCTTCGGCGGACGTGCCTACGCGAGGAAGGCCTGCGCGAACAGCTCGACAGTCGGCTGGCGCGGGTTCGTTGACGTGGACCTGCCGGGGATCGTTGACCCGTCCGGCTGCAGGTCGCGGGACCGAATTCGCCGCGCGACGACGACGCCGAGGCGGCCGGCTGACGCCAGGGGGTCGCTCCTGTCCTGACCCGTCCTAGTTGATTGCCGGTCTCCTCGACCTGGGGATGTCATCGTCATTGGACCGTCCACCCTGCTCGCGGCCCGGTGTAACTGAGTAGGGACGGATGTGGTTCTCGATCAGGATGGCGAGTCGGCTGCGGTGGCCTGGGGCCACGGGTCGTAGCGCATCGACAGGTCGAGCAGGTTGCAGAAGGCGGCGCCGGCCCGGCCCCGGCTCATCGGTGAGATGGCTTGAGTCTGCCCAGCGGCGGGTGACGAAGAGGCTGACTGCCGATGATCTCCGGGCAGCTCGCGCCCGGGCATTCGGTCAGATGCACCAACTAGCCGTACTGCCAGTTCGGCTTACCAGGCACGTCGGCCACGGGCCCCGGTTCGCTCAGAGCACCTTCCCGCCGCACTTTCGCTGGGTCGGGTCGCAGATAGCCGGGCCAGCGACTCCAACTGGGGCGGGAAGACTCAGTTCCACCGGGACAGGACATCGTCGGTGACGATCTCGGTGAGACGGCCCGAGCCCGATACACCAAAAGTGTCATTATGGTGTCGGGCGAATCTGCCCCTTTTGTGGCGAGTAATTATCGGATTGTTGTTACCGGCAATCCGGTAACCCGAGCCGGGGAAAGGGTGGACGGAGTGACGCGCGGGCTTGTAGCTTTCAGGTGCCCGTGACACCGCCCGAGGAGGTGAGACCCATGAACGCTGTAGCGATGTGGGTGCTCCCCCGTCCCGTCACGGTCGGGCGATCGACGTAGGTGTCGCCGGGAGCGCCTCCCAGAAGGCACTCCCGAAAGGGCAACACCGATGCACTCTCCGCAGTTCACCACCGAACCGCCGTCGAGCGACACGGTCGGCGTCCCTGGACTCCCGTCACCGGCCGCCGGCGCGGATCGCGCGCCCCGCACGTTCGACGTGATCATTGCCGGGTGCGGGCCGACCGGCGCGATGCTGGCCGCCGAGCTACGGCTGCACGATGTGCGGGTACTCGTCCTGGAGAAGGAAACCGAACCCGCGTCGTTCGTCCGCATCGTCGGCCTGCACATCCGCAGCATCGAGTTGATGGCGATGCGCGGTCTGCTGGAGCGCGTTCGCGCACGCGGGCGACAGCGTCCGGCCGGCGCGTATTTCGCCGCCATCGACAAACCCGCGCCCGAGGGCCTCGACTCCGCGTACGCCTATCTGCTGGGCATCCCGCAGCCGGTCATCGTCGACCTGCTCGAACGCCATGCGATCGACCTGGGTGCGCAGGTCCGGCACGGTGGCGCGGTGGTCGGTCTCGCGCAGGACGACGACGGTGTGACCGTCGAGCTGGCCGGCGGGGAGCAGGTGCGTTCGCGTTATCTCGTCGGCTGCGACGGCGCGCGCAGCACGGTGCGCAAACTGCTCGGCGTCGGCTTCCCCGGCGAGCCCACACGGACCGAGACGCTGATGGGCGAGATGGCGGTGGGTGTGCCGCCCGAGGAAATCGCCGCCAGGGTGGCGGAGGTCCGCGAAACCGACAAGCGGTTCAGCCTGGGGCCGGCGGGCGTCGGGCTCTATCGCCTCGTGGTCCCCGCCGCGGGGGTCAGCGACCGTGCGGCACCGCCCACCCTCGAGGATTTCCGGCGGCAGTTGCGCGCCGTCGCCGGCACCGATTTCGGCGTGCACTCCCCGCGCTGGTTGTCCCGCTTCGGGGACGCCACGCGGCTGGCCGACCGCTATCGGGTCGGGCGGGTGCTGCTGGCCGGCGACGCGGCACACATCCATCCACCCATCGGCGGGCAGGGCCTCAATCTGGGCGTCCAGGACGCCGTCAACCTCGGCTGGAAACTGGCCGCGCAGATCCACGGCTGGGCGCCGGAGCACCTGCTGGACACCTACCAGGCCGAACGTCGTCCCGTCGCCGAGGACGTGCTGGACAATACCCGCGCCCAGCTGGCACTGCTGTCCGGCGAACCGGGCGCGCGGGCCGTGCGCAGGCTGCTCACCGAGCTGATGGACTTCGACGAGGTGAACCGCCATCTGACCGAGAAGATCAGCGGGATCGGCATCCGCTACGACTTCGGGGACGGCCCCGACCTGCTCGGCCGCCGCCTGCCCGACATCGACGTGAAACAGGGCCGCCTCTACGGCCTGCTGCATCGCGGTCGCGGCCTGCTGCTGGACCGCACCGAACGCCTGACCGTCGGCGGTTGGTCGGACCGGGTCGACCATCTCGGGGATCCCACCGCCGCACTGGATGCTCCCGGCGTCCTGCTGCGCCCCGACGGCCACGTCGCCTGGATCGGCGACGACCAGCAGGACCTGGACGTCCACCTCGCCCGCTGGTTCGGCGAGCCCAACTGACGTTCACCCTGGGCAACCAGGAACGCGGGTGCCGCGTCCCGGCATCGGGCCCGGCTGAGCAGCCGCCGTCGGGGGATCACCACCCCCGACGGCGGCGAGTCAGCGGCGCCGCCAGGGCCACCATGAGCGGCGCCTCGGCGGGACCGGGACGGTCGCCGGGTCCGGCGCGGCGGCCACCCGCTCGGCCGCGGCCCGCTCCCGGGCGGCCCGCCAGTCACGGACCACGTCGTCGACGTTGACCGGCCGCACCACGACGCGCGGCCCGGTGGGCGTGCGCAGCCAGGCCACCACCTCCGTGTTGAGGGCGGCCACGTACGCCCGCACCGACTCCTCGGTGGGCAGGTCGCGGACCTCGTCGGGGAGCTTCTCGATGCGCCGGCGCAGTTGCAGCGGCGTGGGCAGGAGCAGGTCACCGGGCAGCTGTTCGCGCTCCAGGAAGCTCCGGATCCACCAGCCCTCGTCGTAGGGCAGGTCGCGGCCGGGGATCGGCTTGCCGGCCCCCTGCAGGTTGTCGAACTCGCCGCGCTGCTGGGCCGAGCGAATCTGCGCCTCGACCGCGGCCTCCCAGCCTGTCGTCACCGCCGTCACCTCCCGTTCCCACCGTATCCGCCGGTCACCGACCTGGTTCAGCGCCGGCCGGCCCCGGGCTGTTCCCGGCCCGGCGACGCCACGGGGGTACGGGTGAGACAGGGCTCACCGTCGGTGCGGCGTACATTCCGGGTGGGTCGGCGGACGGCCCGTACCCCAGCGGGAGGGACCACCGGCGTGCGTGACTGGCTCATCGGCCTCGGGGTTGCGGTGGCCTGCCTGCTGGCCAGTTGGGCGCTGCTGGTGCTGCTGGCCCGGCGGCTGCCGCCGGGCATCCTGCGCGACCTGGCCGCGTTCATCCCGGACTGCCTGACCACGGTGCGGCGGTTGCGCCGGGACCCCCGGGTGCCGCGGCGGGCCCGGGTCGCGATCGTGTTCGCCGGGCTCTGGCTGGCCAGCCCGATCGACCTGATCCCGGAGTTCCTGCCGGTCATCGGCCCGCTGGACGACATCGTGGTGGTGGCGCTCGCGCTGCGCTACGCCGGCGGGCAGGTGCCCCGGCAGGTGCTGCTCGACGCCTGGCCGGGCGAGCCCCGGCTGCTGCTGCGCCTGCTCGGCCCGGAGCCCGACGGCCCCGAACCGGCCGGCCACTGAGCGGGCCGGCGCGGCTCAGGGCCGCAGGCGGACGTGGCGGTGGCCGTCGCGCGGGAACGGCGGCCGGGCCGGCAGCACCTCCGCGAAGACGTAGCCGCTCTTCTCGGCCACCCGGCAGGAGGCCGGGTTGTCGATCTGGTGCAGCAGTTCCAGGCGGGTCAGGCCGCCGGCGGCGAACCGGGCGAACGCCCACCCGGTGACCGCGTCCACGGCCCGCGGCGCGACCCCGCGGCCCCGGGCCGACGCGGCCGTCCAGTAGCCCACCTCGGCGGCCGGCCGCCCGGGGGTGACCTCCTTGAGCACCACGTTGGCCACCAGCCGCTCCCCCTCGGCCGTGGTCTCCAGCACGGCGAAGCTGAACCGGCGGCCGGACGCCCAGCCCTGCCGGCTGCGGCGCAGGAACGCGCGGGCCTCGGCGGGGGTGGTCACCGGGTACCGGGTCCAGCTGCGCAGCACCGGGTCCCGGTACGCGGCCAGCAGCGCCTCGGCGTCGTCGTCGCACCACTGTCGCAGCAGCAGGCCGGGAGCGGAGGGGGTGGCGGCGGCGTGGAGCACGATCGGCATCCCGGTAGTGTCGCCCGTCACGCCGCCGCGCGGCGAGCCCGCCCTCGCGGCGTCGTACCCCGGGCATCGCAGCCGACCGCTCGCGGGCCGCCGTCGCCACCCCCTGACCTGGGGTACGCCGGGCGGGCGCGGGTCAGAGGTTGTCGGGCTGGTGCAGGGCGGGGTGGTGCTCGCCGGGCGCGGCG
>NZ_WBKT01000177.1 GCF_008868175.1 Micromonospora sp. AMSO31t
AGCCCGGCCAGCAGCCCCAACTCCCAGGCCACCCCGGTCACCCCGCCGCCACCCAGCACCAACGCCCGCGTCATGTGTGACCGTCCTCTCCACCCGGGTGCCGCGCCGCTCACGGTAACGTCACCTGCACCGCAAGGGCAGGGGAGAGCACATTGACCTCCGTCACCATCGTCACCGGTGGGGGGCGCGGCATCGGCGCGGCCACCGCCCGCCGGCTCGCCGCCGCCGGCCACGACGTCGTCATCGGCTACCGCAGCGACCACGCCGCCGCCGAGGGCGTCCTCGCCGACGTGCGCGCCGCCGGCCGCCGCGGCGTGGCCGTCCCGGCCGACACCACCGACCCCGACCAGGTCCAGCGCCTCTTCGACGCCGCCGCGGCGCTGGGCCCCCTCACCGGCCTGGTCAACAACGCCGGCATCACCAGCCCCATCGGGCCCTTCACCGACCTGCGCGTCGACGACCTGCGCCAGGTCGTCGACGTCAACCTCGTCGGGTACGTCCTCTGCGCGCAGCAGGCCGCCCGCCAGATGACCCGCGGCGGCGCCATCGTCAACGTCTCCTCCGCCGCCGCCACCCTCGGCAGCCCCGGCGAGTACATCCACTACGCGGCGGTCAAGGCCGCCACCGACACCCTCACCGTCGGCCTCGCCAAGGAACTCGCCCCGCAGGGCATCCGGGTCAACGCCGTGGCCCCCGGCATCATCCGCACCGACATCCACGCCCTGTCCGGCGTGCCCGACCGCCCCGACACCGCGGCCGGCCGCGTCCCGCTGGGCCGCGCCGGGGAACCCGACGAGGTGGCCGGCGCCGTCGCGTTCCTCCTCGGCCCCGACGCCACCTACACCACCGGCGCCGTCCTGCGCGTCGCCGGCGGCCTCTGACAAGGCGGCGGCCCGGGGCATGCGCCCCCGGGCCGCCGCTTCCGTCAGTGGGTGAACAGCTTCGCCGCCGTGATCAGCGTCTGCACCACCCCGTATCCCAGCAGCGCCGACACCACCACCCACGACACCACGAGGCGGATCCGCTGCCCGCCACCGGCCTGCTCGTTCACGACCCGCTCCTCTCCGCCGTCACCGGCTGCGCACCCTCGACACCGTCCGGCGCCGACGCCGGCTCGTGGAACCGCTCCGGCACCGGCCGGATCAGCAGGTTCGCCACGAAACCGACCGCCAGCACCCCGACCATCGTGAACAGCGCCGGCCGGTACGCCGCCGCCGTCAACGTGCCCGGCTTGCCCTGCGCGTCCAGGAACGCGTTCACGATCAGCGGGCCGGCCACCCCGGCCGCCGACCACGCGGTCAGCAGCCGGCCGTGGATCGCGCCCACCTCGAACGTGCCGAACAGGTCCCGCAGGTACGCCGGCACCGTGGCGAACCCGCCGCCGTAGAACGACAGGATCACGCACGCGAACAGCACGAACAGCGCCGTGGCCGCCTGCCCGAACAGGGCCAGCAGCACGTACAGCACCATCCCGACCCCGAGATACACCAGGTAGATCGGCTTGCGGCCGATCACGTCCGACGTCGACGACCAGGCGAACCGGCCGGCCATGTTGAACAGCGACAGCAGGCCCACGAACCCACCGGCCGCCGCCACCGACACCGCCGAGGTCCCGTTGTCCCGGAAGAAGTCCTGGATCATCGGGCTGGCCTGCTCCAGGATCCCGATCCCCGCCGTCACGTTGCAGAACAGCACCACCCACAGCAGCCAGAACGACCGGGTCTTCACGGCGTTCGCCGCCGACACGTTCGCCGTGGTCACCAGCGGTTTCGCCGCCACCTTCGCCGGATCGAACCCGGCCGGCCGCCAGTCCGCCGCGGGCACCCGCACGTTGAACACCCCGAACATCATGATCACGAAGTAGCCGACGCCCAACGTCAGGAACAGCCACACCAGGGCGCTGCCCGACGCCGTCGAGCCGGCGTTCGCCGGGTCGTACCCCGGGTCGTAGAACGACAGCAGCTGCCGGGACAGGGGAGAGGCCACCATCGCCCCACCACCGAACCCCATGATCGCCAACCCGGTCGCCAGGCCGGGCCGGTCCGGGAACCACTTGATCAACGTGGAGACGGGGGAGATGTAGCCGATGCCCAGCCCGATCCCGCCCAGCACCCCGTAGCCCAGGTACAGCAGCCACAGCTGCTCCGTGGCGATGCCCAGCGCGCCGACCAGGAAGCCGGCCGCCCAGAAGCACGCCGAGACGAACATCGCCTTGCGCGGCCCGTTCGCCTCCACCCACGTGCCCGCCACCGCGGCCGACAGCCCCAGCATCACGATGGCGATGCTGAAGATCACCCCGATCGCCGTCTGACCCGTGTCGAAGTGCGCGATCAGCGAGTTCTTGTACACGCTTGTCGCGTAGACCTGCCCGATGCAGAGATGGATCGCCAGCGCCGCGGGCGGTATCAGCCAACGGCTGTAGCCCGGCGGCGCGACGGTGTGCCGACGATCGAGTGCGGAAAGCATGGGTGCTTCCTCTCGGGAGAATGGCGAGACACCCGTTCATGCCCCCGGCAGGCGCCGCGGCGAAACCCGCCACGCGCCGGACGGTCGAAACCCTGAGCCGAACGGTCACCCCCTCCCGGGGCCCCGCACCGGCCGTCGACTCCGCCGTCACCGCCCGTCGTGGCGGATCATGAACGCATGCCGCTGCTCACCACCCCGGCTCTGCCTCCCGGCGCCCTCGCCGGGCAGCCCCAACCCGACCTCGCCGCCGGCGACCTGCTCCTGCGCCCCTGGCACCCCGACGACCGGCCCGCCGTCCTCGCCGCGTACGCCGACCCGGCCGTACGCCGCTGGCACTGCCGCGCCATGAACGACGACGAGGCCCGCGACTGGATCGACTCCTGGCCGCGCCGCTGGCGGCACGAGACCGGCGCCGGCTGGGCGGTCACCGACCACACCGGTGTGCTCGGCCAGATCAGCCTCCGCGCGCTCGACCTGCCCGAGGCCCAGGCCGAGGTGTCGTACTGGGTGCTGCCCGCCGCCCGGGGCCGGCGCGTCGCCGCCCGCGCCCTGACCGCGCTCACCGCCTTCGGCTTCGACCGGCTCGGCCTGCACCGCGTGTGGCTGCGCCACTCCACCGCCAACCCGGCCTCCTGCCGCGTGGCCGAACGCGCCGGCCTCGCCGCCGAGGGCACCCAGCGCGGTGCCGCCCGGCACACCGACGGCTGGCACGACATGCACGTGCACGCCCGGCTGCGCAGCGACACCTGACCAGCGCCGCCACCGCGGATGCGACGATGAGCCGGTGAAGATCCTGTCCATCCAGTCGTCGGTCGCCTACGGGCACGTCGGCAACTCCGCCGCCGTGTTCCCGCTGCAACGCCTCCGCCACGAGGTCTGGCCGGTGCTGACCGTGCACTTCTCCAACCACACCGGCTACGGCGCCTGGCGCGGGCCGCTGCTGCCCCCGGCCGACGTCGCCGAGGTGATCGCCGGCATCGAGGACCGCGGCGTCCTCGGCACGGCCGACGCGGTGCTCTCCGGCTACCAGGGCGACCCGGCGATGGGCGCGGTGATCCTCGACGCGGTCGCGCGGGTGAAGGCCGCCAACCCGGACGCCCTGTACTGCTGCGACCCGGTGATGGGCGACGTCGGCCGCGGCATGTTCGTCCGGCCGGGCATCCCCGAGTACCTGCGCGACACCGTTGTGCCCCGCGCGGACATCGTCACCCCGAACCAGTTCGAGCTGGAGTTCCTCGCCGGCCGCACCACCGACACCGTCGACGACCTGCTCGCCGCCGTCGACGCCGTCCGCGCCACCGGGCCGCGGCACGTGCTGGTCACCAGCGTGCTGCACGGCGACGTCCCCGCCGGGTCGCTGGAGGTCGTGGCCGTCTCCGACGACGGCGCGTGGGCGGTCACCACGCCGCTGCTGCCGATCACCCCCAACGGCGGCGGCGACGTCACCGCCGCCCTCTACCTGGCCCACCTCGCGACCAGCGGGTCCCCGGAGACGGCGCTGGAGCGCACCACCAACTCCATCTACGCCGTCCTCGAGGCCACCCTCGCCGCCGGCACCCGGGAGCTGCAACTCGTCGCCGCGCAGGACGCCATCGCCGACCCGCCCACCCGGTTCGGCGCCCGCCGGCTGCGCTGAGCCGACCCGGCCGGGGGACTTGGCCGGACCGCCGCCCCCCGGCCCGCGGCTCGCCTAGGCTCGGGGGCGACGCGGTCCGCCGCCGCGCCTGCGGGCCGGATGCGGAGGACGCCGGATGGAGGGAACCACCTTCGCGGCGCCGGCCTGGGCCTGGGTGGCCGTCGGCGCGGTCATCGCCGTCATGCTCGCCGTCGACGTGTTCTCCCACCGCGACCACCACGTCATCGAACTGCGCGAGGCGCTGCTCTGGAGCGCGGTGTGGATCACCGCCGGGATCGGCTTCGGGCTGGTGATCTGGCTGTGGCGCGGCAGCGGCCCCGCGGTGGCGTACTACTCCGGGTACCTGCTGGAGAAGGCGCTGTCCGTCGACAACGTGTTCGTCTTCGCACTGCTGTTCGGCTACTTCCGGGTGCCCCCCGCGTACCAGCACAAGGTGCTCTTCTGGGGGGTGCTCGGGGCGCTCGGCTTCCGGCTGGTGTTCATCTTCGCCGGCGCCGAACTGCTCAACCGGCTGACCTGGGCCGGCCTCGTGCTCGGCGCGTTCCTCATCTGGACCGGCTGGCGCCTCGCCGTGCGCGGCGAGCCGGACGTGGACCCCGACCGCAACGTCGCCGTCCGGCTCTTCCGCCGGCTGGTACCCACCGACTCCCGCTACCACGACGGCCGCTTCACCGCCCGGGTCGACGGCCGCCGCAAGGGCACCGTGCTGCTGGTCGCGCTCGTGGCGATCGAGGCCACCGACGTCGTCTTCGCGATCGACTCGGTCGCGGCGATCCTCGCCATCACCACCAACACCTTCCTGGTCTGGACGGCGAACGCCTTCGCCGTGCTCGGGCTGCGCAGCCTGTACTTCTGCCTCGCCGGCCTGCTGCGGCACTTCGGCTACCTGCGCTACGGGCTCGCGGTGCTGCTCGCGTTCGCCGGGGTGAAGCTGATCCTCGCCGAGACCCCGGTGGGCAAACTGCCGGTCTGGCTCACCCTCGCCGTGGTGGTCCTCACGCTCGCCACCGCCGTCGGCTGGAGCGTGGTGGCCGCCCGCCGGGACGCCCGGACCCGCTGACCGGCCGCCGACGGCGCGTCGACACGGACGGGAACGCGGTGGGCAACCCCCACCCCGCGTGGCACCATCTGGCAGGTGACCAGCAGCTCCGACCCGGCGCAGCACCTGCGCGACCTCGCCCGGCTGCGCCGCGTCCGCGACCGCATCGACCGCGAGTACGCCCAGCCGCTGGACGTCGAGGCCCTCGCCCGCGGCGCGCACATGTCGGCCGGCCACCTCAGCCGCCAGTTCCGGCTCGCCTACGGCGAGGCCCCGTACGCCTACCTGATGACCCGCCGCATCGAACGGGCCATGGCGCTGCTGCGCCGCGGCGACCTCAGCGTCACCGAAGTCTGTTTCGCGGTCGGCTGCTCCTCGCTGGGCACCTTCAGCACCCGGTTCACCGAGCTGGTCGGCATCCCGCCGAGCACCTACCGGGCCCGCGCGGCCGCCGGCGGCGCCGCCGAACTGCCCCCGTGCGTGGCCAAACAGGTGACCAGACCGATCAGGAATCGAGAAGCGCCGCCCCTCACGCCGCACCTAGCCTGACTGCCATGGACATCACCATCAACACCACCGTCCTCCCGCACGACGACCCGGACGCCTCCCTGGCCTTCTACCGGGACATCCTCGGATTCGAGGTCCGCAACGACGTGGGACAGGGCCGGATGCGCTGGATCACCGTCGGCCCCGCCGGGCAGCCCGACACGTCCATCCTGCTGGCGCCCCCGGCCGTCGACCCCGGGGTCACCGACGAGGAACGCCGTACCATCGTGGAGATGATGGCCAAGGGCACCTACGGGTGGATCCTGCTGGCCACCCACGACCTCGACGGCACCTTCGAGAAGGTCCAGGCCGGCGACGCCGAGGTGGTCCAGGAGCCGATCGAGCAGCCCTACGGCGTCCGCGACTGCGCGTTCCGCGACCCCGCGGGCAACCTGATCCGCATCAAGGAGCTGCGCTGATCTGTCGTACGGACCTGATCAGATCGAGCCAGCCGACGCCGGACGGGGCCGCGACGCGGCCCACGCGACAGATGGAGACACGATGAGCACGGCCACGAGGACGGACAGCCCGTCGCCCGCGCAGCACGTCGCCGACACCCATGAGCTGATCCGCGTGCAGGGGGCACGCGAGAACAACCTCAAGGACGTCAGCATCGAGATCCCGAAGCGCCGGCTGACCGTCTTCACCGGCGTCTCCGGCTCCGGCAAGAGCTCACTGGTGTTCGGCACCATCGCCGCCGAGTCGCAGCGGCTCATCAACGAGACCTACAGCGCCTTCCTGCAGGGCTTCATGCCGACGCTCGCCCGGCCCGAGGTCGACGTCCTCGACGGGCTGACCACCGCGATCATCGTCGACCAGGAGCGGATGGGCGGCAACCCCCGCTCGACCGTCGGCACCGTCACCGACGCCAACGCCATGCTGCGCATCCTCTTCAGCCGCCTCGGCCAACCCCACATCGGCTCGGCTCAGGCGTTCTCCTTCAACGTCGCCTCGATCAGCGGCGCGGGCGCGGTCACCATCGAACGCGCCGGCCAGACCACGAAGGAGCGCCGCAGCTTCAGCATCACCGGCGGCATGTGCCCCCGCTGCGAGGGCACCGGCGCGGTCACCGACTTCGACCTGACCCAGCTGTACGACGACAGCAAGTCGCTCAACGAGGGCGCGCTCACCGTCCCCGGCTACAGCATGGACGGCTGGTACGGCCGCATCTTCAGCGGCTGCGGCTTCTTCGACCCGGACAAGCCGATCCGCAAGTTCACCAAGAAGGAGCTGCACGACCTGCTCTACAAGGAGCCGGTCAAGATCAAGGTCGAGGGCATCAACCTGACGTACGAGGGCCTGATCCCGAAGATCCAGAAGTCGATGCTGTCCAAGGACGTCGACTCGATGCAGCCGCACATCCGCGCCTTCGTGGAACGGGTCGTCACCTTCACCACCTGCCCCGACTGCGACGGCACCCGGCTCAGCGAGGCCGCCCGCTCCTCCAAGATCGCCGGCATCAGCATCGCCGACGCCTGCGCCATGCAGATCAACGACCTCGCCGCGTGGGTCCGCGGCCTCGACGAGCCGTCGGTGGCGCCGCTGCTGGCGAAACTGCAGCACACCCTCGACTCGTTCGTCGAGATCGGGCTCGGCTACCTCTCCCTCAGCCGGCCCTCCGGCACGCTGTCCGGCGGCGAGGCGCAGCGCACCAAGATGATCCGCCACCTCGGCTCCTCGCTCACCGACGTGACCTACGTCTTCGACGAACCCACCATCGGGCTGCACCCCCACGACATCCAGCGGATGAACGACCTGCTGCTGCAACTGCGCAACAAGGGCAACACCGTCCTGGTCGTCGAGCACAAACCCGAAACCATCGCCATCGCCGACCACGTCGTCGACCTCGGCCCCGGCGCCGGCACCGCCGGCGGCGAAGTCGTCTTCCAGGGCACCCTGGCGGGGCTGCGCGCCAGCGGCACCCTCACCGGCCGGCACCTCGACGACCGGGCCCACGTCAAGCCCTCCGTCCGCACCCCCTCCGGCGCGCTGGAGGTCCGCGGCGCCCACACCCACAACCTCCAGGGCGTCGACGTCGACATCCCCCTCGGCGTGCTCGTCGTCGTCACCGGCGTCGCCGGCTCCGGCAAGAGCTCGCTCATCCACGGCTCCGTGGCCGGGCGCGACGGCGTCGTGTCCGTCGACCAGAGCGGCATCCGCGGCTCCCGGCGCAGCAACCCGGCCACCTACACCGGCCTGCTCGACCCCATCCGCAAAGCCTTCGCCAAGGCCAACGGCGTCAAGCCCGCACTGTTCAGCGCCAACTCCGAAGGCGCCTGCCCCACCTGCAACGGCGCCGGCGTCATCTACACCGACCTCGCCATGATGGCCGGCGTCGCCACCACCTGCGAGGAGTGCGAGGGCAAGCGGTTCCAGGCATCGGTCCTGGAATACCACCTCGGCGGCCGCGACATCAGCGAGGTGCTCGCCATGTCCGTCACCGAGGCCGAGGAGTTCTTCGCCGCCGGCGAGGCCCGCACCCCGGCCGCCCACAAGATCCTCGACCGGCTCGCCGACGTCGGCCTCGGCTACCTCACCCTCGGCCAGCCGCTCACCACCCTCTCCGGCGGCGAGCGGCAGCGCCTCAAGTTGGCCACCCGGATGGCCGACAGCGGCGGCGTCTACGTCCTCGACGAGCCCACCACCGGCCTGCACCTCGCCGACGTCGAGCACCTGCTCGCCCTGCTCGACCGGCTCGTCGACTCCGGCAAGTCGGTCATCGTCATCGAGCACCACCAGGCCGTCATGGCACACGCCGACTGGATCATCGACCTCGGTCCCGGCGCCGGCCACGACGGCGGCCGGATCGTCTTCGAGGGCACCCCCGCCGACCTCGTCGCCGCCCGCTCCACCCTCACCGGCGAACACCTCGCCGCCTACGTCGGCGCCTGACCGACGCGCGCCCGGCAGCGGGACGGAGTGGCCGCCGCGCCACCCCGTCCCGACGCCGGCCCGACGCCGGGGGAGCGGCCCGGCCTGGACGATCCCGGGCCGCGCCGCAACCACCGTCGATCACCGCAACGCGGCGGCGAACATGCCGGGCTCGTAGGAACCACCCCGCTGGTGCACGATCACCGACATCCGGTTCGCCGCGTTGATCAACGCGACCAGGGCGACCAGCGCCGCGATCTGGTCGTCGTCGTAGTGCTTGCGCACCGCTTCCCACGTCTCGTCCGACACCCCCAGGTGGGCGTCGGCCAACCGGGTGCCCTCCTCGGCGAGCGCCAGCGCCGCCCGCTCGGCCTCGGTGAACACCGTGGACTCGCGCCACGCGGCCACCAGGTTGAGCCGCACCGGCGTCTCACCGGCGGCCGCCGCCTCCTTGGTGTGCATGTCGATACACCACCCGCAGCCGTTGATCTGGCTCGCGCGCAGCGACACCAGCTCCTGCGTGGAACTCGGCAGCGGCGACTGGTGGATCACCAGAGCGGCGTTGGCGAACCGCTTGGCGAACTTGACGGCGATCTCGTTGGCGAACATGTCGAACCGGGCATCCATGGCTCGTCCTCCCTCGTGCTGTCGATCGGACGACCACGAGATGCCGGGCCACCCCATCACCGTGACAGCACACCCGCGTGACGAGCACCACAACCATCGCCGCCGTTCCGGTGTCACACGACGACCCGGCCCGGCATCTGATGGGGGAGACCGACGACACCGAACAGGAGCCACCCATGGCCGGCACGGCGCAGACCGCACCCGACGACCGCCCGGACCCCGCCACCGAGGTGTTCCTCGCCCACCGCAACCTGCTCTTCACGGTCGCCTACGAGATGCTCGGCTCGGCCGCCGACGCCGAGGACGTCCTGCAGGAGACCTGGCTACGCTGGGTGGGCGTCGACCTCGCCACGGTGCGGGAACAGCGCGCCTACCTGGTCCGGATCACCACCCGCCAGGCACTCGCCCGGATGCGCACCCTCGGCCGCCGCAAGGAGTCCTACGTCGGCTCCTGGCTGCCCGAGCCGCTGCTGACCGCACCCGACGTGGCCGAGGACGTCGAGCTGGCCGACAGCGTCTCCATGGCGATGCTGCTGGTGCTGGAGACACTCACACCCACCGAGCGGGCCGTGTTCGTGCTGCGCGACGTGTTCGACCTCGGGTACGACGAGATCGCCGAAGCCGTCGACAAGAGCCCCGCCACGGTCCGCCAGATCGCCCACCGGGCACGGGGACACGTCGCCGCCCGCCGCCCGCGCGGGGCCGTGTCCGCCGCGCAGACCCGGGACGCGCTCGAGGCGTTCCAGAAGGCGACCGCCACGGGCGACCTGCAGGCCCTGCTCGACATCCTCGCACCGGATGTCGTCTTCCTGGGCGACGGCGGGGGAGTCAAGCAGGCCGTCCCGCGGCCCGTCGTGGGTGCCGACAAGGTGGCCCGCCTGCTGGCCGTCGGGCTGGGCCGGATCGCCGAGCTGATGTCGGTGCGGCCGGCACAGGTCAACGGCTACCCGGCGCTGATCCTCCAGCAGGGCGACGAGATCGACGCCGTCCTGGCGGTGCGCATGGACGACGGCCTCGTCACCGGGCTCTACGCCGTGCGCAACCCGCACAAGCTGTCGCACATGGAGCGCGAGATCAGCCTGCGCCGCTGAACGCGCCTGCCATGGCCACCAGTTCCGTGAGACTGCGAGCGAAGGAGAGGTGCGGGAAACGATGCCGAGGCGACACGAGGCGGACGAAGCCACGATCCGACAGCAGGTCAACGAGATCGTCGAAGGACTCCGGAACAAGGATCTCGAGGGCCTGCGGCGGCTCTACACGGCGGACGTGGTGTCCTTCGACGTCGAGCCGCCGCTGCAGCACGTCGGGGTGGACGCGAAGCTCACGAACTGGGCGGCCGTGTTCGCGATCTTCGACACCGTGTCCTACGAGGTCCGCGACCTGACTCTCACGGTCGGTGACGACGTGGCGTTCGGGCACGGCTTCGGCCGTCTCAGCGGCACCCTGAGGGACGGGACGGCGACGAACGGCATGTGGGTCAGGGTCACGTTCTGCTTCGAGAAGATCGACGGCAGGTGGCTGATCGCGCACGACCAGGTCTCGGTGCCGTTCGACGTCCGCAGCGGCAAGGGAATCGTCGACCTCCAGCCCTGACCAGGCCCTCACAGTCAGATTCGATAATGTACATTATGTCGAGTAGACAGGTTCGGGGGCTTCCCCGGTGTCAGTCCACCACCGGGTCGGCGAGGACCGCCGCCAGGATCCGCACCTGCTCCTCATGCCGGCCGTCCGGGCGCGCCAGCTGGATGAGCGCCTTCCACAGCGCCCAGCCGCGGGCGCGCCGCCAGGCGTCGTCGGGCAGGCCGGCCGCCTCCCGGAACAGGGTGCGCTCCGGGCCGGCGAACCAGGTCCACGCCGGCACCAGGTCGCACGCCGGGTCACCGATACCGCAGGTGCCGAAGTCGATGACCGCGCACAGCCGCCCACCCGAGACGAGCAGGTTGCCGGCGGCGACGTCACCGTGGAACCAGACCGGTGGCCCCTGCCACGCCGAGACCAGCGCCCGCGCCCAGACGTCCCGGCACGCCGCGGTGTCCACCCGCCCGCGCAGCACGTCCAGGGCGTCCTGCACCTCGTCGCCGTAGGCGCTCGGGTGGCAGCCCCGGAAGCTCGAGTGCCGCCCGGCCACCGGGCCGCCGGCCGTGGGCGCCCGCCGCAGCGCGGTCAGGAAGGCCCCGAGGTCACGCGCCAGGCCCGGCCGGTCGACCTCCGCGGCGGCCTCCACCGTCTCCCCGGGCAGCCAGCGCCGCACGGACCAGGGGTACGGGTAGCCGGCGCCGGGGACGCCGGTGGCCACCGGTTCGGGCACGGGCAGCGGCAGGTGGCGGGCCAGCACCGGCAGGCAGCGGTCCTCCTTGGCGACGCCGGGCACGTAGCCCTCGGCGCTGGGCAGCCGGACGACGAGGTCGTCGCCGAGGCGGAACGTCCGGTTGTCCCACCCCTGCCGGTCCACCGCGGTGACCGGCAGGTGCGCCCACCGCGGGAACTGCGCGGCGACGAGCCGGCGCACGAGTTCTTCGGCGATCTCCACCACGGAACCAGTCTGGGTGCGGCGACAAGTGGTTTCCGGGGTCGCTCCCCCGCACCGGCGGCTGGCGGGAACGCGAAAATCATGCATAATATGCCTTATGCATGACAAACCGGACGAACCGGTAGGGCGGTTGATCGAGGACTTCCTGACCGCCCGGGCCACCCGGAAGCCCTCCCCGCACACCCTGGCGGCCTACCGGCGGGACCTCACCACCGTGGCGGGTCTGGTGGGGGCGGAGGACGGG
>NZ_WBKT01000178.1 GCF_008868175.1 Micromonospora sp. AMSO31t
GGCGCCGCCTGGAGCGGGGGATGGGTCAGCTGATGCCGGCGTCCGCGCAGAGCTTCGCGAAGTTGCCGGTGCAGAGCTCGTCCTTGGTGATGTAGCCGTCGGCCACGACGTCCTTCACGTTGTCCTTGTAGATCGCCTTCGGCTCCAGCAGCACGGACGGGACGTCCCGCCCGCCCTCCGGGTCCTTGACCGTCTGGCCGGTGTCCTTCTTCTGGCCCTTGGCCAGCCCGATGGCCAGCTCGGCGGCGGCGTCCGCCTCCTTCTTGACCGCCTTGTAGACCGTCATGCACTGGTCGCCGAGGAGGATGTTCTGCAGGCCCTCCTTGGTGGCGTCCTGACCGGTCACCGGGACCTTGCCGTTGAGCTTGTTCTTCTTCAGCACCGAGATGGCCGCGTTGCCCAGGCCGTCGTTGGCGGCCAGCACGCCGTCGATCTTGCCGCGGGCCTTGGTGAGCTGCTGCTCGAAGATCGTGGCGGCCTGTGCGTTGTCCCAGGCCGGCACGGAGTCGTCGGCGACCTTGGTGTACTCCTTCGAGTCGAACTTCGGCTTGAGCACCGAGTCGTACCCGTTCTTGAACAGGGTCGCGTTGTTGTCGGTCGGCGAGCCGTTGAGGTAGGCGATCGACGGGTTCTTGGCCCCCTTGTCGGTCAGGCACTTGCTCAGGCCCTCGCCCTGGAGCTTGCCGACCGCCTCGTTGTCGAAGCTGACGTAGTACTGGGCGGAGCCGCCCAGGGTCAGCCGGTCGTAGTCGATGGTGGCGACGCCCTGCGACTTGGCCTTGTCGAGGACGGCCTTGCCGGTGCCGGAGTCCAGGTTGACGATCATCAGCACGTTGACGCCGTTGGTGATCATCTGGTCGGCGATGGTCTGGAAGGCGGTCTTGTCGTTCTGGGCGTTCTGGATGTCCGACTCGACGCCGGCCGCGTCGAACGCCTCCTTGAGGTACTTGCGGTCCGCGCCCTCCCACCGGGCGGAGGACTTGCTGTCCGGGAGGATGACGCCGATCTTCGGCTTCTTGTCGGACGAGCCGCCGGCCTGGTCCGAAGAACCGCCGTTGTCACCACAGGCGGCCATGCTGCCGGTCGCCAGAAGACCGACGGCCGCGAAGGTGAGGAAGCCCTTGCGCATATGCATGGGTCCTTTCGGGGGTTGGGGGAGTTGTCGGTGGTTTGTTGTGCCCGGCAACGTATTCCTCCCGTCCCGAGGCGCGCAAGGGAGCCGAGGTCAGAAGTTTGTTGGCCGCCGTAACAATTCAGCAACGCCAGTGGCACCCTGCCGTCACCCGCGGAGAGCGCTCCCTCTGTCGCCGTGCGGAAGCGCTCCCAGGTCGCGCGCCCGCGGACCCCTCAGCGGGTGGCGATCGGCGCGGTCACGGCCCCGGTCAGCGCGACCAGGTCGGCGGGGGCGAGCTGGAGTTGCAGGCCGCGGCGCCCCGCCGAGACGTAGACCGTCGGATGCTCCAGCGCCGAGGCGTCGACGACCGTGGGCAGCCGCCTGCGCTGGCCGAGCGGGCTGATCCCGCCGCGGACGTACCCGGTGGCCCGCTCGGCCACCGTCCGGTCCGCCATGGCCGCGCGCTTGCCCCCGGCCGCGGCGGCGAGGGCCTTGAGATCCAGCTCGCCGGTGACCGGCACGACCGCCACCGTCAGCCCGCCGTCGACCTCGGTGACCAGCGACTTGAACACCTGGGCCGGGGGCACCCCGAGGGCCGCCGCGACCAGGGCGCCGTAGTTCGGCGCGTCCGGCGAGACGTCGTACGGGTGGGTGCTGTGCGCGATCTTCCGCTTGGTCAGCAGTGCCGTCGCCGGAGTGCCCTGTCCCGCCATGAGCGACAAACTAACCCGCGGCCGCCTGCCCGCTGCGGTTGCCCGGCCTCGCTTCGTGCCCGGGGCGGCGGGTCAGCACGCGGGGGCCGGCCTCGGTGATCGCGACGGTGTGCTCGGAGTGGGCCGTGCGGGAGCCGTCGGCGGAACGGATCGTCCACCCGTCGCGGTCGAATCTGATCTTGTCGGTGCCACGGCAGAACCACGGCTCGATCGCGATCGTCAGGCCGGGCCGGAGCCGCATGCCCCGGCCGGAGCGGCCGTCGTTGGGCACGTGGGGGGCCTCGTGCATGGTGCGGCCGATGCCGTGCCCGCCGAACTCGTTGTTGACCTCGTAGCCGTAGCGGCGCGCGACCTCACCGATCGCGGCGGAGATGTCGCCGATCTGACTGCCCGGCCGCGCGGCGTCGATCCCGGCCTCCAGCGCGACCTCGGTGGCCTCGATCAGCTTCAGGTCGTCCGGGTCGGCGGTGCCGACGACGACGGACAGCGCGGAGTCGGCGACCCAGCCGTCGACCCCGACCGCCATGTCGATGCTCAGCAGGTCACCGTCGCGCAGGGCGTAGCGGTGCGGCAGGCCGTGCAGCACGGCGTCGTTGACCGACAGGCACAGGACGTTGCGGAACGGTCCGCGGCCGAACGACGGCGCGTAGTCCCAGTAGCAGGACGCGGCGCCACGCTCCTTGATCCGGCGGCGGGCGTGGTGCTCGAGGTCCATCAGGTCGACCCCGACGTCGGCGACCTCACGCAGCTCCGCCAGCAGCTCGCCGACGAACCGGCCGGTCACGGCCATCCGGTCGATCTCCTCGGCGGACTTCAGTTCGATCACGATCAACCTCCCCTTCTCTTGCGGTATTTTTATACCACGACGGTCGGGGGTCTATTCTGCTGACATGGTTCGCCCACCGCTCACACCGGAACAGATCGCAGCGGGGCAACGTCTCGGGGCGGCGCTCCGGGTCGCGCGAGGTGGCCGCAGCCTCGTCGAGGTGGCCGTGGCGGCCGGCATCTCGCCCGAGACGCTGCGCAAGATCGAGGTGGGCCGGCTCCCGGCACCCGCGTTCGGCACCGTGGTCTGCCTCAGCGAGGTCCTCGGCGTCGCGCTCAGCGACCTGGCCGAGGTGTGGCTGGCCGACCTGCGCGTCCGCGAGGCCTCCTGACTCAGACCGGCACCGGGTGGCAGAGCAGCACGGTCGGCGCGCCGGCCACCCGGGTCAGCACCAGGCTGGCCGCCCCGTCGCCGGCCAGCTTCAAATCCCGGCGCAGCTTCTCCGGCTCCAGCGCCGAGCCGCGCTTGAGGATCTCCACCCGGCCGACCCGGCGCTCCCGCAGCAGGGCGCGCAGCCGCTTCAGCGAGAACGGCAGGACGTCGGTGACCTCCAGGCAGCGGGCGAACGGCGTCGGCCGCGCCTCGTCGCCGTACAGGTAGGCGATGCTCGGGTCGGCCAGCGTCGCGTCGAGGTCGCCGGCCAGCTCGGCGACCAGGTGCGCGCGCACCACCGCCGGGTCCGGGTCGTAGAGGAATCGGCGGGGCCGGCCCACCGGCGCCTCGGCGTCGCCGCTGCCGGTGAGCTGGCCGGCGTTGACGTTCCCTTCCTTCTCGCGGAGCACGGTGGCGCGGCGGGGCACCTCGGCCAGCGCGCCGCACCAGAGCGCCGCCTCGACCAGGTCGCCGTCGACGCTCACCCACTCCGCCTCGGCGCCCGCCGGGATCAGCGCGTGGTCCAGCCCCGGCGCCACCTTCACGACCGTGCGCGGCACCCGCTCGGCCAGCTCGGTGACGAAGTCCCAGGGCGGCGAGTAGGCGTTCGGGTCGAAGATCCGCCGGCCGGTGCCGGCCTTCCGGCGGGCCGGGTCGCAGAAGACCCCGTCGACCCGGCTCACGTCGAACGCCGTGGCGTCCCCACACTCCACGGTGAACAGGTCGGCCAGCCCGGTCGCCTCGGCGTTCGCGGCGGCCATCGCGGCGGTCAGCGGGTCGGCCTCGACGCCGTACACCCGGATGCCGGCGCGGGCCGCGGCGAGCGCGTCGGCACCGAGGCCGCAGCCCAGGTCGGCCAGCGTCGCCACGCCCGCGGCGCGCAGGCGTGCCGCGCGGCGCCGCGCCACGACCCCCCGGGTGGCCTGCTCCAGGCCCGGCCGGGTGAGGAACATGCCACGTGCCGCCGGGCCGAACTTGCGCACCGCGCGCCGGCGCAGCTCGGCCTGGGTCAGCGCCGCCGCCGCGAGACCGGCCGGCACCCCGGCGGAGCGGAGCGCCGCCGCCGCCGTCAGCGGGTCGCCGCCGGCCACCCGCGCCGCCGCGTCGAGCGCGGCCGACCCCTCGGGGGTACGCAGGGCGGCGAACTGTTCCAGGTCCACGCGGGCATTCTCCCGGCCACCTCCCGAGCGGCCGCCCGGACCCCTGGCGCACGTCGTCGGGCGACGCGGTTCGACCGGGAGGGTGCGCGACACGAGGCGCGGCGCGTTGGCACTCTCCTTGACGGAGTGCTAGCCGAGGAATAACCTGCGATTAGCACTCTCACCCTGAGGGTGCCAACGCCCGGGCCCTGGTGTCCGGGGGTTGAGCGCCAGGCGGACCGGCACCCGCGACGACGGCCCCGCCCGGTGGCATGTGGCAGATTGACGCCGGTCGGCATGCCGACCGGCAACGACACCAAGTACCCCAGGAGGGTATGCCCGTGACTACCGCGACCAAGGTTGCGATCAAGCCGCTCGAGGACCGCATCGTGGTCCAGGCGAACGAGGCCGAGACCACCACCGCCTCGGGCATCGTGATCCCCGACACCGCCAAGGAGAAGCCGCAGGAGGGCACCGTCCTCGCTGTCGGCCCGGGCCGGATCGACGACAAGGGCAACCGCGTGCCGATCGACGTCAAGGTCGGCGACACCGTCCTCTACTCGAAGTACGGCGGCACCGAGGTCAAGTACGCCGGCGAGGAGTACCTGGTGCTCTCCGCCCGCGACGTCCTCGCGGTCATCGAGAAGTAAGCAACCGATCAGTGTCGTTGCCCCGGTCCGGCTCGCCGGGCCGGGGCAACGTCGCTTCGAAGGGATACAGATGGCGAAGATCCTGAGCTTCTCGGACGACGCCCGGCACCTGCTGGAGCACGGTGTCAACGCCCTCGCGGACGCGGTCAAGGTCACCCTCGGCCCGCGCGGGCGCAACGTCGTCCTGGACAAGAAGTTTGGTGCGCCCACGATCACCAACGACGGCGTGACGATCGCCAAGGAGATCGAGCTCACCAACCCGTACGAGAACCTCGGCGCGCAGTTGGTCAAGGAGGTGGCGACCAAGACCAACGACGTCGCCGGCGACGGGACCACCACCGCGACCGTGCTGGCCCAGGCCATGGTGCGCGAGGGCCTGCGCAACGTGGCCGCCGGGGCCAACCCGACCGGCCTCAAGCGGGGCGTCGACGCGGCGGCCGCCAAGGTCTCCGAGGCGCTGCTCGGCCGGGCCGTCGAGGTGGCCGACAAGGAGTCGATCGCGCACGTCGCGACGATCTCCGCGCAGGACGCCACCATCGGCGAGCTGATCGCCGAGGCGATGGAGCGGGTCGGCCGCGACGGTGTCATCACCGTCGAGGAGGGCTCCGCCCTCACCACCGAGCTGGAGGTGACCGAGGGTCTCCAGTTCGACAAGGGCTTCATCTCGCCGAACTTCGTCACCGACGTGGAGGGGCAGGAGTCGGTCCTGGAGGACCCGTACATCCTGATCACCACGCAGAAGATCTCGGCGATCGAGGAGCTGCTGCCGCTGCTGGAGAAGGTCCTCCAGAACAACAAGCCGCTGCTCATCGTCGCCGAGGACGTCGAGGGCCAGGCCCTGTCCACGCTGGTGGTCAACGCGATCCGCAAGACCATCAAGGTCTGCGCCGTGAAGGCCCCCGGCTTCGGTGACCGCCGCAAGGCGATGCTCCAGGACATGGCGATCCTGACCGGCGCCGAGCTGGTCGCCCCGGAGCTGGGCTACAAGCTCGACCAGGTCGGCCTGGAGGTGCTCGGCACCGCCCGCCGCGTCGTGGTCGACAAGGAGAACACCACGGTCGTCGACGGTGGCGGCCAGTCCGCCGAGGTCGCCGACCGGGTCGCCCAGATCCGCAAGGAGATCGAGGCCTCGGACTCCGAGTGGGACCGGGAGAAGCTGGCCGAGCGGCTGGCGAAGCTCTCCGGCGGCATCGCGGTGATCAAGGTCGGCGCGGCCACCGAGGTCGAGATGAAGGAGCGCAAGCACCGCATCGAGGACGCCATCGCCGCGACCAAGGCCGCGGTCGAGGAGGGCACGGTCCCGGGTGGCGGCGCCGCCCTGGCCCAGATCCGGTCGGTGCTCGACGACGACCTGGGCTTCACCGGTGACGAGAAGGTCGGCGTCTCGATCGTGCGCAAGGCACTGGTCGAGCCGCTGCGCTGGATCGCCCAGAACGCCGGCCACGACGGCTACGTGGTGGTGCAGAAGGTCGCCGGCAAGGAGTGGGGCAACGGCCTCGACGCCGCCACCGGCGAGTTCGTCGACCTGGTCAAGTCCGGCATCCTCGACCCGGTGAAGGTGACCCGCAACGCGGTCACCAACGCCGCCTCGATCGCCGGCCTGCTGCTCACCACCGAGAGCCTGGTGGTGGAGAAGCCGGAGAAGGCCGAGCCGGCCGACGCCGGTCACGGTCACGGCCACGGGCACGGCCACCAGCACGGCCCGGGCTTCTGATCCCGAGTCGTACGGCCTGACCCGTATCCGCTTACGGAACGGTGACGAGGTTGGCGGTCGCCCGCCCCGACCGACGAGACTGGTCGCCGTGAGCAACATGTCGCGCGGTCAGGCCGCGCTGGCCGGGGCGACCGCCGCGGGCGTCGCGATCGGCGTCGCCGAACCGGTGGCGGTCCTCACCGGCCCCCGGTCCGCCCCGCTCATCGCGGTCGGCGGGCTGGTCGTCGACGTGGTTCCCGAGCCGCTCAAGCAGTTCGCCATCGCGGTCTTCGGCACGCACGACAAGGTCGCGCTCCTGGTCGGCACCGCGGTGCTGCTGGCCGCCATCGCAGCGCTGATCGGCGTGCTGGCGGCCCGGCGGCTCCGGATCGGCCTGGCCGGCATCGCCGCGTTCGCCGCCCTCGGGGTGGCCGCCGCGCTGACCCGCGCCGGCGCGGACGCCTTCGACGCGCTGCCCTCCCTGGTCGGCGGCGGGCTGGGGGCGCTCACGCTCTGGGCCTTCGTGGCCGGTCCGCTCGGAGAGGGCGCCAGGCCGCGCACGTCGCCGGCCACGCCGGAGCCAGGGCCGTCCGGGCCCACACCATCCGGGCCGACGCCGTCCGGGCCCACGCCGCCCCCGGCCGGAGTCTCGTCCCTGGCCTGCGTCTCCAACGAGGTGGGCGGGGACCTGATCGGAAACGCCCGCTGGTTGGGCGTGCCGATCAAGGAGTTGCTGGACGAGGCGCAGCCGGAGGAGGGGGCGGACCAGGTGGTCGGCCGCTCGGTCGACGGCTGGACCTGCGGCACCCCCACAGCGGTGCTGCGGGACGGGCGGGACGCGCTGCTCGCGGTCGGCATGAACGGAGAGCCGCTGCCGGTGGAGCACGGCTTCCCGGTGCGGATGGTGGTGCCCGGCCTCTACGGGTACGTCTCGGCCTGCAAGTGGGTGACCGAGCTGGAGCTGACCAGCTTCGCGGACTTCGACGCGTACTGGGTGCCGCGCGGGTGGTCGGCGCAGGGGCCGATCAGGACGCAGTCGCGGATCGACACGCCGCGCCGGCGCAACCCGCTCACCGCCGGCCCGGTCACGGTCGCCGGGGTGGCCTGGGCCCAGCACCGGGGCATCCGCAGGGTCGAGGTACGCGTCGACGGCGGCCCCTGGCGGGAGGCGACCCTCGCTCCGACGGTCTCGGTGGACACCTGGGTGCAGTGGTCGTGGCGGTGGGACGCCACCCCGGGCGACCACACCCTCCAGGTCCGGGCCACGGACTCGGCCGGGCAGACGCAGCCCGAGCAGCGGCGGCCGGTCGCCCCGGACGGCGCCACCGGCTGGCACACCGTCCCGGTCACCGTCGGCTGAGGCGGGTCTCCTGCTCCGGCGGGGCGGACTCAGGTTCGGACCGCCGTTCGAGCTGGTGTCGCGGACGACTCACCGTTGCCCGTTCCGGTGGGCGTCGGACCCGGGCCGGGTGGGCGTGGGCGTCGCGTCCGGCGGGCTCGGTGGTGGGCGGGTCACCCCGGGGTCGAGTCGTTGGTGATGTCAGCTCGAAAGGTGCTGACGGAGAGAGCGCCGGCTCCGCGCGGGGCGCCCGACGGCGGTCCGGGCGGCACGCGACGCCGCGCCCGGGGTCCGGGCGCGGCGTCGGTGTGGTCGGTGTGGCGGTCAGGCGACCTTGCGCTGGTCCGGGACGGTGGACTTGTGCGGCCGGCCCAGGCGGGCCTCCAGCCGGGCGACGTCCACCCGGGCCTGCCGGCGGTCGGCCAGGTCCTCCCAGCCGAGGGCCAGCAGCCGCAGCCGCTCCGACTCGCTGAAGCCGCCCCACACGCCGTAGGGCTCGCGGACGGAGAGGGCGTGCGCGGCGCACTCGGCGCGCACCGGGCAGGCGCGGCAGACGGCCTTGGCGCCGGACTCGCGGCGCAGCCGCGACGAGCCGCGCTCGCCGTCCGGGTGGAAGAACTGGGCGCTGTCCCGCCCGCGGCAGGCACCGAGCCGCTGCCAGTCCCAGAGGTCGACAATGGGTCCGGGCAGCCTGCGTACGTTCGACATCAGCACCCCTCCTCCCGCGCGGCACCGCGGAGAATCTTCGTGGCCAGCTCCTACCGGTGCGGTGGTCCGCGCGGGACACCGTTTCCGGAGTGACCCCTCGGTACCCGGGCTTTCCCGCGCTCACACATCTGTGATCGAAAACCTCGGACAGTCGGCGGCATATGCCCCATCTGCCGGAAAAGTTCGGATGATTGCCCGGAACCTCCTCCCGAGCACACCCCGTCGTGGTCTGCTCTGAGGCGGAGAGGAGACCACTGTGCGTAGCGTTCTCGTGTGCGTTCGGACACCACTCGCGGCCCAGCATTTGACCTCCGCGGCGGCGCGGCTCGGGCTGTCGGGCGTGCTCCGGACGGCCGTCTCCGATCCCGAGGTGATGCTGCGGCTCGCCGAGCGTCAGGTCGACGTGGTGCTCGCCGACACCGCCCTCACCCGGCCGGACAGCGCCGGCTTCGTCCGCCGGGTGCTCGCCCGCGCCCCGCAGGCCGCCGTGCTGCTGCTCGGCGCCGAGGAGTCGGAGGCCGCGGCGGCCACCATCAGCGCCGGGGCGCGAGGCCTCATCCAGAATGCCGACCACGACCTGACCAGCGCCGTAGCCAAGGCGCTACTGCTGCTCTCCGCCCCCGGGCGCACGAACCGGCACCGGGTCACCGACCCGGCCCGGGACGCCGCGGCGGTCGGTGGGCCGGCCCGGTCGGCCGCGCCGGGGCGTACCCCGGCCGGGGCCACCTGGCCGGCGGGCTCCGCGGAGGGTCCCGGTGGCGGCCCCACGGTGGTCCCGGTGCAGCGCGGCGAGGACCCGGCCGACCCGGCGGCGGCCGAGGCGGAGCCGGCGCCGGCGGGCGGTCCCCAGCGGCCGGCGCGCACCCCGCGCAGCGCGGTCGGCCTCACGGAGCGTGAGCTTCAGGTGCTGCTCGGCATGGCCGAGGGAAAGAGCAACGCGGAGATCGGGCGGGAGCTGTTCGTCTCGGAGGACACCGTCAAGACGCACGCGCGCCGGCTGTTCCGCAAGCTCGGCGCGCGCGACCGGGCGCACGCGGTGGCCGCGGGCTTCCGCGCCGGCCTGGTGGCCTGAGCGGGCCGCTCACTCCTCGGCGGAGTCGTCGGTGCCCTCGGTGAGGGTGTCGTGCACGCCGTCGGCGTAGCCGCGGGCGTAGTCCCAGCTCACGTAGTGGTCCGGGTCGGGGTCGTAGGCCGGCTCGTGCACCCGGGGCCGCCCCGAGTCGAGCAGGTGGCGCAGGTTGCCGCGGAGGAGGTCCCAGTCGAAGTAGTGCGGCTCGCGGCAGTCCTCGCACTCGATGACCAGGCCGCGGACGCCGATCGGCTGCAGCAGGGCCTGGTAGATCTCCAGGTCGGCAAGATCCTCGAGGACGTCCTGCCGCTCGATCTCGGTCAGCGGGTCGAGCGGGTCATCCTCGCGCGGGTCGTGCAGACCGGCAGCCGGATCGGCCGGGTCGCCGTTGAACGGGTCGATGGGCTCGTCGTGCACCCCCTCACCGTAGTCCCCGTCGCGCCGGAAAGTCCGCCCCGGCGGCTCCCTGTGGCGCCGCCGACCCGGGGCCGCCGCTGCCGGAGGCGGCCCAGCTCAATGGGTACGATGAAGCGACGCGCCGTCATGCCGGCGTGCGCCGGTGCCCGCGCGCGCCGCCTCGCTGCAGCCCGTCCGACCAGCTCAGGGGAGCAATCGTGGAGAATTCGCCCAGCACCGAGATCCCGGCCGGCCGCGACGGCGGTGAGCTGGGCGGCCATCTGCCCGAGCTGCCCGCGGGCTCGGCCCGGGTGGTGCCGCTCGGGCTGACCTTCGACGACGTGCTCCTCCAGCCGGGCGAGTCGGACGTGGTGCCGAGCCGGGTGAGCACCCGCACCCGGCTCACCCGCCGCATCGAATTGAACGTCCCGCTGCTGTCCAGCGCCATGGACACCGTCACCGAGGCGCGGATGGCGATCGCCATGGCCCGCCAGGGCGGCATCGGCGTGCTGCACCGCAACCTCTCCGTGGAGGACCAGGCGCTTCAGGTCGACCTGGTCAAGCGCTCCGAGTCCGGCATGATCACCAACCCGGTGACCGCCAGCCCGGACGACACCCTCCGCGAGGTCGACGCCCTCTGCGGCCGCTACCGCATCTCCGGCGTCCCGGTGGTCGACGGGCAGGGACAGCTCGTCGGCATCGTCACGAACCGGGACATGCGCTTCGTCTCCGACCCGGCCACCCCGGTCCGCGAGATCATGACCCACACCCCGCTGATCACCGCCCCGGTCGGCGTCCGCAAGGACGAGGCCCTCGACCTGCTGCGCCGGCACAAGGTCGAGAAGCTGCCGATCGTCGACGAGGCCGGAAAGCTGCGCGGGCTGATCACGGTCAAGGACTTCACCAAGAGCGAGCAGTACCCGGACGCCACCAAGGACGAGGCCGGCCGCCTCCGGGTGGCCGCCGCGATCGGCGTGGGCGAGGACGCGTACAAGCGGGCCCGCACCCTGGTCGACGCCGGGGTGGACGTCCTCATCGTGGACACCGCCCACGGCCACCAGCGGGCCGTGCTGGAGATGGTCGCCCGGCTCAAGAAGGACGTGGGCATCGACATCGTGGGCGGCAACATCGCCACCTACGCGGGCGCCAAGGCGTTGGTCGACGCGGGCGCCGACGGCATCAAGGTGGGCGTCGGCCCGGGCGCCATCTGCACCACCCGGATCGTGGCCGGCGTGGGTGTCCCCCAGATCACCGCGATCATGGAGGCCGCCCGGGCGGGCCGTCCGGCCGGCGTCCCGGTGATCGGCGACGGCGGCATCCAGTATTCCGGCGACATCGCGAAGGCCCTGGTGGCCGGCGCCGACACCGTGATGCTCGGCAGCCTGCTGGCCGGCTGCGAGGAGAGCCCGGGCGAGCTGATCTTCATCAACGGCAAGCAGTACAAGGCCTACCGGGGGATGGGCTCGCTCGGCGCCATGCAGTCGCGCGGCCAGGCGAAGTCCTACTCCAAGGACCGCTACTTCCAGCAGGACGTGACCAACGACGAGAAGCTGGTCCCCGAGGGCGTGGAGGGCCAGGTGCCCTACCGCGGTCCGCTCGCCCAGGTCGCCCACCAGCTCACCGGCGGGCTGCGGCTGGCCATGGGCTACGCCGGCGCCGAGAGCATCGCCGAGCTGCACCAGCGCGGCCAGCTCATCCGGATCACCGCGGCCGGCCTCAAGGAGAGCCACCCGCACGACATCCAGATGACCGTCGAGGCGCCCAACTACCACACCCGCTGACCCACCACCCCCAAC
>NZ_WBKT01000179.1 GCF_008868175.1 Micromonospora sp. AMSO31t
GGCACCCGCCCCCGACGCCCCGGCCGAGGACTGGTCCTGACGCTGGTCGCGCGTCAGCCGAGCGCGGCCAGGGCCTCGCGCGCCTCGGCCGCCGTCGGCCGCGCCGCGTCCGCCGCCAGCAGGGCCTCCAAGGCCTTCCGGTACGCGACGTCGCGCGCCGCCCCGGCCGGCGTCTCGACGTCGGGGGCGACCCCGCAGCCCTCCCAGTTGGTGCCACTCGCCGCGTTGACCGGCCGGGCCACCGGCACGGCCAGCTCCAGGTGCGGGTGCAGCCGGTGCCCGACCCGCGGGTGCGCCCCGCCCCGGGTCCGCTCGCCGACCACGGTGGCCCGGCCGAACTGCTGGAGGTCGTACGCCAGCTCCTCGCCGCCGGAGAAGGTCTCGGGGCCGGTCAGCACGAGCACCGGCTTGTCGGGCGCGTAGCGGGGCACGGGCAGCCAGGCAGCGCTCCAGTACTGGTGGGTGGTCCCGGCCCGCTCGTGCATGGTGTGCAGGTGGGTCGGCTCGGCGAAGAACCAGCCGCAGACCAGGGCCACCATGTCGGGGCTGCCGCCCCGGTTGCCGCGCAGGTCGAGCAGGAGCGCGTCGGTGCCGGCGAGCAGCCGTAGCGCGGCGATCACGAGGTCGCCGGCGAGCTGCGGGGGGAAGAGGTAGGGCGCGATCTCCAGCAGCCCCACGTTGCCGGGCAGCCGTTCCACCCGGGCCACGCCGCCCATGGTCCGCGCGGCGAGCTGGACGAACTGCACCTCGGCCGGGTCGTCGGCGATGTCGGCAAGGGGGGTCTCGTGGTGCTTGAGCCGCAGGTGCAGGTCGCTGTTGGCCGCCTGGAGGTCGGTGGTGACCAGCGCGCCGAGGGCCGCCGGGTCGGCCGCTCCCGCGTACGCCCCCGCCCGGAGCCGGTCGCCGAGGTGGGCGGCGATCCGGCCGGCCACCTCGGGAAACACGTACTGCTCGGCGACGAGCTTCGCGGCCCGCTCGACGATGTCGGTGATCTCATCCTGATGCATGTCCCGAGTAGAGCAGGCCGGTTGACAAAGCGTCAAGAGAATTGGACGCTTTAGCGGTGAACCACGAGACCGAGCTGGAGGTCCGCACCCCGGCTCACTTCAAGGCGCTGGCCCATCCGTTCCGGCACCGGCTGCTCTTCGCGCTCGGGTCCGGGCCGGCCACCATCAGCCAGCTCGCCACCGCGCTCGGCGCGGCCAAGGGCACCGTCGCCCACCACCTCAAGGTGCTCACCGAGGCCGGCATGGTCCGGGTCGCGCACACCCGCCAGGTCCGCGGCGGCACCGAGCAGTACCACGAGCGGGCGTTCCGTCGCCTGGTCGGCGAGACCGCCGACCCCGGCGCCACCGGCGCACTGTTCGGCGCGGTCGCCGAGGAGTTGGCCGGCGACCCCGACCCCCTGCTGCACCTGCGCCAGCTGCGGCTCACCCCGGCCCAGGCCGAGCGGCTCCGGTCCACCCTGGACGCGCTCGTCAGCGAGGCCGAGGAGGCCGGACCGGACCAGCCCCGCTACGGCGTCCTGGTCTCCCTCTACCGTCGCCGCGGCCCGGAACACGTCGGCCCGCCGGGGCGGTGACCGCCGCCGATCGGCTCTGGCGGCGGCACCGAGGGCTGACTAGGCTTGCGCCGTTCGCCGTCCGCAACCGGTCGTCATCGACGCGAGTGCACGTCCGAGAGAAAGCCGGAGCGAATCGTTGTCCCCCAGCAGCACGTGAGCCTCGCCGCCGTGGCACCGGCCCGTCGCCCGCTCTCCGGCCGTGTCGGGCTCGTCGCGGCCGCCCTCGTCGTACTCGGGGAAGCGGTGTGGCTGGTCGCCGGCCTGCCGGGCGGGGCCCTGGTCAGCGACCTCGGCGCGGTGGCGGTGTCGACCTGGGCGGCGGTGGCCTGCACCGGCGTGGCCCGGCGGCACCCGGCCCCGCTGCGCCGGTTCTGGGTGCTGCTCGCGGCCACCATGGCCCTCGCGGCGCTCGGCCGGACGGTGTGGACGGTCGAGCGGGTCGGCGGGAACGACCTGCCGCACACCCCGCTGGTCGGTGCGCTGTTCACCGCCGGCATCGTCACCGGCACCGCCGCGCTGCTCTGCTCCATGGCCGCCCCGCGCAGCCTCATCGGGCAGGCCCGCACCCTGCTCGACGGGGTGATCGTCGCGCTGGCCCTCATCCCCATCGGCTGGGTGGTCGTGTTCCGCGACCTCGCCGCCGCCGACCTGGCCGATCCGCTGCGCACCTTCGGGCTGCTCTACCCGATGCTCGACCTGATGCAGCTCACCATCCTGGTGGCGGTCGCCGGGCCGCCGCGTCCCGTGTGGCGGGCGCTCACCCTGATCGGGGCCGGCCTGGCCACCCGGGCCGCCGCCGACGCCGTCTACGTCTCCCTCGTCGCGCACGACAGCTACGCCCCCGGTCAACCGATCGACGTCTGCTGGCCGCTGAGCTACCTGCTGATGGGCCTCGCCACCCGGTACCCGCCGCCGCCCACCTGCGCGGAGGAGGAAGAGACCGGCGAGTCGCCGCTACCGCCGTGGTGGCGGGTCGCCCTGCCCTACCTGCCGGTGGGCGGCGCGATCGTCGCCGTGGTGCTCGCCCGCCGGCCCACCGGGCAGACCCCGCACCTGATCTTCATCGGCATGATGACGCTGCTCGGGGTGCTCGCGCTGCGCCAAGGGCTGGCCGCCAACGAGAACCTGCGGCTGGTCGCCCGGCTGCGCCGGCTCGCGTACTCCGACCAGCTCACCGGCCTGCCCAACCGGCTGACCTTCACCCGGCGGCTGCGCCGCGCCCTGCGCGACGGCGGCCCGGTCGCCGTGCTGCTCCTCGACCTGGACGGGTTCAAGCAGGTCAACGACCGCTTCGGGCACGCCGCCGGGGACCGGCTGCTGAGCACCATCGCCGAGCGGATGGGGGACGCGACCGGCCCCGACGGGATGATCGCGCGGCTCGGCGGCGACGAGTTCGCCGTGCTGGTCGCCGGGGACCGGCCGGTGCCGCCCGAGCGGCTCGCCGTCCGGCTCCTCGCCGCCCTCGAACCGCTGCCCGGCGAGGAGGACCTGGGCGTGCACCCCTCGGCCAGCATCGGCATCGCCGAGTACGGCCCGCAGCACGCCTCCCACACCGACCTGCTCCGCGACGCCGACATCGCCATGTATGCGGCGAAGGCGGCCGGCAAGTCCGCGTACCGGACCTGCACGCCGCAGCTGCGGGAGTCGGCGGTGACCCGGGCCGAGCTGATCGCCGATCTGCGCCGCGCGGTCGACGAGGGGCAACTGCTCATGGAGTTCCAGCCCATCGTCGACCTGTCCACCGGCGCCGTACGCAGCACCGAGGCGCTGGTGCGCTGGCGGCACCCCCGGCTCGGGGTGCTCCCCCCAGCGCGGTTCCTGCCGCTGGCCGAGGAGACCGGACTGATCCTCGCCGTCGACCGGTGGGTCATCCACGAGGCGTGCCGGGCGGCAGCCACCTGGCGCGAGCGGTCCCCCGAGGTCACCGTGGCGGTCAACATCTCCGCCGCCCACCTGCGCCGGCCCGACCTGATCGCCACGGTCACCGAGGCCGTCGGCGTGGCCGGCCTGCCGCCCCGCGCGCTCACCCTGGAACTCACCGAGTCGGCGCTCATCGAGGGGAGCGAGGCGGTGCTCGACCGGCTGACGCAGCTCCGCGACCTCGGGGTCGGCATCGCCATCGACGACTTCGGCACCGGCTACTCGTCGCTGAGCTACCTGCACCGGATCCCGGCCACCGAGCTGAAGATCGACCAGTCTTTCGTCGCCCGCCTCGACGCCGACGACGCGCGGGCGTACGCCACGGTGGAGATGGTCAACCGGCTGGCCGGCGCGTTCGACCTGGGCGTGGTGGCCGAGGGTGTGGAGACCGGCAGCCAGCACGCCGCGGTGACCGCCATCGGGTGCCTGCACGGCCAGGGCTGGCGCTACGGCCGCCCCGTCGCCCTGGCCGAGCTGCTCCACACGCTCGCCCCGGTCGACGCGGCCCGCTGACCGGCCCGGCCGGCGCCGGGTCGAAGGTCCCGGACAGGACAGGGGATTCGGCCCTGCCGGCGGTGCCCCGCTCACCGCCACGATGGTGTCGGCAGGCAACGAAGGACACCACCCATACAGGAGCCAGAGATGAAGCGACGGACACTCGACCTGTTGTTCAGCATCGGCGGGCTGGGCCTCGCGGTCCTGCTGCTCGTCGTCGGCGTCGTCCTGACGACGAACGCCAACTTCGCCAACCGCTACGTGCACGACCAGCTCGCCGCCCAGCACATCAGCTTCACCCCGGCCGACCAGCTGAGCGACGAGGAGAAGAAGTCGGACTGCCTGCGCGAGTACGCCGGACAGGCGCTCACCAGCGGCAAGCAGGCCGAGTGCTACGCCAACGAGTACATCGGCCTGCACCTCACGTCGATCGGCGGTGGCAGGACGTACGCCGACCTGGGCGCGCCGCAGACCGCGCTGCGCGAGCAGGTGGCCCAGGCCGAGCAGGCCAAGGCCGCCAACCTGGCCGACCTGCAGAAGCAACTCGCCGACGTCACCGCCCAGCGGGAGACCGTGTTCAAGGGCGAGACGCTGCGCGGCCTGCTGCTCACCTCGTACGGGTTCAGCGAGTTCGGCCGCAAGGCCGGGCAGGGCGCCCTGGCCATGTACCTCGGCGCGGCGCTGCTCCTGCTGCTCTCGGTCGCCGGCCTGGTGCACGCCTTCCGCACCCCGGCCAGCGCGACGTTCGCCGCCCCGGAGAGGGAGCGGGTCACCACCTGACCGGCTCCCGGATCGCCCCCGGCCTCCCGTACCCCTCGCGGGGAGGCCGGGGGCGATCGCCGTTTCGTGCCGGGCGGGGCGCACGGGCCGCAGAATCGGGCTTGACCCTCACGCAACGGGAGGCGGGAGCCTTGGTCGCGGAAGGGAGGAACCATGGCGTACACGGTGGGTCAGGTGGCGCGGGCGGCCCGGGTGACGGTCCGGACCCTGCACCACTACGACGAGATCGGGCTGCTCTCGCCGAGCGGCCGCACCGCGGCGGGCTACCGCCGCTACGACGACGCGGACCTGGAACGGTTGCAGCTCATCCGGGCCTACCGGGAGCTGGGGTTCCCGTTGGAGGAGATCGCCGAGATCCTCGACGACCCGGGCGGCGACCCGCTGCCGCACCTGCGCCGGCAGCACGAGCTGCTGAGCGGGCGGATCGGGAAGCTGCGGGACATGGTCGCGGCGATCGAACTCGCGATGGAGGCGAGAAAGTTGGACATTCAACTCACCCCGGAGGAGCGCTTCGAGGTGTTCGGGGACTTCGACCCGGACGAGCACGCCGAGGAGGCCGAGCGGCGCTGGGGCGGCACCGACGCGTACCGGCAGTCGACCGAACGGGCGGCCCGCTACTCGAAGGAGGACTGGCTCCGCAACAAGGCCGAGAACGAGGAGTGGGGGCGGCGGATCACCGAGCTGATGGCGTCGGGCGCTCCGGCCGACTCGCCGGAGGCCATGGCGCTGGCCGAGGAGCACCGGCAGCTCATCACCCGGTGGTTCTACGACTGCTCCTACGAGATCCACACCGGCCTCGCGGACATGTACGTGGCCGACCCGCGGTTCACGGCGTACTTCGAGAAGATCCGGCCGGGGCTGGCCGCGTACCTGAACGAGGCGATCCACGCCAACGCGATCAGCCGGGCCTGATCCGCCCCGGGTGCCAGGATGGGCCGGACGGCTCAGCCTCGGGAGGTCACGTTGTTCATCGTCGCCGGCACGCTCTACGTCGACCCGGCCCAGCGGGACGCCTACCTGGCCTCGTGCGCGGAGGTCGTCCGGGCGGCCCGCTCGGCGCCGGGTTGCGTGGACTTCGCGGTCAGCGCGGACCTGGTCGAGCCGGGTCGGATCAACGTCTACGAGCGGTGGGAGTCCGACGAGCAACTGCTCGACTTCCGCGGCTCCGGCCCGGACGGGGAGCAGGCGGCGATGATCCTCGGCGCCGAGGTGCACCGGTTCCGCATCTCCGGCGTCGAGGCGCCGTGACCCGGTCAGCGCGGGCGGACCGGCACGGGTGACGTGGTCACGTAGTCGTAGACGGCGCGTGCCAGGCACCGGACGACCTGGTCGCCGGTGGCCTGCGGGCCGGAGGTCAGGAACGCCACGGCGGTCTCCTCGCCGGGGATCAGGTAGTAGCCGACGTCGTGGGAGACGTCGGGCAGGTCGCCGGTCTTGTGCGCGACCGGCGTGCCGGGCGGCAGCGCGGCCGGGATCTTGGTGTTGAGGGTCTGCTCCCGCATGAACCCGATCAGCAGGTCGCGGGAGGCCGGGTCGAGGATCTGCGCGTCCCAGACCGCGCCGAGCAGCGAGATGACGTCGTCCGGGCTGGTGTAGTTCTCCTCGCCCCGGGCGACGGCCTCGGCGTCGAGGAACTTGCGGGCGAGCACCGTCTCCCGCTGGTTCATCGAGTCGATCAGGGCGTTCACCGGGGCGAAGCCGCCCAGATAGTTGATCAGCACGTTGGCGGCGGTGTTGTCGCTGTACTTGATCGTGTACTGGGCCAGCTTGTAGAGGCTGGCCAGCTGCGGGATCTCCTCGAACTGCAACTGGCCGGTGCCGCCGACCACGTCGGCCCGGGTCACCAGCACCCGCTGGTCCAGCGACACCTGGCCGCAGCCGACCCGGCGCAGCAGCTCGGTCACGATCCACAACTTGATCACGCTGGCCGCCCTGGGCCGGAACCGGCCGTCGACCGAGACCTGCTGCCCGCCGAAGCGGCCGGAGAGGTCGCGGACGGTCACCCCGGCCAGGTTGCCGGTCGTGCCGGCCGCCGCCACGATCCGCTGCAGGGGACGGGTGAGTGGCAGGAACGCCCGTCCGGCCACCGGGTCGGTGGGCGGCAGCGGGTTGCTGACCACCTCGCCCGGGTGCCGGCGCGGCGGGCCGTCGGGCGGCACCACCACGAGTTCCCCCGGGGCCCGCCCGACCAGCGGGACGTCGTACCGGTAGGTCGTACCCCGGACGGTGAGCCGGCCGTGCGCGGACCGCCCGTCGACCCACATGCCCGGGTCGACCACGCGGCCGGTGTCGCCGTCGCAGGCCCGGTAGCGGACGGTCCGGGCGGCCGCGTCCACCGAGAACACCCCGCCGGGAAAGGCCAGCCACACGAGCCAGGTCCGCGGCGCCTCCGGCTCCCGATGCGGCCCGGAGGCCGCCGCCGGCCCGGCCGCCGCGACCACCGCCAGCACCGCCGCGAGCGCCACGAGGCCCACAGGTACGCGCCGACGCGAGCGGGATATGTCTCTTCTGTTCACCTTTGCGAGGTTAGGAGGTGGGCGGGTCCGGCGGCGCCGGGCTGCCGCCCGGCTCACCCGACCGTGACCCGGGTGGCCGGACCCTGCCGCCCAGGATCCACACCAGCTCGGCCAGGTGTGGGTGTTCCGGCCACCCGGATACCGCCTCACCGCCGAGCTGGTGTCGATCTGGAATCTGCCGGGTCGATGCCGCTCACGCGGCGGCCGCTAGAGGACCAGGTCGAGCAGGAGAACGCCGGCGAAGCCGACCACCGAGATGATCGTCTCCATCACCGACCAGGTCTTGATGGTCTGCCCGACGGTCAGCCCGAAGTACTCCTTCACGAGCCAGAAGCCGGCGTCGTTGACGTGCGAGAAGAACAGCGACCCGCAGCCGATGGCCAGCGCCAGCAGGGCCACCTCGGGGCCCTGGAGGGTCGCCGCGAGCGGCGCCACGATGCCGGCGGCCGTGATGGTGGCGACGGTGGCCGAGCCGGTGGCCACCCGGATGCCGACCGCGACCAGCCAGCCCAGCAGCAGCGGCGACAGGTTCGCGCCCTCGGCGGCGTTCGCGACCAGGTTGCCGACGCCCGCGTCGACCAGCACCTGCTTGAACCCGCCGCCGGCGGCGACGATCAGCAGGATGCCGGCGATCGCCGGCAGCGAGCCGCCCAGGAATCCGGAGACCTGGCCGCGGCTGAACCCGGTCCGGTAGCCCAGGAAGATCATCGCGAAGATGACGCCGGCCAGCAGCGCGACGATCGGGGTGCCGATGATGTCCAGCGCCTTCCGGCCGCCGGTGCCCTCGGCCAGGGTCAGCTCGCCGATCGCCCGCAGCAGCATCAGCACCACGGGCAGCAGCACGGTGACCACGGCGGCCCAGAGCGCCGGTTCGCGGCGGGCGCGCGGCCCCACCGGCTCGTCGATCGGCGCGCCGGGGCGGCCGGTGCCCGGGTTGACCAGGTCGTCCTCGGTGACCAGGTCGCCGTCGGCGTCGAGGCGGCCCTCGCCGGGGCGGGTCGGCCGCCGGTCCCCGCCGGCGGCGAGCGGCTGGCGGGTGGGCAGCAGCGCCTCCGGGGCGGTGGCCGGCACGTAGCGGGCGATGAAGTTGCCGAAGACCGGCCCCGCGATGATCACCGTGGGGATCGCCACCAGCAGGCCCAGGGCCAGGGTCTGGCCGAGGTTGGCGCCGAGCGCGTCGATCGCGACCAGCGGGCCGGGGTGCGGCGGCACGAGCCCGTGCAGCACCGACAGGCCGGCGAGCGCCGGGATCCCGATCTTGATCAGCGGCACGTCGACCCGGCGGGAGACCAGCAGCACGATCGGCACCAGCAGCACCACGCCGACCTCGAAGAAGAGCGGGAGCCCGATCAGCGCGGCCACCCCGGCCATGGCCCACGGCAGCGCGCCGCCGGAGACCCGGCCGACCACCCGTTCGACGATGCTGTCCGCGCCGCCGGACTCGGCGAGCAGGCCGCCGATCATCGCGCCGAGCGCGATCAGCAGGCCGACGCCGCCGACGGTGGAGCCGACCCCGCCGCTGAACGAGGTGACGATCTTGTCGGCGCTGACCCCGGCGACCACGCCGAGCACGGCCGCGCCGAGGATCAGCGCGAGGAACGGGTGCACCTTGCCCCATGCGATGAGCACCACCACCGCGGCGATGCCGAGCAGGGCGGCGATGACGAGCTGGGTGTCACCGGCGTTCGTGAGGGGTTCCGCCGGTGCGGCGAGCAGTGTGACCACGGCAATCACGACCTTCGGTAGTCGTCCGTGCCTCCGCGACGGGCGATCACTGGGGAGGAGCGGTGGGTGGTGGCTCCGGCGGCAGGCTCGGGGCCAGCCGCCGCAGCGACGCGAACGTCGGCACGAGCGCGTCGTACAGCTCGGAGAAGAGCGGCAGCAGGGCCGCGTACGTGGCGGCGGAGGCGGGATCGGGGCGGACCGTCTCCTCGATCCGGACCAGGTCGGCGGCGACCTCGATCGACTCGATCAGGCCGAGCGCCTGCATGCCGAGCAGGGCCGCCCCGAAGCTGGAGCCCTCGTGCCCGGCCGGGAAGCGCACCGGCATGCCGAGCGCGTCGGCGAGGATCTGCCGCCACAGCGGGCTGCGGGCGAAACCGCCGCTGGCGCGGACCTCGCGGACCTCGTTGCCGGCCGCCCGCACCGAGGCGAGGACCAGGGCGAGCTGCTGGCAGACGCCCTCCAGCGCGGCCCGCACCAGGTGCGCCCGGCCGTGCCCGTGGGTCAGCCCGACGTACGCGCCCCGGGGCAGCGCGCTCCAGTGCGGCGCCCGCTCGCTGAGCAGGTACGGCAACATGATCAGCCCGCCGGAGCCGACCGGCGCCCGGGCGGCCAGGTCGAGCAGCTCCTCCTCGGCGTGCTCGCCCAGCTCGGGGGCCAGCGCCTCGTTGGCCCACTGGAGGACGATCCCGCCGTTGTTGATCGCCCCGCCGACCACCCAGCGGTGCTCGGTCAGGGCATAGCAGAAGACGCCGCCGAGCGGGTCGACGCCGGGGCGTTCCACCATCACCCGCATGGCGCCGCTGGTGCCGATCGAGCAGGCCACCTCGCCGGGATGCACCGCGCCGAGCCCCAGATTCGCCAGCGGCCCGTCGCCGGCGCCCACCACGACCGGGGTGTCCGCGGGCAGGCCGGTGGCCCGGGCCGCCCCGGCGGCCAGGCCGGGCAGCACGTGGGTGGTGGGGACGAGCTGCGGAAGCTGCTCCTCGGTGATCCCGGCGATGCGGAGCGCCTCGGCGTCCCAGACCAGCCGGTGGATGTCCATGAGCCCGGTGGCGGAGGCGACCGAGTGGTCGGTGACCAGCGCCTCGGCCAGCCGCAGCAGCACGTAGTCCTTGATGCTCACCCAGTGCGCGACCCGCTCGTGCAGCTTCGGTTGCTGCTCGGCGAACCAGACCAGCTTGGGCAGCGGCGCCATCGGGTGCACCGGCGTGCCGGTGCGCCGGTGGATGGCCAGCCCGGAGGGCACGGCGCGCAGCCGTTCGGCCTGCGCGCTGGCCCGCGAGTCGGCCCAGGTCACCGACGGGGTGAGCGGGATGCCGTCGGCGTCCAGCCCGATGAGGCTGTGCATGGCGGTGCTGAACGACAGGCCGGCGACCGGCCGGCGCAGCTCCTCGACCACCGCCCGGATCGACCCGACGACCGCGTCGAAGATCCGCACCGGGTCCTGCTCGGCGTACCCGGGTTGCGGCTCTTCGAGGGGATAACCGATCGAGTGGGTGGCGAGCTGCCGGCCCCCGGTGTCGTACGCGACCGCCTTGGTGCTGGTGGTGCCGATGTCCACCCCCACCACGACGGCCGGGTCGCCCACCGTGCACCTCCTCGCGTGCCGGGGGTCGCCGCGCGTCCCGCCCTGCGGCTGACGTTACCGACGCACCGACCCCCTCGCACGGCGAAGCGACGCCGCCCGGGGCGCGGCCACGGGACGCCGAGGATTCCGCCTAACGTGTCGCGCAATCACCCTTTCGGTCAATTCGGCGACTTGCGCGTGTCTTGCCACCCCCGCGACGCAGTTGACATGAATGACACCCCGATTGGTGGGCTCGCGCGGCGGAGGAGTCGGCGTGGCGATGACTGATTCGACGGGTTCCACATGGCGCTACCGGTGGGCGCATCGGCAGAACGACCGGCGGCAGCGCGCCTTCCGCGCCGCCGACGAGGCGTGGCGACGCCGCGACGACGAGCTGCGGCGGCTGCGTACCCTCGCCGGGTCCTTCCACGGCTCGACCGAGGCCGGCGCCGGCCTGCCCATGGAGCTGGGCCCCGGCGAGGTGGTCTTCTGGACACTGCCGGCCGCGCAACTGGTCGAGGTGCGGCACACCGCCGTGCTGCCCGCCCCCGAGCTGACCGTCGACCCGGAACCGCCCGTGCTGCGCCCGCGCCGCCCCGAAGGGGTCAAGGTCGTCGACGCCGGCCTCGCCGTGCTCACCAACCGGCGCCTCGTCCTGCTCGGCGGCCGGGGCCGGCGCGACTGGACGTACGGGCGGATGACCGGGCTGTCCCACGACCCGGGCGCGCCGGTCACGCTCATCCAGGTGCTCGACCGGCGGCGTACCTCCGGTCTGCTCCTGCCCACCGGCGCGGTGGCCGACTTCCGGTTCAAGCTCACCCTGGCCTTCGCCGACGCCATCGAGCAGCGCGCCGCGGTCGTCGCCCAGCTCGACGAGCTGATCGCGGAGCACGAGGCGGCGCGGCCGGCCCGGCCGGCCGTGCTCACCCCGGCCCAGGCCCGGGTCTCCACGCTGCTCCCCGGCGGCCGGCGGACCGTCGCGGTCGGCGTGGCCCTCGCCCTGATCGTGCCGGCGATGCTCTTCGAGTCCGACCCGCCGGTGCGCCCCGGGCCGGTTTGCGGATCCGGGAGCCGCCGCAGAAGTCGTA
>NZ_WBKT01000180.1 GCF_008868175.1 Micromonospora sp. AMSO31t
CCCCCGGCTTCCGGCCAGTCCCGGTGGGCGGAAGCCGGGGGGCTCACCCCGGCGCCCGTGCCGGCCGGGCTGACCGGCCGGCCCCCCGGTCGCCCGGGCCCCGAGCGTCCGGTGGACCGGGACGCACCGACCCCGGTGCACGGGTCGGGCTTCGCCGGCGAGCGCGAGGCCACCCGGCCGGATCCGGTCCGGCGCCGATTCGACGCGGCACCTTCCTCCGCCGCCGCGGGTGGGGCGACCGACCCGGCCCCGGACGCGCACGATGCGGACCGTCCGGCCCCCGAGCCGGGCTCTACGGCGCGTCCCGGCACGACGGACCGGACCACGGCGCGGCCCGACACGACGGACAGCATCACGGCGCGGCCCGGCCCGACGGACGGGCTCAGGGGGCGGCACCTGGCCCCGGAGCTGGACCCGGACGGCCCGTCCGCGACGGCCGACGTGGCGCCGGGCGTGGCCCACGAGGTGACTCCGCACGGCCAGCGGTTCGACGCGGGGATGCCGACCTTCTCCCCGGAGCAGGGTTCGGACGTCCCGCGTCCGGACCGGCCGTCCGAGGACACCAGCCTCAATCAGCTGCCCGGGTCGCCTCCCCCGGGCCGGCGGACCTCGGCCATCGACGTGCTCGCCGCCGGCCGCCCGACCCCGCCGGCCGACCCGGAGCCGGTCACGTCCGCCCCGGCGACAGCGCACGCCGAGGCCCCGAGGGCGACCGGCCGGACCAAGGCACCGTCCGTCTCGCCGGACCCGGCCACGCGGCCCGCGCCGACCACGGAGCCGGCGGCACCGCACGCCGAGGCCACGAGGGCCACCGGTCGGGCGCCGGCTCCGCCCGTCGCGCCGCGCCCGGCGCCGGACCGGCCGGAAGCGGCGGCCCCGGCGGCTGCGGCGGAACGCGAGGTGGCCGGACCCGGCTCCCCGGAGCCGGCGACCGAGACGGCTCCGACGCGGGCGACGCGATCCCGGCGGGCCCGGGCCGCCTCGACGCCCTCGCCCCGACCGACGGACGACGCCCCGTCGTCGGCTCGGTTGGCGGGCGACCCCACGCAGGCGGGCGTCCCCGGCGCCGAGGCAGCGGCCGAGGCCGGCGAGTCCACCGCGGCCGCACCGGCTCCGGCCGGCCGCGCGAAGCGCACCCGCAAGCCGCGGACGACCCGGGCCGTCCCGGATCAGGCACCCGAGCCGACCACCGCCACATCGGACCGCACCGCCGAGCCGACCGCGACCACAGCGGACACCACGGCCGAGCCCGCCGCCACCGGACCCGACGGCACCTCCGTGCGGGCCCGAAGGAGGCGGGACGACGCCACCGTCCAGCCGGGCGCGAACACGCCGGGCAGCGCATCTCAGCCGGACGGAAGCATCTCGACCACTTCGGAGGCGGCCACCGCTTCGGAGACGGCCACCGCGCGCATCCCGTCGACCGGTGCGGAGCCGGCCGACGAGGCGCGCGCCCCCACCGGCCCGGTCCCGGAGAACACCGACACCACCGACCAGGGCCCCGAGACGACGGCTTCCGTCCGCCGGGCTCCGGAGACCAGCGGTCCCGTCCCGCAGACCACCGGCGCCACCGACGGAACCGCCGAGGCCGCCGAGGCCGCCGGCCCTGTCCTTCCAGCCTGGGACGCTCTGCCGCCGCAGGCGGCCGGCAGCGCGCCCGGTGGCCGGCACGCCGACGTGTCCGGGCCCGAAGCGAGCCCCGAGGCGGCCGGCGGGAAGTCGAAGGCCCGGCGCAGCCTGTTCCGGCGCAACCGGGGTAAGGGCGGCGAGCCGGGCGAGGTCGACCGTGACGGCGAGCCGCTCGCCGCGCAGGACGAGGAGTACGTCGACTGGGTCGCCGGCCTCGCCTCGGACGACAACGCGGACGACGCACGGTCGCTGCGCACCGGCCGGCACCACCGCGACTGAGGCCGCGGGCCGGGCCGACCAGCGGCCCGGCCCCGGCGGCGCTCAGGCGAGCGGCAGGTAGACCCGCGAGCCGCCGGCCACGAACTCCTCGGACTTGTCCTTCATGCCGCGCGCCGCGTAGTCCTTCAGCTCCTGCGTGATCTTCATGGAGCAGAACTTCGGCCCGCACATCGAGCAGAAGTGCGCGGTCTTCGCCGGCTCCGCCGGCAGCGTGGCGTCGTGGTACGACCGGGCGGTCTCCGGGTCCAGCGCGAGGTTGAACTGGTCCTCCCAGCGGAACTCGAAGCGGGCCTTGGAGAGCGCGTCGTCCCAGGCCTGCGCCCCGGGGTGCCCCTTGGCCAGGTCGGCCGCGTGCGCCGCGATCTTGTACGCGATCACGCCCGCCTTCACGTCGTCCCGGTCGGGCAGCCCGAGGTGTTCCTTCGGGGTGACGTAGCAGAGCATGGCGGTGCCGAACATGCCGATCATCGCGGCGCCGATGGCCGAGGTGATGTGGTCGTACGCGGGGGCGATGTCGGTGGTCAGCGGGCCGAGCGTGTAGAACGGGGCCTCGTGGCACCACTCCTGCTGGAGGTCCACGTTTTCCTTGATCTTGTGCATGGGCACGTGGCCGGGGCCCTCGATCATCACCTGCACGTCGTACGCCCAGGCGACCTTCGTCAGCTCGCCCAGGGTGCGCAGCTCGGCGAACTGCGCCTCGTCGTTGGCATCCGCGATCGAGCCGGGCCGCAGCCCGTCGCCGAGGGAGAACGTCACGTCGTAGCGCGCGAGCAGCGCGCACAGCTCCTCGAAGTGGGTGTAGAGGAAGTTCTCCTCGTGGTGCGCCAGGCACCAGGCCGCCATGATGGAGCCGCCGCGGGAGACGATCCCGGTCACCCGGTCCACCGCGAGCGGCACGTACGGCAGCAGCACCCCGGCGTGCACGGTCATGTAGTCGACGCCCTGCTCGGCCTGCTCGACCACCGTCTCGCGGAACACCTCCCAGCTCAGCTTCACCGGGTCGCCGCCGACCTTCTCCAGCGCCTGGTAGATCGGGACGGTGCCGATGGGCACCGGCGAGTTCCGCACGATCGCCTCGCGGGTCTCGTGGATCCGCTTTCCGGTGGACAGGTCCATCACGGTGTCCGCGCCCCACCGGGTGGCCCAGGTGAGCTTCTCCACCTCCTCGGCGACCGAGGAGGTCACGGCCGAGGTGCCGATGTTGGCGTTGACCTTGACCAGGAAAGCCTTGCCGATGATCGCCGGTTCGCACTCCGGGTGGTTGACGTTGAGCGGCAGCACGGCCCGCCCGGCCGCGATCTCGTCCCGGACGAACTCCGGCGCGACCCCCTCCCGGATCGCCACGAACTCCATCTCCGGCGTGACGATCCCGGCCCGGGCGTACGCGAGCTGCGTGGGCCGGCGACCGTCCACGCCGGCCAGCGGGGTGCCGGCGCCGCGCACCGGGGCGACGTCCCCGCGGGCGGCGATCCACGGTCCGCGCAGCGGCGGCAGCCCCACTTCCGGCTCGGATCCGGGGCCGGAGGTGTCGTAGAGCCGGACCGGGGGGTTGTCCCCGGTCAGCGCCACCTCGGCGAACGGCACCCGGATGTCCGGGCGTGACCCCTCGACCCAGACCTTGCGACGTGCGTGCATGACAGCCTCCCTGTCGCTCATGTGGACCAGCCGAAGTGGTCCAGCGGGCCGCGTCCCGCGCCCAGCTCCCAGTGCCGCGCGCCGGTCAGCGCGCGGGTCACGTACTCCTTGGCGGTGGCCACGGCGACCGGCACCGGGTCGCCCGCCGCCAGCCGGACGGCGATCGCCGCCGAGAACGAGCAGCCGGTGCCGTGGTTGTGCCGCGTCGGGACCCGGGGCGCGCGCAGCAGCGTGGTCGAGCCGCCGCCGGCCAGCACGTCCACCGAGTCGCCGGCCGCGTCGACGTCGCCGCCGGTCACCACCACGTGCGCCGGGCCGGCGGCCGCCAGCGCCTCGGCCGCCGCGACCATCTCCTCGACCGTGGTCACCGGGCGTCCGGTGAGGGCGGCGGCCTCCGCGCAGTTCGGCGTCGCCACCTCGGCGTACGGGAGCAGCCGCTCGACGGCCGACACGACGCCGAGCCGGTGCCCGCTGGTGGCGACCAGCACCGGGTCGACGACCAGGTGGGGAAGGCGGTCGGCCTTCGCCGCCTCGGCCACCGCGTCGGCGACCGCGGGCGTGCCGAGCATGCCGGTCTTCACGGCGCGTACGTCGAAGTCGCCGAGCACGCTGTCGAGCTGGTCGCGCACGGTCTGCGGGGGCAGGGGCAGCACGGCGTCCACGCCCCGGGTGTTCTGCGCGGTGACCGCGGTGATCACGCTGGTGCCGTAGGCGCCGAGGGCCGCGAAGACCTTGAGGTCGGCCTGGATGCCGGCGCCGCCGCCGGAGTCTGATCCGGCGATCGTGAGTGTGGTCCTCGGGGTCATCTGACTTCCCTGGTTGCGGTGGGGGCTGGTCGGGCCGCCCCGTGACCGGCCCGACCAGCGAATTCGTGGGCCGCCGTGAGCGCGGCGGCGATCTCGGTGGGGTCGTCGGCGCGCATCAGGGCGCCGAGGACGGCCACCCCGGCGGCGCCGGCCGCGACGCACTCCCGGACCTGGTCCGGGGTTTCGACGCCGCCCAGGGCGAGGATCGGCACGGTGCTGATCGCGATCAGCTCGCGGAGCCCGGCCGGGTGCAGGGGTGGGCCGTAGCCGGGTTTGGTTCTCGTCGGGAAGACCGGCGACAGGGTCGCGTAGTCCTCCGTGGTGAGTCGGGCCAGCTCCGTGGCGTCGTGGCAGGAGCGGCCGACCAGCCCGGCGGCCGGCGGCGGGTACGGGCCGGCGGCGGGCAGGTGGACCGCGTCCCCGCCGAGCGGGTCGGGTCCGGCCACGACCAGGGTGCCACCGGCCTCGGCGAGAATGGCGCGCAGCTCGGCGGCCAGGGCGGCGCGCTCGGCCCGCGACAGGTCCTTCTCCCGCAGCACGACCCAGCGCACTCCCCCGGCCACGGCCGCCTCGACGACTCCGGTCAGCGGTCGCCGGGCCTGCCACCGGTCGGTGAGCAGCACGACGCCGGACGGCACGGCGTCATCCGAGATCGTGGAAGAGTCCGGCCCCCCGAGGGGCCGTTTCCCACCAAGGTCTACAGCGGCGCCCGTCACAGGTCGGGCCTTCCCTCGTCGGGAGTGGAGGCGAGCGCGTGGAAGCGGCGGGCGATCCGGCCCGCCCCGTACGCCAGCCGCCCCGCCTCGACGGCGTGCCGCATGGCGGTGGCCATCGCCACCGGATCGACGGCCCGGGTGACCGCGCTGGCCAGCAGCACGGCGTCGCAGCCCAGCTCCATGGCGAGCGCGGCGTCGGAGGCGGTGCCGATCCCGGCGTCGAGGATCACCGGCACGTCCACGCCCTGCCGGATCAGCCGGATGTGGTGCGGGTTGCTCACCCCCAGCCCGGAGCCGATCGGCGCGCCGGCCGGCATCACGGCCGCGCAGCCCACGTCGGCCAGCCGCCGGGCCAGGATCGGGTCGTCCGAGGTGTACGGCAGCACCGTGAACCCGTCGGCCACCAACTCCTCGGCGGCGCGCAGCAGCTCCACCCCGTCGGGCAGCAGCGTGCGCTCGTCGCCGATCACCTCCAGCTTCACCCAGTCGGTGTCGAACGCCTCCCGGGCCAGCTGCGCCACCTTCACGGCCTCGGACGCCGTGTAGCAGCCGGCCGTGTTCGGCAGCAGCCGTACCCCGCACCGGTCCAGCAGGTCGAGCAGGCCGCCGGCGGCGGCCGGCGCGGTGTCCACCCGGCGCAGCGCCAGGGTGACCAGTTCGGTGCCGGAGGCGCGGATGGCCTCCTCCAGCACGTGCAGGTTGGCCGCACCGCCGGTGCCGAGGATGAGCCGGGAGCCGAAGCCGACCCCGCCGATCTCGAAGGACATCCGGCTCACCCGCCCTGGGCGGCGCTGAGCACCTCGACCCGGTCGCCGTCGCGCAGCACGGTCGCCGGCCAGCCGCCGCGCGGCACCACCTCGCCGTTCACCGCGACCGCGAGGCCGCGCTCCTGGGCGGTGACCGCGCGGACCACGTCGGCGACGGTCGAGCCGCCGGGCAGGTCCCGTCCCGCGCCGTTGACGATCAGTTCCACCTGGGCTCCTTCCCGAACCGGTCCGGGGTGAAGGGGGCGAGCAGCGGATCCGGCTCGCCCGTGACGATCAGCTCGGTGACCAGGTCGGCGGTGACCGGGGTGAGCACGATGCCGTGCCGGTGGTGCCCGGTGGCGACGACCACGCCGGGCCGGCCGGGCAGCGGCCCGATGATCGGCGCGTTGTCCGGCGTGCCGGGGCGCAGTCCGGCGGTCGCCTCCACCAGGTCGTACTCGGCCAGCTCCGGCACCAGGTCGACGGCCGCGCGGAGCAGCCGGAGCACCGCCCCGGCGGTCACCTCGGTGTCGGCGCGCTCCTCGACGGTCGCCCCGACCACGACCTCGCCGCTGTCGCGGGGCACCAGATAGACCGACTCGCCGTCGGCGTACCCCCGGATCACGTGCCGGAAGTCCGGCGCGCCGCGACCGGGTGCGCGGAGCCGGAGCACCTGGCCCTTGACCGGCCGGACCGGCAGCCCGGTCAGCGCGGCCGCGCCGCAGCCGGCCGCGACCACGGTCACCGCGGCGTCCACGTCGGACAGCGCGCCGACCCGGGCCGGGCGCAGCACCGCGCCGGCCCGCCCGGCCGCCGCCCGCAGCGCGGGGACCAGCCGGCGCGGATCGACCTGGTGGTCGCCGGGGGCGACCGCGCCGCCGCGCACCCGCGGGGCCAGCGCCGGCTCGCGGTCGCGCAGCTCCGAGGGGCGCAGCGGCGTGATCGGCAGTCCCAACCCCTGCTGGTACGACCAGAGCCGCCGCGCCTCGGCCAGGTCGTCGGCGGTGAGCCCGACCACCAGGGTGCCGTCGGCCCGGTACCCGACGTCGGCGCCGGACGCCTCGGCCAGGTCGGCGGCGAAGCGGGGCCAGCGGGCGGCGGACTCGGCCAGCAGGGCGGTCAGCTCGTGCTCGCCGAAGTACGCCTCGGCGACCGGGGAGAGCATCCCCGCGGCGACGTGCGAGGCCCCGGAGCCGGGAGCGGGATCGTGGACGGTCACGCGCAGCCCTCGGGACGCGCACCGCCACGCGATCGCCAGCCCGACCGGTCCCGCCCCCACGATGGCGACGTCCGGTCGGGTCAGCACGTCAGGGCCGCAATCAGCTCAGCGGTCGTGCGGCCGGCATCGGGGCTGGCCGACAGCGCGCCGACCACCGCCACCCCGTACGCGCCCGCCGCCCGCAGCGCCGGCACCGTCGCGGCGGTCACCCCGCCGATCGCGATCACCGGCACGTCCACGGCGCCGGCCACCGCGCGCAGCCCGGCCGGGCCGATCGGGTCGGGCAGGCCGGACTTGGTGGTGGTGGCGTGGCAGGGGCCCACGCCCAGGTAGCTGGCCCCGGCGGCGACCGCCGCGGTGGCGCCGCCCGGCTCCCGCGCGGTCGCGCCGAGCACGGCGCCTTCGCCGAGCACCCGCCGGGCGGCCGCCACCGGCAGGTCCTCCGCGCCGACGTGGCCACCGGCGGCGCCCACCGCCAGCGCCACGTGCAGCCGGTCGTTGACCAGGCACGTCGCCGCGTACGGCCGGCACAGCCCCACCACCCGGCTGGCCAGCTCGTACGCCTCCCGGTCGGTGGCGTCGTCCTCGACCCGAACCTGGATGACCAGCTCGTCGCGGGCCACCGGCAGGGCGGCGCGCAGCACGGCGAGGGGGTCCCGCCCCGGCCGGGTGTCGGTGATCAGATGCAGTCGTCCCAGGGACGGCACGGCAACTCTCCTCCCTGCGCCGGCATTACCCGGATCAGGTTCGACGGTCGGGGGCTTCCAGCCCCCCTCTCAGCCCGGTGGCACCGGGCTCCCGTGGGTCACTTGCGGGCCTACCGTACGACGTGCGCGCGGATCCGCCAAGGGGCGGGTGGGGAATTTCCCACCGACCGTCCGAGGTGGAGCACAGGGACAGCGGGTGATCTCCCGATCACGTCATGCTGTCGGGTTGGACCCGCTTGGGAGGCGGGTGGACAGCACACTGCCCCGGCACCGGAAGGGGTGCCGGGGCAGCGGACGGGAGCGGTCAGAGGATGGCGTCGAGGGTGTCGAGATCCTCGTCGGTGGGCTGCCAGGTGCCCGCTTCGGCGTTGGCGCGTACCTGCTCGGGCGTGGTGGCGCCGGCGATCACCGAGGTCACCGCGGGCCGGGCGGCGAGTCCGCCGATGGCCACCTGGAGCATGCTGATTCCGCGCTCGACCGCGTACGCCTCGATGGCCTCGATGGTGTCCCAGTCGGCGGCGGCGAAACGCTCGGCGTACCGGCCGCCGCCGGAGAGCCGGCTGCCGGCGGGCGGGGCCTCGTCCCGCTTGTACTTGCCGGTGAGCAGGCCGTTGGCCAGCGGGAAGAACGGCAGCATGCCGAGGCCGAACCGCTCGCACGCCGGGATCACCTCGGCCTCGACGGACCGTTCCACCAGCGAGTAGTGGTTCTGCGCGGAGATGAAGCGCGTTCGGCCCTGGGAGGAGGCGGTCCAGTCGGCGTCGGCGATCTGCCAGCCGGCGAAGTTCGAGTTGCCGACGTAGCGCACCTTGCCGGCGGTGACCAGGTCGTCCAGCGCGGCGAGGGTCTCGTCGATCGGGGTGCCGGGGTCGGGCTCGTGCATCTGGTAGAGGTCGATGTGGTCGGTGTCGAGGCGGCGCAGGGACGCCTCGACCGCCCGGGCGATGTAGCGGCGGGCGCCCCGGGCGCCGTGGTCCGGCCCGTTCAGACCGTGCATGTCCATGCCGAACTTGGTGGCGACCACCACGTCGTCCCGGCGGCCCTTGAGCGCCTGCCCGAGCAGTTCCTCGGAGCTGCCCTGCGGCTCACCGTAGATGTCGGCGGTGTCGAAGAAGTTGATCCCGGCGTCGAGCGCGGCGTCCACGACTGCACGGGTGCCGTCGAGGTCGAGCTTGCGGCCGAAGTTGTTGCAGCCGATGCCGACGACGGACACCACGAGTCCGGAGTCGCCGAGCCGGCGGTAGGTCATCTCAGTCACGAGATCCACCCTATGCCGCCGGGCTCGGCCTCACCCGACGTCCCAGACCGGCTCCGGGGTCTCCACGACCTCGCCGTCGCTGCGGAACAGCACGAACCGGTCGAAGGAGCGGGTGAACCACCGGTCGTGGGTGACCGCGACGACCGTCCCGGCGAACGCGTCCAGCCCCGCTTCGAGGGCCTCGGCGGAGGCCAGGTCGAGGTTGTCGGTCGGCTCGTCGAGCAGCAGCAGGGTGGCCCCGGACAGCTCCAGCAGCAGCACGAGGAAGCGCGCCTGCTGGCCGCCGGAGAGGGTGCCGAACCGCTGGTCGCCCTGCCCGGCCAGCTCGTACCGGGACAGCGCCGCCATGGCGGCGTGCCGGTCCATGCCGGCCCGGTGCTCGTCGCCCCGCCACAGGATGTCGACAAGCGTCTTCTCCATGAGCTCGGGCCGGTCGTGGGTCTGCGAGAAGTGGCCGGGCCGGACCCGCGCGCCGAGGCGTACGACCCCGCCGTGCGCGACGGGCGCCAGCTTCGCCCCGTCGACCGGGATGTTGGCCGGGTCGGGGTCGGTGCCGCCGCGGGCGAGCAGGCGCAGGAAGTGTGACTTCCCGGTCCCGTTCGCGCCGAGCACGGCGACCCGGTCGCCGTACCAGAGTTCCAGGTCGAAGGGGTAGGTGAGGCCGTCCAGTTCGAGCTGCTCGGCGATCACCGCGCGCTTCCCGGTCCGCCCGCCGGTGAGGCGCATCCGGATGTCCTGCTCCTTCGGGGGTACGGGCGGCGGCCCGGCCTCCTCGAACTTGCGCAGCCGGGTCTGCGCGGCCTGGTAGCGGGAGGCCATCCCGTCGTTGTACGCGGCCTTCTGCTTGTACATGAGCATCAGCTCGCGCAGCTTCTGGTGTTCCTCGTCCCAGCGGCGGCGCAGCTCGTCGAGTCGGGCGTGCCGGGCCACCCGCGCCTCGTGCCAGCTCGCGAAGCCGCCCGGGTGCACCCAGGCGCTGCCGCCCTCGACGGCGACCACCCGGTCGGCGGTCTGGGCGAGCAGTTCCCGGTCGTGCGAGACGTAGAGCACGGATTTGCCGGACTCGCGCAACCGGGCCTCCAGCCAGCGCTTGCCGGGCACGTCGAGGAAGTTGTCCGGCTCGTCGAGGAGGAGCACCTCGTCCGGGCCGCGGAGCAGCAGTTCCAGTGCGTACCGCTTCTGCTGGCCGCCGGACAGGGTCCGCACCGGGCGCTCCCGGGCAGCGTCCCACGGCAGGTCGAGGACGATGGTGGCGACGGTGTCGAAGAGCACCTCGGCGTCGTACCCGCCGGTCTCGCCCCAGGCGGCCAGCGCGTCCGCGTACGCGAGCTGGGCCTTGCCGGCGGCGCTGCTGTACTTGCCGCGGACCTCGGCCGCCCGCATGGCCGCCTCGGTGTCGGCGAGGCGCCGGCCGGCGTCGCGCAGCGCGGGCGGGGCGAGCGACAGCGCCAGGTCGGCGAGGGTCGACTCGTCACCGATCATGCCGATGAACTGGCGCATCACGCCGAGCCCGCCGGCGCGGGCGACGACGCCGGTCTTCACGGGCAGGTCGCCGGCGACCATGCGCAGCAGGGTGGTCTTGCCGGCGCCGTTGGGGCCGACGAGCGCCACCTTGGCACCCTCACCGACCCGGAACGACACCTCGGCGAAGAGTTCCCGGCCGTCGGGGAGGATGTGCCCGACTCCTGCCACGTCCACGTATCCCACGCGGGCATCCTGCCCGAGGGGCGGGCGCGAGCGACACCGGATTACCGGGTGACCCGGAGCACCCGGTAGCCCTTCTGGCTGGCGTGCCGCTCGACGTGCCAGCCCTGCTCGACCAGCCAGCGGTGCAGCGAGTCGCCGCCGAGGTGCCGGGCGACGACCAGCCAGGCCACTCCGGCCGGGGCGAGCCGGGGCAGCCAGCGCCGCAGCAGTTCGTGCAGCTCCGCCTTGCCGATGTGGATGGGCGGGTTGGACCAGATCTCGGCGAAGGTGAGGTCGGCGGGTACGTCGTCCGGCGCGGCGACCTGGACCCGGTCGGCGGCGCCGACGCTGGCGGCGTTGGCGGCGGTGAGGTCGCGGGCCCGCTGGTTGACGTCGACCGCCCAGACCGTGGCGGCCGGCGCGCTGCTGGCCAGCACGCAGGTGATCGGCCCGAAGCCGCAGCCGATGTCGAGGAACGGGCCGGTGGCGTCGCGCGCCGGCAGGTCGGCCTTGCGCAGCAGCACCGCGGTGCCGGGGTCCAGCCGGGCGGCGGAGAAGACGCCGGCGGCCGAGGCGAGGGTGTAGTCGCGCCCGGCGACGGAGAACTCGACCTCGCGCGGCTGGGCGGGGGTCGCGGGTTCAGCGGTGAAGTAGTGGTCGCCGGTCACGTCGGGAATTGTCGCACCGCCCGGGAGCGGCACCCGCGACGGTGCGGCGGGCAGGGCGGGACGCCACTCCGCCAGATTTTGCCGATATTACCCACGAAAGGGACAATGGCCCCTACTGTAGCCAACATGGTGTATCGGTACGAGTCCGATGAGGACGCCTTCCTGGAGTACCCACGGCCCGGGTCGGACCCGTCCGTGCCCGGGGACGCGGCGGCTCCGCCGGCGGGTCCCTCGCCGTCCCGCT
>NZ_WBKT01000181.1 GCF_008868175.1 Micromonospora sp. AMSO31t
CGGCCCCCCGTCCAGCCGCTCCCCGCCGCGCTGGAGACCGTCCGCGCCGCCGAGGCCACCGCCCTCTACGGCTCCCCCGACATCCGGCCGCTCGAACAGCGGCGCACCGCCCTGGTCACCATGGGCGACAGCGAGATCTCCGGTGAGGGCGTCGGCAACTACGTGCCCGGCACCCACCAGGACGGAAACTGGTGCGACCGCTCGTACGACCAGGCGGTCTTCCGCACCGGTATCCCGGCCGACCAGAAGTACAACCTGGCCTGCTCGGGAGCGACCCCGTGGAACCTCATCGCGGGTGGCCCGACCCAGCACAACGAGCTGAACCAGGGCGACCAGTTGGCGATCAAGGCGCGCAACACGCACGTCCGGCTCCTCTGGGTGGTGGTCGGCGCGAACGGCGACGGCACCATCCAGTTCGGGCCGGTGGCCACCGACTGCGCGATCCGCCGGGTCTTCTTCCAGGGCGCGTGCTGGCCCACCTACACCGACCAGTGGACGATCCGCACCGACGGCAGCCGGCTCGCGGTCGAGGCCGCGCTGAACTCGATCCGGCAGACCATGACCGCGGCCGGCTACCTGCGCTCCGACTACGAACTGGTGCTCATGTCATACCCGAGCCCGGGCAGCCCGGACGTGGAGGACAACCCGAACTTCCCCGGCTGGTATGCCGGCGGCTGTCTGCTCTACCTGGCCGACATGGCGTTCGCGCGCAACAAGGCGGTGCCGATGTTCGAGTCGGCGCTGCGGGCCGCCGCCACCAACACGGGCACCCGCTACCTGGACGCCAGCCGGCTCTTCCACGGCCACGAGGTGTGCACCGACAACACCTCGGTCCGCGGCCTCTACATCGAGATCGGGGTCTGGGACGAGAACGCGGCCCGGCAGTCGTTCCACCCCAACTACCGCGGGCACGGCATGTTCGCCCAGTGCGTCACCCAGTTCTGGAACGCGGGCGCCCAGCGGGCCACCTGCGTCGACCCGGCCAGCACCGGGCAGGGCGTGCTGGTCGACGGGCTGCTGGAGTTCCGCCAGCTGCGCAACGCGGCCACCGGGACCTGTGTGGACGGCAGGGGTTACGACTCCCGCAACGGCACCGTGCAGCAGTCGTACGCCTGCCACGGCGGTCGCAACCAGGGCTTCTGGTACGACCCGGCCCGGCAGTCGCTGCACTCCGAGCTCTCCCACGACCGCTGCCTGGATGTGAGCGGCGGCAGCCTGACCGCCGGCACCGCGGTGAACATCCACGACTGCCACGGCGGGGCCAACCAGCGGTTCGTCTTCGCGGGCAACCAGCTCAAGCCGGCCGGCGCGAGCGGCCTGTGCGTCGCCTTCGACAACCCATGGCTCATCACCCCGCGGCTGCGGCTGGCGACCTGCTCGACGAGCACCCGCCAGCAGTGGTCCTTCGAGTCCCGGTCATACCCGAACCCGGTCGGCTACGGCCACGCCGACTTCATCGGGTCGCGCGTCTACTGAGGGGTCAGGAGGGCCCCCCGTGCGTGGCACGGAGGGCCCTCCGTTCAGCGCTGCTTGGCGGGGACGACGATCAGGCGGGCGACGGACGTGTCACCGTTCTTCGCGCCGGCCACGCCGACCGTCGTGCCGACCTTGATGTCGCTGGACTGCACGGTGGTGCGCCGTTCGACCACCCGGAGCTTCTCGTCGAAGGTCCAGGTCACCGAGAAGCCGTCGGTGGACTTCACGGTCATCGACTTCGCGTCGATCGCGGTCACCTGGCCGCGCTGCACGGCGACGGTCTTCGTCCCGCCGTCCTTGGTCCGCACCACGACCTCGCCGTGCAGGGTGTTCTTCCGCAGCAGCACCCGGGCGCGGTGGCGCTTGCGCCACTCCTGCGCCCGCTCACCCCGCTTGTCCTGCGGGCCGGCCTGCTCACCGGGCGCGCCGGACGCCGAGGGCGCCGGGGCGGCGACCGGGTCGACGTCCAGCTCGGCGGCGTCGACACCGAGCGCGGCCAGCGCCTGGCCGTCCGCGCCCAGGGCGGCGGCCACCTCGACGGCGGTCTCCTTGGCCGAGTCCTGGGCGACCTGGGCCGGGCCGCATCCGGCGAGCCCCAACGCGGCCGCGGCCAGCAGCGCGGTGACGCCGGTGACGATTCCCTGACGTGCCATCAGTGTTCCTCTCGTCCGTGGTGCCGTCAGCCTTCCCCGTGCACGCGAGCGGATCGTCAGGCCGATGTTCGGGTCAGGTAAGGATCGCCGGGCAGCCGGACGGTGAAGGCCGCGCCGCCCTCCGGGGCGTGCCCGGCCGTGATGTCGCCGCCGAGCCGCCGGACCAGCCCGGCGGCGAGCGCCAGCCCCAGGCCGCTGCCCACCTTGCGCACCCCCCGGTACCGCTGGTGCAGCGCCCCGCGCTCGAACGCCACCGCCAGGTCGTCGTCGGTGAAGCCGGGTCCGCCGTCCCGGACCTCGACGAGGCCGCCCGACGCCGGGTCCGCGCCGGCCGCCCGGACCGCGAGCACCACGGGCGCCCCCGGGGGTACGACCCGCAGCGCGTTCTCCAGCAGCCCGTCCACCACCTGCCGGATCCGCCCCGGATCGGTGTACGCGGGCACCGGCGCGTCCGGCGCCTCCACCCGGAACGGCACGCCGACCGCCGCGCACCGGTCGGACCAGGTGCGTGCCGCGTCGGCGGCGAGCCGGGTCAGGTCGACCGGCCCCGGTTCCAGCGGGAAGTCGGCGGCCTCCAGCCGGGCCAGCGCCAGCAGGTCGCTGACCAGCCGGTCCAGGTGCTCGGCCTCGGCGAGCACGGTGCGGCCGGTGGCCGGCACGCCGTCGGCGTCGATGACCCCGTCGGCCAGCGCCTCGGCGTAGCCGCGGATGGCGGTGAGCGGGGTGCGCAGCTCGTGCGAGACGGAGAGCAGGAATTCCCGCTGCCGCCCCTCGCTGGTGGCCAGCGCGGCGGCCAGCCCGTTCAGCGCGTACGCCAGGTCGGCCACCTCGTCGGGCGGTTCGACCGGCACCCGGACCGCCCGGTCCCCGGCGCGCAGCCGGGCGGCGGCGGCCGCCGCGTTCCGGATCGGCCGGGCCAGCCGGCGGGCCAGCAGCAGGCCGGCGGCCACCCCGGCGGCGAGCCCGGCGAGCATCGGCAGCCAGAGGCTGAGCAGCACCTGCCGCCACGGTCCGTTGCGGGTCGGCCGGGCCAGCACGACGCCGTCCCCGCCGGGCAGCGCCCGCCCCTCGACCAGCGCCCGTTCGCCGCCGACCAGCCGCCGGCCGGAGACGTCCCGGCCGGCCGCCACCCGCTTCACCACCTGCGGGGGCAGGCCGGCGTGGTCAGCCTGGCCGGCCCGGATCAGGTACACCTCGATCTGCTGCTGGCGGAGCTGGCGGATGAGCCGGTCCCCGGCGGTGTCCCGCTGGCGCGCCGCGCGGACCCGCAGCACCTCGGCGGCGAGCCGGGTCTGGGCGGCCAACGCCTCCTGGTCGCGCCGCTCCGCCCCGCGCACCGCCAGGGGCACCGCGACCAGCGCGGTGACCAGCACCGACACCAGCGCCACCGCGCAGGTGACCAGCACCGCGCGGACGGTCAGGGTGTGCGCGAACCGCCGCCGGGGCGGGGCCGGCGGACCGGACCCGATGACCGGCAGCGCGATCGTGGGCTGCTCAGGCATCGGCCGCGTACCCGACGCCGCGGTGGGTGCGGATCACGCTGGCCGGGCCGAGCTTGGCCCGCACCTGCGCCACGTGCACGTCGACGGTCCGGGTGCCGGCGTGTGCCGCGTACCCCCAGACGCCGGCCAGCAGTTCCTCCCGGGTGAAGACCCGGCCCGGCCGGGCCATCAGGTGCGCGAGCAGGTCGAACTCGGTGGAGGTGAGCTGCACCGGGGCGCCGGCGGCGGTGACCGTGCGGCGGGACGGGTCGAGGGTGACCGCGCCGACCACCCGGGGCTGCTCGGCCGTGGCGGGCGCGCCCGCGGTGCGGCGCAGCACCGCCCGGACCCGGGCCACCAGCTCGCGCGGGCTGAACGGCTTGGTCACGTAGTCGTCGGCGCCCAGCTCCAGGCCGACGATCCGGTCCACCTCGTCGTCCCGGGCGGTGAGGAAGATGACCGGCGTCCAGTCCCCGGCCTCGCGCAGCCGCCGGCACACCTCCGTGCCAGCCAGGCCGGGCAGTGCGATGTCGAGCACGCAGGCCACCGGGCGCAGCCGCCGGGCGGCGGCCAGCCCGGCGGCCCCGTCCCGTTCCAGGTGTACGCCGAACCCGTCGCGGGTCAGGTAGAGCCGGACCAGGTCGGCGATGGCCGGCTCGTCCTCCACCACGAGGACGAGCCCGCGCGGTGCGGCGTCGGCGGTCACCGGCCCATGATTACCGACCGGGGGCCGCCCGGAAGGTCAGGGGAGTGTTCGGATTCGGTAAGGAGCCGGTCAGCGGACCGGCGCGGGGCGGAACACGGCCGGGCGGGCGCCGGACGGCGGCTCGCCGATGGTGGCGACCAGCCGCTCCGCGGGCGTCCGGAGCCGGGTCCGGAAGGCGTGGTTGAGCAGGGCGTCGAGCTGCCACACCTGCTTCGGGTGGTGGGTCCGGACGAGGAACCGCTCCCGGACGCCGTCGATCGCCGTGGCCGCCAGCTCCAGGCTGTGCGACCGGGGGTCGGGGCTCCAGGTGACGTTGCTCAGCTCGCGCAGTTCGGTGTTGAGGTGCAGGCGCAGCCGGTGCAGGACCCGGGTCTGCCGGGTGACCACCAGGCGGCGGTGGGTGAGCAGCATGAGGTAGTCGCCGCCGATCGGGTGGTCCGGGCGGCTGCACCGGGTGACGAGGATGGTGGCGTCGCCGGAGCCGACGCACCGGCGGAAGACCGGCATGTGCCGGCTGACGGTCTGGGTCGCCAGGCCGGTCTCGGCGGCGGCCGGAAGGAACGTTCGCGAGAACACGTCCATGCAAGATGCAACGAGCATGTGAGCAGGGGTGATATGGGTCACTCCCGATTTCTGGAACTTCCACCCGTGCAAATCGCACCGCCGGTGCGACATCCGCTCCCGGCCCGGCGGAGCCCGTCAGGCCGGCGGGGCGCCGAACACCTCGCCGAGCCAGCCGGGGACCGCGGCCGCGTACCCGGTCCGCGCCGGGTCGGGGGTGGCCAGAGCCCGCCGCCAGGACAGCGCCCGGCTCACCGTGGCGACCGTCATGGCCAGGCCGGCGGCCTCCCGCAGGGCCGCCAGGTCGTGCCGGTCCGTCCACGCCTCCAGGTAGGCGTCCCGCAGCCGGACCAGCACCGGGTCGCCCGGCGCCAGCCCGGCGCCGTGCGCCACCGAGTTGAGCGTCACGAGCAGGGTGGCGAACGGGTGGGCCACCGAGGCGTCCCCCCAGTCGAAGAAGCGGTAGCCGGCGTCGCTGACGAAGACGTTCCCGTCGTGCAGGTCGTCGTGCTGCACGCTGGCCGGGACGCCGAACTCCGCCAACCGGCGGCAGGTCGCGGCGAACTCCGGCCGGTAGGCCCGCAGCCGCTCGTGCAGGTCGGGGGTGAGCCCGTCCGGCTCGCCGAGCAGCAGGGCCTCGGAGTCGTCGAGCAGCCCGTCGAGGAGATCCGGCATCAGCTCCGGCCGGTGATCGGGCACCCCGGCGGCGAGCAGCCGGTCGACCCGCGGCGCGACCGCGATCTGCACCGCCGCGTACGCGGGCAGCACCCGCTCCCAGCGCGTCAGGTCTCCGGCGAGCACGTCGCGCAGGCTCGGGCCGCCATCGGGAAGCAGCGCCCAGCCGCGTGCGACGTCCACCGCGAGCGGGTCGAGCACCGCACCCGGGGCGAGCCGGGCCAGCTCGGCCAGGAGAGCCGCCTCGAAGCGGGTGCCCGCGTTGTTGGCCTTGAACCAGACCGGGCCGGCGTCGGTGGGCACCCGCCAGACGAGCGACCAGGGGCGGACCCGGGGCTCGACGGGGCCGGTCACCCGGCGGCCGTGCCGGCCCAGTGCCTCACCGACCCAGGCCAGCGCGGCGTCCCGCCACAGCGGACCGGACCAGTCGGGTGTCGTCACGGTCGGCACGCTAGGCGTTGCCCGCGGCGGCAGCCAGCGATTTCAGAGCAGCTCGACGATGGTGGCGTTGGCCATGCCGCCGCCCTCGCACATGGTCTGCAGGCCGTAGCGGATCCCGTTGTCGCGCATGTGCTGGAGCATGGTGGTCATGATCCGGGCGCCGGACCCGCCGAGCGGGTGGCCGAGCGCGATCGCCCCGCCGCGCGGGTTCAGCCGCTCCGGGTCCGCCTCGGTCTCCGCCAGCCAGGCCAGCGGCACCGGGGCGAACGCCTCGTTCACCTCGTACACCCCGATCTCCTCGATGCCCAGCCCCGCGCGACGCAGCGCCTTCGCGGTGGCCGGGATGGGGGCGGTGAGCATGGTGACCGGGTCGTCGGCCGCGACCACGGCGGTGTGCACCCGGGCCAGCGGGCGCAGGCCGTGCCGGCTGGCCCACTCGCTCGTGGTGACCGCGAGCGCCGCCGCCCCGTCGGAGATCTGCGACGCGGACCCGGCGGTGACCACGCCGTCGGCCTTGAACGGCGTCGGCAGCTCGCCCAGCTTGGCGAGCGACGTGTCCCGCCGGATGCCCTCGTCGGCGGTGAACTTGCCGCCGTCGGCCAGGGCCACCGGGGCCAGCTCCGGGTCGAACGCCCCGGCGTCCTGCGCGGCGGCCGCCTTCTCGTGGCTGGCCAGGGCGAACTCGTCGAGCTGCGTGCGGGAGAACCGCCACCGCTGGGCGATCAGCTCGGCCCCGACGCCCTGGTTGAACGGGAGCGGGCTGTCCTCCGCGACGCCCTCGACGCCGCGGTAGCGCTCGAGGATCGCGGCGCTGAACGGCATCCCGCCGGCCACGCTGGAGCCCATCGGCACCCGGGTCATCGACTCGACGCCACCGGCGACCACCAGGTCGGCCTGGCCGGAGAGGACGGTGGCGGCGGCGAAGTGCAGCGCCTGCTGGCTCGACCCGCACTGCCGGTCGAGCGTGGTGCCGGGGACCGACTCGGGCCAGCCGGCGGCGAGCACGGCGTTGCGCGCGACGTTCCACGACTGCTCGCCGACCTGCGACACGCAGCCCCAGACCACGTCGTCGACCTGCTCGGGGTCGATGCCGGTCCGCTCGGCGAGGGCACGCAGCACGTGCGCCGAGAGGTCGACCGGGTGGACGCCGGCGAGGCTGCCCTTGCGCCGCCCGACCGGGGTCCGTACCGCACCGACGATGACCGCGTCACTCATGTCTACTCCCCGGTAACCTGGCTTGCCCCGATCCTACGTGCTGACCCGGGCGGTCGTCCTCCCCCGTTCCCGGGCCCGCCCGGCTGGCATGCTGGGGCGGTGACTCCACAGTCGTCCCCGGCCCCGCAGTGGCGGGTGTCGCCGGTCCTGCCGGCGGTCAAGGCGCTCGGCGCGCTCGTCCTGGTCGCGCTGGGGCTGCTCTTCGCCGCCGACGACCGGGTCCAGCTGGTGCTCGCCGGGCTGGCCGCCGCCGCGCTGCTCGGCTGGGCGCTGCGCGACCTGGTGGCGCCGGTGCGGCTGGCCGCCGACCCGGAGGGGATCACCGTGATCCACGGCTACGCCGGCCGCCGGCGGCTGCCCTGGGCGGCCGTGGAGGCGATCCGGGTGGAACGGCGTACCCGGCGCGGGCTCACCGCCGAGACGCTGGAGATCGACGCGGGCGAGTCGCTGCACCTGTTCGGCCGCTACGACCTGGACGCGCCGCCCGAGCAGGTCGCCGCCGCCCTGGAGGCCGCCCGCGCCGCCGCGCGCTGAGACCGGTCAGCCGGTCAGCGCGGCGGTGCGGACGAGGACCAGCCCGAGCAGCGCCACCAGCAGGATCGCCCCGCCGGCCGCCTGGAAGGCGGTGCGCCGCATCCGCGGGGCGTACGCCAGGACCAGGGCCATCAGCGCGCCGACCACCAGCCCGCCGAGGTGCCCGGCCACCGAGATGCCCGGCACGGTGAACGTGAAGATCAGGTTGATCACCAGGATCGGCACGATGGCCGAGGTGTCCCGGCCCAGCCGGCGCAGGATCACGAAGATCGCGGCGAAGAGGCCGAAGATGGCCGTCGACGCCCCGACCGAGGCGGAGTACGGGTTGCTGAACAGGTAGACCGCGACGTTGCCGCCGAGCCCGGCGATCAGGTAGAGCGCCAGGAAGCGCAGCGGGCCGAGCACCGCCTCAAGGGTCCGGCCGAGCACCCAGAGCGCCCACATGTTGAGCAGCAGGTGCACCACGCCGTAGTGCAGGAACATCGCGGTGACCAGCCGGTACCACTCGCCGGTGGCCACACCCTCGGTCGGGAACGGCGGTGGCCACAGGGCCAGCACGGCGCCCCAGCCGGTCAGCGGCGTGCCGCCGCCCATCAGGCCGCCGAAGCCGGACCCGCCGGCGGCCGCGTCGCCGCCCCGATCGGAGGCGATCGACAGGACCATCACCAGCACGTTCAGCGCGATCAGGGTCTTCGTGACGTAGCCCTGGCGGCCGGCGGCACCGCCCCCGAAGGCGGTACGCGCCGGCCGCACACTGCGGCGTCCCTCGCTGACGCACTCCGGGCACTGGTGGCCGACGGAGGCGTCGCGCATGCACTCCGGGCAGATCGGCCGGTCACAGCGGGTGCACCGGACGTACGTCTCCCGGTCGGGGTGCCGGTAGCAGACCGGAGTGGTCGGCGCCGGCCCGCCTGTGGCGTCACCTGCCTGCCCGGAGCGCTCAGTCATGCGAGCAAAGGTACCCGCGTCACGCTCACGCCGGCTTGCGCTCGATCTCGACGCGCTCGATGACCACGTCCTGGAGCGGCCGGTCGCTCGGGCCGGTCGGGGTGTTCGCGATCGAGTCCACGACCTTCGCCGACTGCTCGTCGGCGACCTGGCCGAAGATGGTGTGCCGGTTGTTCAGGTGCGGCGTCGGGCCCACCGTGATGAAGAACTGCGAGCCGTTGGTGCCCGGCCCGGCGTTCGCCATCGCCAGCAGGTACGGCCGGTCGAAGCGCAGCTCCGGGTGGAACTCGTCGCCGAACTTGTAGCCCGGGCCACCGCGGCCGGTGCCGGTCGGGTCGCCCATCTGGACCATGAAGCCGCTGATCACGCGGTGCGAGATGGTGCCGTCGTAGTACGGCCCGCTGCCCGGCTGGCCGGTGCGCGGGTCGATGTACTCCCGGGTGCCCTCGGCCAGCTCCACGAAGTTGCGGACGGTCTTCGGCGCGTGGTTCGGGAAGAGCTCCAACCGGATCGGGCCAGCGTTGGTGTGCAAGGTGGCGTAGACAGCCTCGGCCACGGGTACTCCTCACTCGTTGGTCAGTTCCATGCGGATCCTCCCATGTGCCCGATCTGGCCATGCGGAGGCATCCGAAGGTGGAGGATGACGAAGGAACAACTCCCAGGAGGTGGGACCGTGTTTGGAATCGGGCGGCGCAAGACCCGGGGGCAGCTCGCGAAGGCCGAGCTGAACCAGGGCATCGGTCACCTGAGGCAGGCCGCCGCACACGCGGCGAGGGGTGCCGGCGCCACGGTCGGCCCGCGCGTCCAGGCAGCCCGGGGCGCCGTCGCGCCCACCGCGATCGTCGTCCGCGATCGGGCGTCGAGCGGCGTGGCATCGACGGTTGCCGCAGTCGCGCCGCTGCTCATGGCGATGCGGAGCGCCCAGGCCGAGGCCGCCGGCAAGACCCTGGCCGGCCGGAAGGCCGCCGCCGCCAAGCAGGCCGCGATGAGCAAGAAGGTGAAGGCGAAGAACATGAAGGCCGCGAAGAAGAAGCAGAAGAGGTCGCGCGGCATGACCACCGGCCTGCTGGTCGCCGGCACGGTCGCCGGCCTGGCCGGCGCGATGGCCATGCGCCGCCGCCGCGAGCAGCAGGAATGGGCCGAGTACGACCCGACGGGCAAGCTGGAGCCGATGCGAGAGGACGTGGACACGATCGTGGTGGAGACTCCGGACGCGACGGCGAAGGTCACCCAGGCCGGGCCGACCGGCGCCGGCAGCTCGGCCGTCGCCGGCAGCGGCAGCGCCTCGACCGCCACGTCGAGCAGCCAGCCGGTGATCCAGCCGAACGACAAGGTTCCCTCGGTCGCCGAGGGCGCCCGGGACGTCAGCGGCCGCCCGGCGGACGACGTCACCAAGGCCACGCAGAACGGCCGGAACACCGCCAAGTCCAGCGGTCGTCGCTGACCCAACGGTCACGGAAAGCGCCGGCGTGCGGGGGTTGCCCCGCGCGGCCGGCGCTTCCGTCTGCCAGGGTCAGAGCCAGCCGTTGCGGCGGAACCAGCGGTACAGGATGAACGACAGGCCGAGGTTCACGGCCCAGATGCCCGGATAGCCGTAGGTCCACTTCAGCTCCGGCATGTTCTCGAAGTTCATGCCGTAGATGCCCGCGATCGCGGTCCACACCGCACCGATCGCCGCCCACGCGGCGATCTTGCGCATGTCGTTGTTCTGGTCGACGGTGACCTGGGCCAGCCGCGCCTGGAGGATCGAGTTGAGCAGGTCGTCGTAGGAGTTCACCTGCTCGACGGTGCGGCTCAGGTGGTCCTGCACGTCCCGGAAGTAGCGCCGCACCTCCTGCGGCACCTCCCGGTTGACCTGCGAGGTGAGGGTGAGCAGCGGGCGCTGCAACGGCACCACGGCCCGCTTGAACTCCACCAGCTCCCGCTTCATCTGGTAGATCCGCTGGATCCGCCCGCTGCCCTGCCGGTCGAAGACGTCCGCCTCCAGCACGTCGAGGTCGTCCTCCAGCCGGTCGGCCACCTCCAGGTAGAGGTCCACCACCCGGTCGGTCACCGCGTACGCGACGGCCCACGGGCCGTGCAGCAGCAGGTCCCGCTTCGCCTCCAGGTCGGCCCGGACCGGCGACAGCCGGCAGGCGTCCCCGTGCCGGACGCTGATCAGGAAGTTCGGCCCGATGAAGAGCATCACCTGGCCGGTCTCCACCACCTCGGAGTTCTCGGTCAGCTCCGTGTGCTCGCAGTAGCGGGCGGTGCGCAGCACCAGGAAGGCCACGTCGCCGAAGCGCTCCAGCTTCGGACGCTGCTGGGCCTTGACCGCGTCCTCGACGGCCAGCTCGTGCAGGCCGAAGGTGGCCGCGATCGCGGTCATCTCCTCCAGCTCCGGCTCGTGCAGGCCGAGCCAGACGAACCCGTTCCGCTCCCGGCGGGCGGCCGTCAGGGCGTCGGCGTAGGTCCACTCGCCGGGCCGGCGCTCGCCGTCGACGTAGAGGCCGCAGTCGACGATCCCGCTCCGGGCGGAACCGGCCGGCTGGGTCGTACGCGGAGAGCCGTCGGCGTTGAGGATGCGGGACATGGCGCGTACCGGTGCCGCCCAGGCCCGTGGTCTGGGCGCCCGGTCGCCGTTCTGCGCGGCGCTGCGGTCGCGTGCCACCCGGTCCGTCATCTCGCCCCCTCTCCACGAAGCTGCGGCTTGCAGGTTACGCCGGTCGGGACGAGGCGCAGCGCGGGCGAGCACGGGGTGGGCGGCCGGACTGCGATCCGCGTCACGCCCGCGAGGGAGCGGTGACGGCGCCGGGCGGGCCGTGTCGCCCCTCACCCACCTGACGCGGCCCACCCGGCACCCATG
>NZ_WBKT01000182.1 GCF_008868175.1 Micromonospora sp. AMSO31t
CACCCCGTCGGCGTGGCTGACGCTGACCGGCAGCGCCCGCCCGTCGGCCGCGTACACCTCCGGGCGCCCGCCGGGTGCCCGTCCCACCCCGATCTCCGCCCCGGGCCGGCCGAGCAACGCGCCACCCGCGCGCCTCAGCAGCCGCCGCGCCAGCTCCCGCTGGTCGCCGGCGGTGCGGTCGGTCCACACGTACACGGTGTCCCGACCGGGCACCGGTAGCTGGTTCACGGAAAGAGGTTAACGCCATGCGAGACGAGGTCCGCGCCTTCGTCATCGACCAGCTCGCCGACATGAACTACGACGTCGAGGACGTCGACGACAACACCACCCTCGGCCCCTCCGGCGTCGACCTCGAGTCGCTGGCCCTGGCCGACCTCGCGGTCCGGGTCGAGGACCGGTACGGCCTGAAGTTCGCCGACGACGAGTCGGAGAAGCTGGCCCTCATGACGGTCGGCGAGTTCACCACGATGGTCGCCGACCGGGTGGCCGCGAACAGCGACAACGCGTGATGACCGGTCAGCCCGACCTGGGGCGAGCTGACCTGGTGAGCATGCTCGCCGAACTGACCGCGAAACCCGCCGACCAGGTGCCCGACCGGGTCGGCTCGATGGAGCTGGCCTGGCTCGTGCACCTCGTCGAGCAGCGCTACGACCGCCGGCTGGAGCTGACCGACGACCAGCTCGCCGGCATCCGCACCGTCGACGACGCCCTCGCGGTGTTCCAGACCTCGCTGACCGTTCCCGCAGATGGCTGAGCGGGAGACTGTACGGATCACCGGCGTCCACGCGCTCAGCGCCCTCGGCAGGGGCGCCGACGCGCTGCTCGCCGGGGTGCTCGCCGGCACCCCGGCGTTCGCACCGGTGCGCCGCTTCGACACGGCCGGCCGCCGGGTCACCGTGGCGGCCACCCTGCCGGAGGTCGGCACCCTCGCCGAGGAGCTGGCCGACACGGTCGACCGCGCGTGCCGGGCGGCCGCGCTGGACCGCACGCACCGGGCCGGAGCGGCGCTGTTCCTGGCCGCGCACGGCGGCCCGCACGCGCTGCCGGCGCCGGACGGCGGGGACGCCGGGCCGGAGGTGCCGGCGCTCGCCGGTCACCTGGTCCGCCGCTGCGGCCTCGGGGACCGCGCCCGCGTCTACACCACGGCCTGCGTGTCGGCGAGCACCGCCGTCGCCGACGCCGCGACCCTGATCGGCCGGGGCGACCTGGACCGGGTCGTGGTGGCCGCCGGCTACCTGGTCGAGCCGGACCAGTTCGCCCTCTTCGACGCCGGCCGGGCGCTCGCCGCCGACGGGGCGGTCCGACCGTTCAGCGCCGGCCGGCAGGGGCTCCTGCTCGGCGACGGGGTGGTCGCGGTGGTGCTGGAGTCGGCCCGCGCCGCCGCCCGACGGGGCGCGCCCACGCTGGCCACCGTGGCCGGCTGGGGGCGGGCGGGCGACGCGTACCACCCGTGCCAGCCGCACCCGCAGGGGCACGGCCTGGCCCGGGCGGTCGAGGCGGCGCTGCGCCGCGCCGGGCTGCCCGGTACGGCGGTGGGCTACGTCAACGCCAACGCCACCGGCACCCCGTACAGCGACGTGTCGGAGGCGGCCGCGCTGGTCCGGGTGTTCGGCGCGGCGGCCGGGCGGATCCCGGTCAGCTCCACGAAGGCGGTGCACGGGCACGCGCTGGAGGCGTCCGGGCTGCTCGAACTGGTGGTCACCGTGCTCGCGCTCGGGCACGGCAAGCTGCCGGTCAACGCCGGCTGGCTCGGCCCCGACGAGAGCTGCCCGCTGGACGTCGTCACCGACGCGCCGCGCCCGGCCGCCACCGCCCACGCGCTGACCCTCAACGCCGCGTTCGGCGGGGCGAACACCGCCCTGCTGGTCGGTGCGCCGTGACCGCCGCCGTGCTGGCCGAGGCGCGCTGGCCGGAGGCCGGGGACGGGCCGCCGCCGGCGGTGCCGGGTTTCGTGCACTCGGCGTTCGCGCCGCTGGTGGTGGCGGTGGCCGACCGCTGCCTGCGCGCCCGGTACGGGTCGGGGCCGCTGCCCGCCGGCAACCGGACGGCCGTGGTGCTGGTCAGCGCGAGCGGCGACCGGGCCAGCGCCGCGCACGTCCGGGCCACCGTGGCGGCCGGCGGCCGGGTCGGCCCGCTGTTCTTCTTCCAGTCGGTGCCGAACAGCGTGGCCGGGCACGTCGCGGCGCGCTGGGGCCTGGACGGGCCGGTGGTCTGCCTGAGCCCGGCGGGGGACCCGCGGGCCGAGGGCGCCGCCGAGGCGGACCTGCTGCTGTACGACGGCGACGCCGCGCAGGCGTTGCTGGTCCTGATCGAACAGGCACCGGACGGAACGCCGGGCGAGGCGACCGCGGTGCTGCTGGGGGAGGGAACACGTCAATGAGGACTAAGGGACTGCGCGGCGCCCTGGCGGCCGACGGCGAGCTGGGCGCGGGGAACGTGCTCGCCCGGGTGCTGGCCCACGGGGCCGACCCGGGCGGGCCGGGACTCACCTTCGACACCGCGGTCGACGGCCACCCGGCCGGGACACCGCTGACCCTGGGCCGGCTCGACGAGTTGGTCGCCGCCCGGGCCGCCCGGCTGCACGAGTGGGGTGTCCGGCCCCGCGACCCCGTCGCCGTGTGGACCGGCGCGGCCGCGGACATGGTGCTGTCGTTCCTGGCGCTGGCCCGGCTCGGCGCGATCCCCGCGCTGATGAACGGCCGGCTGCGCCCGGAGATCGCCGCCGAGTACATCCGCCGGATGCGCGCCGCCGGGGTGCTCGCCGACGCCGCGCACGCCGCCGCCCTGCGCGGCCACGACCCGGGGGTACCCCTGCTCGGCGAGCCGGCCGAGGCGGGCGGCGGCGACCCGGCCGCGGCCCCGCCGCACTACCGGCACCACGACGACGACCCGGTCGTCATCACCCACACCTCCGGCACCACCGGGGTGCCGAAGGCGGTGCTGCACTCGCACGCCAGCCTCTTCGCCGCCACCCGGCACCTGCTCGCCATGCCGCAGGCGCAGGGCACCACCCGGATCCTCAACGCGCTGCCCGCCCCGCACACCGCGACCGTGCTCATGGTCAACCAGGCGCTGGGCAACCGGGCGGAGATGTACCTCCTCTCCAAGCAGGGCGGCGACCGGGTGCTCGACGCGATCCAGCGCTGGCGGCCCGACGGCGTGTTCGGGTTCTCCGTCACCTGGGCCGAGCTGGCCCGCTTCGACCTGTCCGCGTACGACCTGGAGTCGGTGCGGCTGTGGTTCAACACCGGCGACTGCTCGCACGAGCCGCACGTGCGGCGGCTGGTCAAGGTGGGCTCGCGGGACGTCATGACCCGCGACGGGGTGACCCGGGTGCCCGGCTCGGTCTTCATCGACGGGCTCGGCTCCAGCGAGATGGGCCACTCGATGTTCCACATCACCCACACCGTCGACACCGCCCGGTACGGTCGCTGCGTCGGCCGCCCGTACCGCTTCACGAGGGTGGCCGTGCTCGACGAGGCGGGCAACGAGCTGCCGCCCGGGCAGGTCGGCTGGCTGGGCATCGACTCGCCGTCGCTGTTCCGCGGCTACTGGAACGACTCGGTGACGACCTACCGGTCCCGGCTGCGCGGCTGGTACCTCACCGGCGACCTGGTCCGGGCGGACGCCGACGGCCGCTACTACCACCTGGACCGGGCCGTGGACTCGGTCGAGACGGGTGACGGGAAGCGGTTCTTCACGGCGCTGTCCGAGGAGCGGATCCTCGCCGCCTGCGCCGACGTCAGCGACTGCACGGTGGTGCTCGTCTCCGACGGCGGGACGATCGTCACCGACGTGCTGCTGGAGTTGGCCGCCGGGGCGGACCCGGCCGAGGACCGCGCCGCGCGGATCCGGGCGGCGCTCGGGCCGGACCTGGCGGCCACGCTGCGCCGGGTGGTGCCGGTGCGCGCCGACGACCTCCCGGTCACCGTGACCGGCAAGGTCCGCAAGGTGGCGCTGCGCGAGCGCTATCTCGCCGAGGCCCCGTCATGAGCGCCGTCGTCACCGGCATGGGGCTGTTCACCCCGGCCGGCCGGGGCGTCGAGGAGACGTTCACGGCGCTCACCACCGGCCGGTCCGGGCTGCGCCGGCCGCCCGAGGGGCACCCGGCGCGGGAGAGCCTCGAGGTGGCCGGGGTCCTGCCGGAGATCGACCCGCGCAGCGTCGCCTCCGGCCCGGAGACGAAGGTGCTCGACCGGATCGTGGTGCTCGCCCTGATCACCGCCGCCGAGGCGCTCGCCGACGCCGGCATCGAGGTGGGGCGCGACGTCGACCCGGAGCGGATCGGGGTGATCGTCGGCGGGGTGGGCGGGATGTCCACGCTGGAGAGCCAGGTCCTGGCGCGCGCCGCGCGGGGCCGGGCGGCGGTCAGCCCGTACCTGCTCACTGGGATCCTGCCGAACATGCCGTCGGCCCGGATCGCCATCGCCCACGGCATCCGGGGCTACAGCTCCGCGGTGGGCACGGCCTGCGCCTCCGGGGCACAGGCCGTGGCCGACGGGGTACGCCTCATCCGGGCCGGCGAGGCCGACGTGGTGGTCTGCGGGGCGAGCGAGGCGCCACTCTTCCCGACCTTCGCCGACACCTTCGGCAACGCCCGGGCCCTGGCCCGGGGCTGGGACGAGCCCACCGAGGCCAGCCGCCCGTTCGACAAGCGGCGCAACGGGTTCGTGCTCGCCGAGGGGGCGGCGCTGCTGGTGCTGGAACGTGCCGGGCACGCCGCCGCCCGGGGGGTCACCGGCTACGCCGAGGTCGCCGGCTACGGGGTCAACACCGACGCCCACCACCCGACCGCGCCCCGGCCGGACGGCGCCGGGGCGGCCGCGTGCATGCGCCGGGCGCTGGCCGGCGGGGGCGTGACGCCGGCCGACGTCGGCTACGTCAACGCGCACGGCACCGGCACCAAGCTCGGCGACATCGCCGAGACCACCGCCCTCGCCGCGGTGTTCGGCGCCGGCGGGGTGCCGGTCAGCTCCACCAAGGCGCTCACCGGGCACCTGCTCGGCGCCTCCGGCGTGCTGGAGGCGGCGGCCACCGCCCTCGCCCTCGGGCGCGGGCTGCTCCCGCCCACCTACCACCTCGACGACCCGGACCCGGACTGCGCGGCGGACCACGTCCGCGGCGCGCCCCGGGCCACCCGCGCCGAGCACGCGCTGACCAACTCGTTCGGCTTCGGCGGCCAGAACGTCAGCCTGCTGCTGCGCCGGGTCGCCGGCGACCGCCCGGTGCGGCGGGCCGACGCACCGGCCACGACGAACTGATCGGACTCCATCCCGGGCGGACGCCCGGGTCGCGGTCACGGGGGGAAACAGGGGGAAAGGCTACCGATGGACATCAACGGAATAGACCACATCGAGCTGTACGTGGGCGACGCCCGCCAGGCCGCGTTCTACTTCGACACCGCTGTCGGCTTCCGGCTGCGGGGCCAGGGCGGCCCGGAGACCGGGCTGGCCGGGCAGCGCTCGCTGCTGCTCGAACAGGCCGACATCAGGATGCTGCTGACCAGCGGGCTGACCGCCGAGCATCCGGCGTCGACGTACGTGCACCGGCACGGCGACGGCATCGCCGTGGTGGCCCTGGAGGTCGACGACGCCGCCGGGGCGTACGCGGAGCTGGTGGCCCGGGGCGCGACCGGGATGACCGCCCCGCGCACCTTCACGGGCGCGGACGCCGAGGTGGTGACCGCCGAGGTCGGCGGCTTCGGCGACGTGCTGCACCGCCTGGTCGAGCGGCGCGGCGACCGGACGCGGTTCCTGCCCGGGGCGATCGAGGAGCTGCCCGGCGGCGGCGACACGCCGCTGCTCGCCGAGATCGACCACCTCGCGGTCTGCGTGCCGCCCGGCCAGCTCGACGAGACGATCGGGCACTACGAGAAGGTCTTCGGCTTCGCGCAGATCTTCGAGGAGCACATCGAGGTCGCCGGACAGGCCATGAACTCGAAGGTGGTGCAGAGCCCGTCCGGGCGGGTCACCCTCGTGCTGCTGGAGCCGGACACCGGCCGGCGGCCCGGGCAGATCGAGGACTTCCTGCGCTGGCACGCCGGCGCCGGGGTGCAGCACCTCGGCCTGCGCACCGACGACATCGTCACGGCGGTCGGCGCCCTCGCCGGCCGGGGGGTGCGCTTCGCCGGCACCCCGGACGCCTACTACGACGACCTGGAACGGCGCGTCGGCAAGGTGGACGCGCCGCTGGACCGGCTGCGCGACCTGAGCATCCTGGTCGACTCCGACCACGACGGGCAGCTGCTGCAGATCTTCACCGAGTCGATGCACGTGCGCCGCACCCTCTTCCTCGAAGTCATCGAGCGGCGCGGGGCGCGCACCTTCGGCAGCGGCAACATCAAGGCGCTCTACGAGGCCAAGGAACGCGAACTCGCCGCGGCGGGGGCAACCCCCGCCGTCGCGGCCGGGACGGCAGGAGGGGTTCGGGCATGACCACGACACATCCGGGGCTGACCGCCGAGGAGGAGGCGTTGCTGCCGTCCGAGGAGGACGTGCGGCACTACGCCGAGCACGGCTGGTACCTGAGCGGGAAGCTGCTCACCGACGAGGAGGTGGACGCCCTCGCGGCCGCCACCGACCGCTACTACGGCGGTGAGCGGGACCGGCGGCTGCCCGTCCGCCCGCCGAAGCTGGCCTACTGGGAGCCCACCAGGGGCGACGTTCAGCGGCACAACGACTACGTGCACCACGAGCACGACGCGATCGGCCGGATTCTCCGCAAGCCGCTGATCGGTGCGGTCGCCGCCCGGCTCGCGCGGGCCGCCGAGATCCGGATCTTCCAGTCCACCCTCATCTACAAACCGCCGATCTCGGGCGAGCCGTCCAACATCGTGCCCTGGCACTTCGACAAGCACTACTGGGCGTCGTCCTCCTCGGAGAACATGCTCACCGCGTTCATCCCGTTCCACGACTGCGGCGAGGAGATGGGCACCATCACCATCGTCGACGGCTCGCACCGCTGGCGGGAGATCGGCGCCGACGACACCGTGGTGCGGCACTTCGCCGACCGGGACCGTGACCAGTTGGAGGAGATGCTCGCCGAGAACGCCGCCCACAACGAGGCGGAGATCCGCAAGGTGCCCATGGTGATCCCGAAGGGGCACATGAGCTTCCACCACTGCCGCGTCTACCACGGCAGCGGGGCGAACGTCAGCGGCCGCCCCCGCCGGGCCATCTCGCTGCACCTTCAAGACGGCGCCAACGCCTGGCGGGAGTACCCGCTCTCCGACGGCACCCTGGCCGCGTACAACCACGACGTGCTGGTCCGCCGCACCCCCGAGGGCCGGCCCGACTACGCGGACCCCGAGTTCTGCCCGGTGATCTGGCGCGACCGCGCCCCGCAGGGAGGCTGAGAATGTCACGGTACGACTGGGGCCGGACGCACCCGGGCATCGAGCGGCTGGAACGCGCGGTCACCGACCGCCGCGACGTGGTGGTCAAGCACCCGCTCTACGCCAACCTGGACACCCACGAGGCGCTGGTCACCTTCATGGAGCACCACGTCTTCGCGGTGTGGGACTTCATGTCGCTGCTGAAGTCGCTGCAACGCCAGCTCACCTGCGTCACCGTCCCGTGGATCCCCACCGGCCCGACCGGCAGCCGCCGCCTCATCAACGACATCGTGATGGTCGAGGAGAGCGACGAGCTGGGCGACGGCTACATCAGCCACTTCGAGCTGTACGTGCGGGGCATGCGGGAGGCCGGCGCGGACACCGGCGCCGTGGACCGGCTGGTCGACCTGCTGCGCGCCGGCCGGCCGGTCGGCGGGGCGCTGGCCGAGGCGGGCGTGCCCGCGCCCTCGGCCGCGTTCGCCGCCACCACCTGGCGGATCATCGAGAGCACCCCGGTGCACTGCCAGGCGGCAGCCTTCGCGTTCGGCCGGGAGGACCTCATCCCGGAGATGTTCACCCAGGTCGTCGCGGTCAACGAGCGCAGCAACCGGCTCAACACGTTCGTCGACTACCTGGAGCGGCACATCGAGGTCGACGGCGAGCAGCACACCCCCATGGCCATGCAGATGCTGGCCGACCTGTGCGGCGACGACGACGGCAGGTGGCAGGAGTGCGCCGACACGGTCAACGCCGCGCTCGCGGCCCGGGCACAGCTCTGGGACGGCATCCTGGCCGCGATCAAGGAGGGTCGTCCGGCGTGACCGGTCCCGACCCGGTCGGCCTCTACCGGACGGTCCGGCTGATCCGCCGCTTCGAGGAGCGGGCCATCGCGCTGGTCGACGCCGGGGAGATCGTCGGCGGCATCCACCCGTACCTCGGTCAGGAGGGCGTCGCCGCCGGCGTCTGCGCGGCGCTGCGCCCGGCGGACCTCGTGACCGGCACCCACCGCGGGCACGGGCACGTGCTGGCCAAGGGCGCCGACCCGGCCCGCATGCTCGCCGAGCTGTGCGGCCGGGTCACTGGGCTCAACCGCGGCCGGGGCGGGTCGATGCACGCCGCCGACTTCGGCGTCGGGGTGCTCGGCGCCAACGCCATCGTCGGGGCCGCCGGCGCGATCCTCACCGGAGCGGTGTGGGCGCGCCGGCGGCGCGGCGACGACGTGGTCGGGGCGACCTTCTTCGGCGACGGCGCGGTCAACGAGGGGATGCTCCTCGAAGCGTTCAACCTGGCCGCGCTGTGGCGGGTGCCGGTGCTCTTCGTCTGCGAGAACAACGGCTACGCCACCACCATGCCGGTCGAGGGCGCGGTCGCCGGCACCATCGCCGGCCGCGCCGCGGCCTTCGGCATGCCGGCCACCGCCGTCGACGGCCAGGACCCCGAGAAGGTACGCGAGGTCACGGCCGCCGCCGTCGCACGGATGCGCGCCGGCGGCGGCCCCGAGCTGGTCGAGGCCCGCACCTACCGGTTCGACGCCCACCACACCTTCGAACACCGGGTACGCCTCGACTACCGCCCCCCCGAGGAGGTGGCGGCGGCGCGGCTCCGGGATCCGGTGCTCATCCAGGGGGCCCGGCTGCCCGCCGAGGCCCGGGCGGCGGTCGACGCCGAGGTCGAAGCCACCCTCGCCGCGGCGGTGGACTTCGCGCTGGCCGGCCCCGCGCCCGATTCCGCCACCGCCCTCGACCACCTGTACGCCAGCGGGCTCACCGCCCGGACCGGAGGTGGCTGAATGCCCCGGCTCTCCTACCGCAGGGCGCTCACCCGGGCGCTCGCCGACGAGATGACCCGCGACGAGTCGGTCTTCCTGCTCGGCGAGGACATCCGGGTGGCCGCCGCCGGCGTCACCACCGGCCTGCTGAAGAAGTTCGGCCCGGAGCGCGTCCTCGACACGCCCCTGTCCGAGCAGGCGTTCACCAGCTTCGCCACCGGCGCCGCGCTGGCCGGGGCGCGCCCGGTGATCGAGTTCCAGATCCCGTCGCTGCTCTTCCTGGTGTTCGAGCAGATCGTCAACCACGCGCACAAGTTCCCGCTCATGACCGGCGGTCAGTGCGCCGTGCCGGTCACCTACCTGGTGCCCGGCTCCGGCTCCCGCACCGGCTGGGCCGGGCAGCACTCGGACCACCCGTACAGCCTCTTCGCCCACGTCGGGGTGACCACCGTGGTGCCGGCCACCCCGGCCGACGCGTACGGGCTGCTGGTCTCGGCGATCCGCTGCGACGACCCGGTGGTGGTGTTCGCCCCCGCCGGGGCCCTCGACGTGCGGGACGACGTCACCGATCTCGCCCCGGTGCCGCTGGGCCGTGGCATCGTGCGCCGCCCGGGGGCCGACGTCACGGTGGTCGCCGTCGGGCACCTCGTGCACGACGCCCTGGCCGTCGCCGACGAGCTGGCCGGCCAGGTCTCGGTGGAGGTCTTCGACCCGCGCACGCTGTACCCGTTCGACTGGGACGGCCTGCTCGACTCGGTGTCCCGCACCGGGCGCCTCGTGGTGGTGGACGACTCCAACCGGTCCTGCGGCATCGCCGGGGAGATCATCGCCACCGTCGTCGAGCGGGTCGCGCTCGCCGCGCCGCCCCGCCGGGTCACCCGGCCGGACGGCGCGGTGCTGCCGTTCGCGCCCGCCCTCGACCGGGCCGTGCAACCCGGCCGGGACCAGCTCACCGCCGCCATCCAACTGACCTGTAAGGACGGATGAACGATGGACGCGAACTACCCGTGGCCGCCCGCCGGGCAGGCGTGGACCGACCTGCCCGAGCCGACCCGCACGGCGATGGTGGCGGCCGGCGCCGGTGCCTGGGAGAAGATCTTCCACGGCCGGGCCACGTACAACAAGCAGTGGCGGCTGGCCCGGCCCCCGGTGCTCACGGCCGACGCGTTCCGCGAGCTGAACGAGGTCTGCGACCGGATCGCCCAGCTCATCCTGGAGGCCTGCCGGCGCCGGGCCGCCACCGCCGGTGAGCTGCGCCGGCTGCTCGACGTGCCGGCGGGGGAGACCCGGCTGCTGGACGAGGACGAGCCGCTGCACGAGGGGCTGCTCGCCGCGTACCGGCCGGACGTGCTGTTCTCCGGCGGTGTGCCGTGCATCGTGGAGTACAACATCGACAGCAGCCTCGGGGGCGGCTTCGACGCCGACACGGTGATCTACCGCTACGCCGAGCTCTACCGGGAGCACGGCCTGCTCGACGGCCTGCCGGTCCGGCCCGCGCCGTCCCTGCTCGACCAGCGGTTCGTGGCCATCCGGGACACCCTCGGCCTGCCCGACGGCGCCCGGGTGGCGCTGCTCATGGACTTCGACGCCGAGTACCCGGGCCTCGACGACCCCGACACGTTCATCCGGATCCTGTCGCCGCTCGCCGGCCAGGCCGCACGCTTCGGTATCGACCTGGTCATCGCCCCGGTCCGCACCGCCCGCCTGGACGAGCACCGGCGCCTGGTGGTCGGCGGCGCCCCGGTGGACGCGCTGTTCCGGCTCTTCGTGCCCAACCGGGTCACCCCCAGCGCCGGCCTCGACGCGGTGGCCGGCGCCCTCGCGGCCGGCACCCTGCCGATGTTCGTCAGCAGCGCGGCCTGGCTGCTCAGCAACAAGCTCAACTACGCCTGGCTCTGGGCCGACCTGGACCTGCTGTCCGAGGCCGACCGGGAGCTGGTCCGCCGGTACGTGCCGCACACCGTGGCGCTCACCGCCGACCAGCTCGACCGGGCCCTCGCCGAGCGAACCGACCTGGTCGCCAAGCCGGCCGGCGGCTCGGCCGGGCATGGCGTGCTGATCGGCCGGGCCATGAGCCCGGTGGCGTGGGAGGACGGGGTCCGCGCCGCGATCGACGCGGGCGGCAACATCCTCCAGCGCTACCACGAGGCCGACCGGGTGGCCATGGACTTCGTGCAGATCGAGACGGGGGAGACGGTCACCGCCGAGGTCCCCTACAGCCTCGCCCCGTACCTGTTCGGCAGAACGGGTTCGGGCGCCCTGGCGCGCGTCGGCTACCCGGGCTGCGAGGAGGTCCTCAACCTGGCGAGAGGCGTCCTCATGACCGGCATCCTGCTCACCAACTGACCCCCTGCCCTCCCCCTTTC
>NZ_WBKT01000183.1 GCF_008868175.1 Micromonospora sp. AMSO31t
CATCCACCCCACGCAGCCAACGGTCCACCGGCCCGCCCCCTTTGCTCTGCAGCCACGGACGCAACACCTCCCCACCGCGGGCGCTGCGTAAAGGGCTGCAGAGCAAAGGCGGTGGTGGAGCACCTGCCTCCGCTGGGGCGGCGCGACGGCCGCGGGAGCACCCGACCGCATGACCCGGGCCTGGACCGAGGGGTGAGGACCCGGACGAACGCCTACGTTCGGGACAGACGTCCAGAGGAGGGCCGGAGAGATGACCGCGTCGATGGAGATGCCCCGGGTCCAGGAGTGCGCCGTCAGGTCCTGCGCCTACAACCACACGAACGACTGCCACGCGTTCGCCATCACGATCGGCAGCAGCGACCACGCGCACTGCCACACCTTCATCGAGCTGCCGGTGCGCGGCGGCGTCGAGCAGCTGATCGCCCAGGTCGGCGCCTGCCAGCGCGCGGACTGCCGGCACAACTCCGACCTGGAGTGTCACGCCCCCGCGATCACCGTCGGCCCCGAGATGGACATGGCCGACTGCCAGACCTACGCGAGCCGCTGACCGGCCGGCGTGCCTCAGGACAGGCCGTTGGACTCGCGGATCACGGTGACCAGGTCGTCGATGATGCCGGTCAGCGCGAAGTCCTTCGGGGTGAACACGCGGGCCACCCCGGCGGCCCGGAGCGCGTCCGCGTCGCCCGCCGGGATGATGCCGCCGACCACCACGGGCAGGTCTGCCCGCCCGGCGGCGCGCAGGCCGTCCAGCACGGCCGGCACGGCGGCCAGGTGCGATCCGGACAGCACCGAGAGGCCGACGAGGTCGACGTCCTCCTCCACGGCGGCCGCCACGATCTGCCCGGCGGTCAGCCGGATGCCCTGGTAGACCACCTCGAAGCCGGCGTCGCGGGCGCGTACCGCGATCTGCTCGGCGCCGTTGGAGTGCCCGTCCAGGCCGGGCTTGCCGACGAGCAGCCGCAGCCGGCCGCTGCCCAGTTCGCGGACGGTGGCGGCGACCCGCTCCCGGACCGCGCCCAGGCCGGCGTCGCCGCCCGCGCCGGCCGCGCCGGACAGGCCGGTGGGCGCCCGGTACTCGCCGAAGACCCGGCGCAGCGCGCCGGCCCACTCGCCGGTGGTCACGCCGGCCCGCACGCACTCCAGGGTCGCCGGCATCAGGTTCGTGGTGGTCGCGGCGTCCGCGCGCAGCCGGGCGAGTGCCGCGTCCACGGCGGCCGTGTCCCGGTCGGCCCGCCATTCGCGTACGGCGGTGGTGGCGGCCGCCTCGACGGCGGGGTCGACCTGCTCGATGGCCTCGGCGCCGGCCGCGGTCAGCGGCGACGGCTCGGTCTCGGTGAAGCGGTTGACGCCGACCACCACGTCGGTGCCGGCCTCCATCCGCCGGCGCCGGTCGGCCAGCGAGGCGACCAGGGCGCTCTTCAGGTAGCCGGTCTCCACGGCGGTCACCACGCCGCCCATCTCCAGCACCTTCTCCAGCTCGACCCGGGCCCCGGCGACGAGGTCGTCGACCAGCGCGGTCATCACGTGCGAGCCCTCGAACAGGTCCGGATATTCCAGCAGGTCCGACTCGTACGCCAGCACCTGCTGCATGCGCAGCGACCACTGCTGGTCCCAGGGCCGGGGCAGGCCGAGCGCCTCGTTCCAGGCGGGCAGTTGCACGGCGCGGGCGCGGGCGTCACGGGAGAGGGTGACGCCGAGCATCTCCAGCACGATGCGCTGGATGTTGTTCTCCGGCTGCGCCTCGGTGAGGCCCAGCGAGTTGACCTGGACGCCGTAGCGGAAGCGGCGCTGCTTCGGGTTCTCGACGCCGTACCGGTCGCGGGTGATCTCGTCCCAGAGCGCGCCGAACGCGCGCATCTTGGCGATCTCCTCGACGAAGCGCACGCCGGCGTTGACGAAGAAGGAGATCCGCTGGACGACGTCGCCCATCCGCTTGGCGGGCACCTGGCCGGAGTCTCGCACGGTGTCGAGCACGGCGACGGCGGTGGCCAGGGCGAAGCCGACCTCCTGCACCGGCGTCGCGCCGGCCTCCTGGAGGTGGTAGGAGCAGATGTTCACCGGGTTCCACTTCGGCATCGTCTTCAGCGTGTGAGCGATGACGTCCGCGGTGAGCCGGAGTGAGGCCGCCGGAGGGAAGATGTGGGTCCCCCGGGACAGGTACTCCTTGATGATGTCGTTCTGTGTGGTGCCGGACAGCATGTCGGCGGTCCAGCCCTGCTCCATGGCTACCGTGCCGTAGAGGCCGAGCAGCCACATGGCTGGCGCGTTGATGGTCATCGAGGTGTTCATCTCGCCGAGCGGGATGCCCTCGAAGAGGGCCCGCATGTCGCCGAGGTGCGCCACGGGCACGCCCACCCGGCCCACCTCGCCGGCGGCCAGCTCGTGGTCCGGGTCGTAGCCCGTCTGGGTGGGCAGGTCGAAGGCGACCGACAGCCCGGTCTGCCCCTTCGCCAGGTTGCGGCGGAAGAGCGCGTTGGTGGCCGCGGCGGAGGAGTGCCCGGCGTAGGTGCGCATCACCCAGGGCCGGTCGCGCTCCGGCAACCGCCCCGAAGGAGCCTTCTCGTCCATGGCCGGAGTTTAAGTTACCGTTCAGTAAAACGGGCTGTGGAAAACCACACAGGTCCATGGAGCGGACCGACGGGCACGAGCGGCGCGACATGGGCGACACCACCACACCCCGGGCCGCCGCCCGGCCGGCCGGAGTCGCACACTGGACGTCATGGATGACGAGCTCGCGATCTCCGTACGGGGGCTGCGCAAGGCGTACGGCGACAACCTCGCGGTGGCGGGGGTGGACCTCGACGTCCACCGCGGCGAGGTGTTCGCCCTGCTCGGCCCGAACGGCGCGGGCAAGACCACCACGGTGGAGATCCTGGAGGGCTACCGGCGGCGCGACGCCGGCGAGGTGCGGGTGCTGGGCGCCGACCCGGCCCACCCGGACTCGGGCTGGCGCTCCCGCGTCGGCATCGTGCTCCAGGGCACCGGCGAGTTCGACGAGCTGACCGTCGCCGAGGTGGTCCGGCACTTCGCCGGCTTCTACCCCGACGCCGACGACCCCGAGAAGGTGATCGAGCGGGTCGGGCTGGGCGCCAAGGCCCGGGCACGCACGCACACCCTCTCCGGCGGGCAGAAGCGCCGGCTCGACGTGGCGCTGGGCATCGTCGGCCGCCCCGAGCTGCTCTTCCTCGACGAACCCACCACCGGCTTCGACCCGGAGGCCCGGCGCGAGTTCTGGGACCTGATCCGGGACCTCTCCGCCGCCGGCACCACCATCGTGCTCACCACCCACTACCTGGACGAGGCTGAGGCCCTCGCCGACCGGGTCGGTGTGATCGCCGCCGGCCGGGTGGTCGAGGTGGCCCCGCCGAACCGGCTGGGCAACCGCCAGGAGGCGCTGGCGACGGTGTCCTGGCGTACCCCCGAGGGGACGCCGGAGTTGGCGGAGACCGCGACGCCGACGGCGCTGGTGGCGGAGCTGGCCGCGCGCTTCGGCGGCGAGGTCCCTGGCCTCACGGTGACCCGGCCGACCCTCGAAGACGTCTACCTGCGGATGATCGGACACTGATGACCACCACGACGAAGCCGGCCGCCCCGGTCGCCGCCGCCCGAGGCCGCCGGCCGGGCGGGGGCGCGCTCGCCCTGCGGCAGGGCCGGCTGGAGATCACCCAGTTCCTGCGCTCCCGGGAGTCCGTCGTCTTCACGATGGGTTTCCCGGTCATCATGATCCTGATCTTCGCGGCGATCTTCAGCGACGAGATCGCGCCGGGCGTCAGCTACACGCAGTACTTCATCACCGGCATGATCGCGACCGGCCTCATGACTGTCAGCTTCCAGAACCTCGGCATCTGGATCCCCATCGAGCGGGACCGGGGTGTGCTGAAGCGCTACCGGGGCACCCCGATGCCGAAGTGGGTGTGGTTCGCCGGCAAGGTGCTCATGGTGGTGGCCATCGGCATCGCGGAGACCGCGCTGCTGCTCGCCGTGTCGGTGGCGCTGTTCGACCTGACGCTGCCCGACACCGCCGCCCGCTGGCTCACCTTCGGGTGGGTCGCCGTCCTCGGCGTCACCGCCTGCACCCTGTGCGGCATCGCCATCTCCTCGCTGGCGCGCACCGCCCGCAGCGGCTCGGCCGTGGTCACCCCGGTGGCCCTGGTCCTCCAGTTCATCTCCGGGGTGTTCTTCGTCTTCACCAGCCTGCCGAGCTGGATGCAGCAGGTCGCCGCGCTCTTCCCGCTCAAGTGGATGTGCCAGGGGCTGCGGTCGGTCTTCCTGCCGGACAGCTTCGGGGCGCAGGAACCGGGCGGCTCGTTCGAGCTGGGCCGCGTCGCCCTGGTCCTGGGCCTCTGGTGCGTGATCGGCCTGGTGCTCTGCCTGACCACCTTCCGCTGGACCACCAAGCGCGACGGCTGATCACCCGCCGGCGACGAGCGCGGCACCGAGCGGCGTACGCCAGTAGAGCACCTCGCGGCCGGACCGCCGCTTGCCGACCGCGCCCGCGTCGAGCAGCACCCGCAGGTGATCGCTCACCGTGCCGAGGGACAGCCCGGTCATCACCACGAGCTGCGAGGTGCTCAGCGGCGCGTCGAGCCGGGCCAGGATGTCGGCCCGGTTCGCGCCGACCAGCCGGGCGAGACCGTCGGGCGCCGGTGAGGTGGGGTCGACGAGGATCCCGCGCGCCGGATAGACCATGCCGAACCGGGTGGGCATGTCCCACACCACCCAGCCGCGGCGGCAGTGGGCCGGCAGGAAGACCAGTTGCTCGGCCGCGTGCAGCGACACCGGCGGCTCCGCGTCGTCGTTGACCTGGAGGCAACCGTCACCCAGCCACCGCACGTTGCGGTTGATGTCGACCAGCGCCCCGGCCCAGCCGTGGGTGCTCAGGGCGGCGGTGCGGGCCACGATGTCCGCCCGCAGCCGGCGTTCCCGCTCCGGCCACGCCGGTGCGACGGTGTGCGCCCAGACCCACTGGAGGAGTTCCACCACCTGCCCGGTGAGCCCGTCCGCCAGCAGCTCGGCCGCGAGCGGTCCCGGGCGGGTGGCACGCAGGTCAGCCCGGATCCGCTCGTCGGACAACCCCTCGACGGCCGCCAGCTCCGCCGCGAACGTCGGGTCCGCTGAGGCGGGCGCGATGGTGAGGAAGTCCGCGATCCACCGGAGGTTGAACGACGCCGACACCAGCGCCCGGGCCACCGGCCGGGCGGCCAGCATCCCCCGGAAGGCGTCGACGTGCGGTCGTCGCCACGCCTGCTCCCACGGGACGTGCGGGAAAAGGAGCGCCTTCAGCGCCCCGACCGTGTCGGCCATCGGCGAGACCGTGAACCGGCTCCGCGCGACCAGGTCGGGTGGCACCTGCCAGACGCCCACGTTTCGCCTCCAGACGTAACTCTATGGGATCCGCCGGGCGCCTACGGACCATGCCCGGGTGAGAACCTACGCAGAACTGTTCGCGGTCCGGGAGTTCCGCAACCTGTTCCTGGCCAACTGCGCCGGGATCGCGGCGCACACGACGTCGGCGCTGGCCCTGGGCGCGTTGACCTACGCGGCGACCAGCTCGGCCCTGCTCACCGCGCTGAGCATGTTCGGCGCGCCGCTGGCGGGGGTCCTCGGCAGTCTGACGTTGCTGTCCGCCGCGGACAGCGTGCCGCCCCGTCGGGCGCTGACCCTCGCCGCCCTGCTGGCCACCGCCGGAGCGGCGCTGCAGGCCGTGCCCGGGCTGCCGCTGTGGGCCCGCTTCGCGGTCATCTTCGTCAACGCGTACGTCGGCTCGGTCGCCGGTGGCGCCCGCTGGGCACTGCTCACCGACATCGTGCCCGTCGACGCCTACGTGCTGGCCCGGGCCACGATGAACACCAGCGTCGGCGTCATGCAGATAGCCGGGTTCGGGCTGGCCGGCGTCCTGCTCGTCTGGCTGAGCCCGTACCAGGTGTTCCTGCTCGCCCTGGCCCTGCGGGCGGTGTCCGCAGCGGTGGGCTGGTTCGGGCTCGCCGAGCGTCCCGCCCGGGCCAGCGGGCGGGTGACGGTCGCGCGCACCCACCTCGTCAACCGGACCATCTGGGCCGACCCCGGTCGCCGGTCGCTCCTCCTCAACCTCTGGGTGCCCGGCGGCCTGATCGTCGGCTGCGAGGCGCTGTTCGTCCCGTACGCGGGCGACCGCGCCGGCTTCCTGCTCGCCGCCGCCGCCCTCGGCATGCTGGTCGGGGACGTGGTGGTGGGACGCTTCCTGACGCCGGCCCGCCGCGAGCGGTGGATCCACCCGCTGCGGCTGCTGCTCGCCGTCCCGTACCTGGCCATCCTGCTGTCGCCTCCGCTGCCGGTGGCCATGGCCGTCGCGCTTGTCGCGTCGGTCGGCTACGCCGCCACACTGCCGTTGCAGGAGCGGCTGATCGCCCACTCACCGCCCGAGGCCCGTGGCCAGGCGCTCGGCCTCCACGGCAACGGCATGCTGGCCGCGCAGGCGGTGTGCGCCGCGCTCGCGGGGGCGGCCGCGGACCTCGTCGCGCCGTCCCGTGCCGTCGCGCTGGTGGCCGCGGTGGCGTTGGCCGCCACCGTCGCGCTCACCCCCCGGCCTGCGCCGGACCGCACCCGGACCCGCCCGGCTGCCGCGCGCGGGCGGTGGCGACTCCGGCGAGCCGAACAGGTCGGGGCCGGCCAGAACGGCCCGGTGAACGACGGCCGCCCCGGCGGTCACCCGCGAGTGGCACACTCGCCGGCATGGCGCACATCCTGACCCGGCGCACGCTGTTGACCGCCGCTGCCGGCGTGGCCGGCGTCGCGGTGGTCGGCGGGCTCACCGCCCGGCAGCTCGCCGAGCCCCGGCCCGGGCCGGGGCCCGCCGTGCCGGACGTGCCGGCCGGGGACGAGCGGCTGATCCGGATCGCCTCCGGGGCCCGCGCCCGCGAGGTGGACTTCTGGACGGCCGTGCCCGAGGGGTACGGCGACGGCCGCGGCCTCCCCGTCTGCCTCGTGCTGCACGGCGCCTCCGCCACGCCCCGGGACTACGGCCGGTTCGGGCTGGCCCGGTTCCTCACCGAGGCGGTACGCCGCGGCGCCCCACCCTTCGCGCTGGCCGGGGCCACCGGCGGGCGGCTCTCCTGGCGCCGCTCCGGCGACGACGACCCGCAGCGGATGGTCCGCGAGGAGCTGCCCACCTGGTGCGCCCGGCGCGGCTTCGACAGCAGCCGGCTCGCCGTCTGGGGCTGGTCGATGGGTGGGTTCGGGGCGTTGCTGCTCGCCGAGGCGTACCCGGAATGGCTGCGCGCGGTCGCGGCCTTCTCCCCCGCCGTGCGCCCGGGCGACGCGGTCTTCACCGGTGCGGACCGGCTGCGCGGCACCCCGGTCGGCCTCTGGTGCGGCCGGCAGGACAACTTCCTCAAGGACGTCCGCGCCCTCGCCCGGGCGCTGCCCGAACCCCCGGTACGCGCCGCCTGGGCCGACGGCCGGCACAACTTCGCCTACTGGGGCACCGTCATCCCCGACGCGTTCGCCCTGCTCGGCGCGGCCCTCACCCCGCCCCGGAAAGCGTGACGCCCCCGACCGGAGCGGCCGGGGGCGTCAGGCGCAGCGATCAGTAGCTGTAGAAGCCCTGGCCGGTCTTCCGGCCCAGGTCGCCCGCGGTGGCCATGCGCTGCAGCAGCTCCGGCGGGAAGAACTTCTCGTCGGCGGTGTCGGTGTAGATGTTCTTGCTGGCGTTGAGCAGCACGTCCACGCCGGTCAGGTCGACAGTGGCCAGCGGGCCCATGGCGTGGCCGAAGCCCAGCTTGCACGCCGTGTCCAGGTCCTCGGCGGAGATCACGCCGGACTCGACCAGCTTGACCGCCTCCATGGCGAGGGCGCAGATCAGCCGGGTGGTGACGAAGCCCGCGATGTCCCGGTTGACGACCACGACGGTCTTGCCGATCTCCTCGGCGAACGCCTTGGCCGTGGCGAGGGCCGCGTCGCTGGTCTTGTAGCCACGGACCAGCTCGCAGAGCTTCATCATGGGCACCGGCGAGAAGAAGTGGGTGCCGACGACCGACTCCGGGCGCTCGGTGGCGGTGGCGATCTGGGTCACCGGGATGGCCGAGGTGTTAGTGGCCAGCACCGCGTCGGACTTGCAGATCTTGTCCAGCGCGCGGAACACCTCGTGCTTGATCTCGATCTTCTCGAAGACCGCCTCGACGACGATGTCCGCGTCGGCCGCCGCCTCCAGCTCGGTGGTCGGCGTGATCCGCGCCAGGGTCGCCTCGACCCCGGACGCCTCGATCTTCCCCTTCTCGGCGAACTTCTGCAGCGACTTCCGGATGCCGTCGACGCCCCGCCGGGCGGCCGCGTCGTCCAGGTCGCGCAGCGTCACCTGCCAGCCCGCCTGCGCCGCCACCTGGGCGATGCCCGAGCCCATCAACCCGGCACCGACGACCGCGAGTCGACCCGCCATCTGCTTCTCCCTCGCTGCGAATGAGTGTCTCCGAGCACCCTAATCCGCGAGGCTGAACGACTGCTAAGGCGGCCCTCTCAGATGGCGAGGTCGGGCTCCTCGGGGGCGGTGCCGCGCTCCACCTCGACCCCGAGGGCCCGCAGGTCCGCCACGAAGTCCGGGTAGCCGCGGTCGACGTGGTGCACGTGCGAGACCTCGGTGATCCCGTCGGCGCACAGCCCGGCGATGATCAGGCCGGCCCCGGCCCGGATGTCGGTGGCGCGCACCGGGGCGCCGGAGAGCCGCTCGTGGCCGCACACCAGCGCGTGATGGCCGTCGGTCTTGATGTCCGCGCCGAGCCGCATCATCTCGTTGGCGAACATGAACCGGCCGTCGAAGATGTTCTCGGTGATCAGGGAGCCCCCGTCGCTGACCGCGGCCAACCCGATCGCCATCGGCAGCAGATCGGTGGCGAAGCCCGGAAAGGGCAGGGTGACCACGTCGACGGCCTTCGGCCGGTCGTCCATGCGTACCCGGAAGGCCCCGCCCCGGGTCTCCACCAGGCCGCCGGCCGAGACCAGCTTGTCCAGCGCGACCTCCAGGTAGGCCGGGTCGACGCCGGTCACGGTCACGTCGCCGCGGGTCATGGCAGCCGCGAACGCCCACGTCCCGGCGACGATCCGGTCCCCCACCGTGGCGTGCCGCACCGGGCGCAGCTCGGGCACCCCGACGATGTGCAGGGTCGACGTGCCGGCCCCCTCGATCCGGGCGCCCATCCGGTTCAACATGGTGCAGATGTCGACGATCTCCGGCTCCCGCGCCGCGTTGTCGATCGTCGTGGTGCCCCGGGCCAGCACGGCCGCCATCACCAGGTTCTCGGTGGCGCCGACGCTCGGGAAGTCCAGCAGGATGTCCGCGCCGTGCAGCCCGTCCGGGGCCTCGGCGATGACGAAGCCGTGCTCGCCGGAGATCTCCGCCCCCATCCGGGACAGCCCGGCGATGTGCATGTCCAGGCCGCGCGAGCCGATGGCGTCCCCGCCCGGGTGTGCCACCCGCACGTACCCCCGGCGGGCCAGCAGCGGGCCGAGCACGCAGATCGACGCACGCAGCCGGCGGACCAGGTCGTAGTCGGCCTCCGCGCTCGGCTGTTCCGGCACGTCGATCACCACCGACCGCGACCGTTCCACCCCGCCGCGCGCCACCATGGGGTCGACCGGGTCGTCGGCGGCGAAGCGTACGGCGCACCCGAGCCGGCGCAGCACCTCGCCCATGATGGCGATGTCGGTGATCCGGGGAACGTTGGTGATCACGCTCCGCCCCGGGGCGAGCAGCGCCGCCGCCATCAGCTTCAACGCGGAGTTCTTCGCCCCGACCACGTGCACGGTGCCGGCCAGCCGAGCCTCACCGGGCACCCGGATGACGTCGACGTCGTTGACCGCCGGGTCGCCGGCGTCGCCCGGCCCCACCCCGGCCGGCCAGGCCGTGCGGGCCGGCCGCGCCGGGATGGTCAGGTCCGGGATCCGTAGGCTGTGCGTCATGGCCGTCCACCTCACGCGCATCTACACCAAGGCCGGCGACGCCGGCATGACCAGGCTGAACAACAACGAGCAGGTGCCGAAGACCGATCCGCGGATCGCCGCGTACGCGGACGTGGACGAGTGCAACGCCGCGATCGGCGTCGCGCTCGCCCTCGGGCAGCTCCCCGACGAGCTGCGGGCGGTGCTGCAGTCGATCCAGAACGACATGTTCGACGTCGGCGCGGACCTGGCGACGCCGGTGGAGCCGGACCCGAAGTACCCGCCGCTGCGGGTCACCGAGGAGTACGTGGAGCGCCTTGAGGGCTGGTGCGACGAGTACAACGCGCGCCTGAGCAAGCTCGACTCCTTCATCCTCCCCGGCGGCACCGCTGGCGCGGCACTGCTGCACGTGGCACGGACGACCGCCCGGCGCGCCGAGCGTGCGGGGTGGGCGCTGGTCGCGCACGATCCGGACCGGACCAGCACGCTCCCGGCAAAGTATCTCAACCGGCTCTCCGATCTGCTCTTTATCCTGTCAAGAACGGCAAATCCGGACGGGGATGTGGTATGGGTGCCGGGCGGCAAGCGCTGACCGTCGGGGCGCTGCACCACGTGGAGGTGTGGGTACCCGATCTCGCCGCAGGCAGGCGTAGTTGGGGCTGGCTCCTCGGCGAGCTGGGCTGGACGCCGTACCAGGACTGGCCGGCCGGCCGGTCCTGGCGGCTCGGCCCGACCTACCTGGTCCTGGAGGAGTCACCGGCGCTCACCGGGCGCACGCACGACCGGTGCGCGCCGGGCCTCAACCACCTGGCCTTCCACGCCGGCCCGGCGTCCGCCGTGGACCGGCTGGTCGCCGCCGCGCCGGGCCACGGGTGGGCGCTGCTCTTCCCGGACCGCCACCCCCACGCCGGCGGCCCGCAGACCTACGCCGCGTACCTGTCCGACACCCAGGGGTACGAGGTCGAGCTGGTCGCCGACGTGGGCTGAACACGCCGCTGGCCGGCACCCCGATGTTCGGGGTGCCGGCCAGCTCGCTTGTGTCAGCTGTTCCAGTGCTGGGCGACGATGTCGGTGGCCTGCTGCTCCCACTGGGCGTAGGCGTCCGGGTAGGCCGAGACCTGCACGGTCTGCGCGGCGTCGGTCAGCGGCATGCTCTCCCAGCCGTCGACCTGCTTGAGGCCCTTGAGGAACGCGAGGGTGGAGTACTCGGGGTTGGTGATCTGCTCCGGGGTGCCCCAACCACTGGTCGGGCGCTGCTGGAACAGGCCCAGCGAGTCGTGGTCATTGGCGTCGCCGAGGTGGCCGAGGTTCTCCAGCTTCGACTCCTGCAGGCTCGTCGCGATCGAGATGACCGCGGCCCGCTCGGGCAGGCCGGCCTTCTTCGTCGCCGCGATGATCGCCTTGGCGTTCGCGGTCTGCTCGTCGTTCAGGTCGATGTGCGACTGGGCGCCCTGCACACTCACCGCCACCGGCGCGGTATGCACCGGCTCAG
>NZ_WBKT01000184.1 GCF_008868175.1 Micromonospora sp. AMSO31t
GCCGCCCGCTCCGTCCGCCCCGCCCACGCCGTCCCCGGCACCGAGCCGCACCGCATCGCGGCACGTCTTCCCGGTCCGCGCCGGCAACGTCGACTACCACCCCACCCACTCCGGGTACCCGGGGACGGACATCTTCGCCGACTGCGGTGAGCCGGTGGTGGCGGTCACCGACGGCGTGATCCTGGAGGTCAGCCGGGTGGATCGCTTCAGCCGGCGAGGGCCGCTCGGCCCGAACAACGGCGGGCTGTCGGTGTCGCTGCTCGGTGACGACGGGGTCCGCTACTACGGGTCGCACCTGAGCGCGATCGCCACCGGCGTCGACGCCGGCGTCCGCGTCCGGGCAGGTCAGCAGCTCGGGAAGGTGGGCCGCACCGGCAACGCCAACAACGTCTGCCACCTGCACTTCGGGCTCTCCCCGAAGTGCACCGGCCACGACGACTGGTGGATCCGGCGGGGCGTCGTCTGGCCGGCGAAGTACCTCGACTCGTGGCGCAAGCGGGGCAACCGCGCGCCGGCCGCCGAGGTGACCGCCTGGCAGCGCCGGCACGGCTGCCCCAAGGCGCCGAGCGGCTCGGCCGCGGCCGGCTGACCGCCGTCCACTCCCGACACCCCGGGTGAGACCGCGCGGCGGGCGGCGCGGGCGCGTAGGTTGCAGGGCATGACTGCCCGGGACCCCATCGCCGACCTGCGGCAGATCGCGTTCCTGCTGGAACGGGCGAACGAGGCCACCTACCGGGTCCGGGCGTTCCGGTCGGCAGCCAAGGCTCTGGGCGCCCTCCCGGCCGGCGAGGTGGCCGAGCGGGCCCGCACCGGCAAGCTCACCGAGCTGTCCGGGGTCGGCGACGTCACGGCCCGCTGCGTGGTCGAGTCACTGGCCGGCGAGGAGCCGGTCTACCTGCGCCGGCTGGTCGCCACCGAGGGCACCGACCTGGACGAGGCCGCGGCGAAGCTGCGGGACGCGCTGCGCGGCGACTGCCACACCCACTCGGACTGGTCCGACGGCGGTTCACCGATCGAGGAGATGGCCCTGGCCGCCGTCGAGCTGGGGCACGAGTACGTGGTGCTCACCGACCACTCGCCCCGGCTGAAGGTGGCCCGGGGCCTCACGGCGGACCGGCTGCGCAAGCAGCTCGACCACGTGGCCGCGGTGAACGAGGCGCTGCCGAAGGGCTTCCGCATCCTCACCGGCATCGAGGTGGACATCCTGGCCGACGGCTCGCTGGACCAGGAGGACGAGCTGCTGGCCCGGCTCGACGTCGTGGTCGGCTCGGTGCACAGCGGCCTCAACGACGACCGGGCGAAGATGACCCGCCGGATGCTGACCGCCATCGCCAACCCGCACCTGGACGTCCTCGGTCACTGCACCGGCCGGATGGTCTCCTCCCGGCCGGCGGGGGTGACCGGGCCGGGCGACCGGGGGCACCGGGCGCGTACCCGCAAGGAGAGCGACTTCGACGCGGAGGCGGTCTTCGCGGCCTGCGCGGAGCACGATGTGGCTGTCGAGATCAACTCCCGGCCGGAGCGGCAGGATCCGCCCAAGCGGCTGATCCGCCGCGCCCTGGAGGCCGGCTGCCGGTTCGCGATCAACACCGACGCGCACGCCCCCGGCCAGCTCGACTGGCAGCGTTTCGGCTGCGAACGCGCCGCGTTCTGCGGGGTGCCGGCGGACCGGGTGGTCAACACCTGGAAGGCCGACCGCCTGGTGAAGTGGACGGCCGGCCGCGGCTGAGCGCGTCGCCGCCGCGCCGTGGTGGCGTAGTGGTGTGGCGGCATCCGGAGGCCCCGGATCCCGCCACCTCGCCGGCCTGGCGGTCAGCGCCCGGCCGGCACCGCCGGACGGGTGGCGGCGGCGGGGACGGACGTCCGCCGGCGCCGGCCCAGCATCCCCTGCGCGACGGCCACGCCGAGCAGCACGACCAGGGCGCCCACCGGCTGGTGCCAGTTCATCCGCTCGCCGAGCACGACCGCGCCGACCAGCACCGCGAACACCGGGATCAGGTACGTGACGGTGGACGCCGTGCTCGCTCCCGCGACCCGGATGTTGCGCAGGTTGATCACGAAGGCCAGCCCGGTGCCGAGCGCGCCCAGCGCCAGCACGGAGGCCACCACCTTTGCGGAGAGCCCGGTGGGCACCGGCGGCGCGCCCGCCACCAGCGGCGCGACCACCGCGAGCTGCGCCGTCGCCACCAGCAGTTGGGCCGCCGACAGCGACAGCCCGGAGTACGCGCTGCCCGCGATGAACTTCTTCTGGTAGGGGATCGCCACCCCGTAGCAGGCCGCCGCCCCGAGGCACATGAGCTGGCCGGTGAAGTGCGACCCGCCGACGCCCTCCCAGACGCCGAGCACCACGAGCACACCGGCGAAGCCGAGCCCCAGCCCGACCGCGCGCCGCACGGTCAGCCGCTCGGTGCGGAACACGAGCACCGCCAGCGGGAGCACGATCAGCGGCGTGGTCGCGTTCCAGATGCCGGCGAGCATCGACTCGACCCGCTGCTCGCCGAAGCCGAACAGGGTGAACGGCAGCGCGACGCCGAAGGCGGCCACCACCAGCAGGTGCGCCCAGACCCGGGGCTCGCGGGGCAGCCGGTCGCGCAGCACGGCCAGCACCACCAGCAGCGTCGCCGCGCCGGTGGCCACGCGGTAGAGGGTGAGGTGCAGCGGGTGCAGCTCGGCCACCCCGACCTTGATGAAGAGGAAGCTGGAACCCCAGATCACGCCGAGTGCGACGAACCCGGGCAACCAGCTGCGCGCCGGCGCGCGGTCAGGAGTGATATCGGCTGTCACCCCTGACACTCTGCCGTAGGCGTACGACGAAGTCGCGCGAAATTCGGACGCCGTGTCGACCACCACAGCCACCCCGTGGCACCGGGCCTGCTCCCTGGAACCCGGCGAACGGCGCCGACAACGGGGTTGCCCGGTCACGTAGGGTCGCATCGTGGGACGAATCGATGACCTCGCCAACCGCTACGTGGCCGACTGGGCTCCGCTGAGCCCGACCGGGGCCACCTACGTCGGCATCGCCGGCTACGACGACCAGCTCGACGACCTCTCCCCGGAGGGCTACGCGGCCCGCGCCGACCTGACCCGGCGCACCCTGGCCGACCTCGACGTGACCGAGCCGGACACGGAGGCGGAGCGCACCGCCAAGGAGGCGATGCAGGAGCGCCTCGGCCTGGAGCTCGCCCGCTTCGAGGCCGGCGAAACCGGCAGCGAGGTCAACGTGATCGCCAGCGGGCTGCACGACCTGCGGATGGTCTTCGACCTCATGCCGACCGAGGGCGACGACGCCAAGGCGAACGTAGCCGCCCGCCTCAACCGCTTCGCCGGCGCGCTGGAGGGCTACAAGCGCACGCTGCGCGAGGCCGCGGCGGCCGGCCAGGTCAGCTCGCAGGTGCAGCTGGTCGAGGTCGCCAAGCAGTGCGACATCTGGGTCGACCCGAACGGCGACAACTTCTTCCACGGCCTGGCCGAGCGGCTCGGCGCGGAGGGCGCGCTCGGTGTGGAGCTGCGCAAGGGCGCGGCCGCCGCGACGGCCGCCACGGCCGAGTTCGGGCAGTTCCTCCGCACCGAGCTGGCCCCGCGGGGCCGGCAGAAGCAGGCCGCCGGCCGGGAACGCTACGAGCTGGCCTCGCAGTACTTCCTGGGCGCCCGGGTCGACCTCGACGAGACGTACGCCTGGGGTTTCGCCGAGCTGGCCCGTCTGGAGAGCGAGATGCGGGCGGTGGCCGGCCGCATCGTCGGCCCCGGCGCGAGCATCGACGAGGCGGTGGCCGCCCTGGACGCGGACCCGGCCCGGACCATCCAGGGCAAGGAGGCGTTCCGGGACTGGATGCAGGCGCTCGCCGAGAAGGCCATGAGCGAGCTGCACGGCACCCACTTCGACATCCCGGAGCAGGTCCGGCGGATCGAGTGCTGCCTCGCCCCCACCAGCGACGGCGCCATCTACTACACCGGCCCGAGTGAGGACTTCTCCCGGCCGGGGCGGATGTGGTGGGCCGTGCCGCAGGGCATCACCGACTTCTCCACCTGGCGCGAGGTGACCACGGTCTACCACGAGGGTGTGCCGGGCCACCACCTCCAGGTCGCCCAGACCGCCGTCCGGGCCGACCTGCTCAACCGCTGGCAGCGGCTGCTCTGCTGGGTGTCCGGGCACGGTGAGGGCTGGGCGCTCTACTCGGAGCGGCTGATGGACGAGCTGGGCTACCTGGAGGATCCGGGCGACAAGCTCGGCATGCTCGACGGGCAGGCGTTCCGGGCCGCCCGGGTGATCGTCGACATCGGCATGCACCTGGAGCTGGAGATCCCGGCCGACAACCCGTTCGGCTTCCACCCGGGCGAGCGCTGGACGCCGGAGCTGGGCTGGGAGTTCATGCGGGCGCACTGCCGGGTGCCGGACGAGAACCTGCGCTTCGAGCTGAACCGCTACCTGGGCTGGCCGGGGCAGGCGCCGTCGTACAAGGTGGGCGAGCGGATCTGGCTCCAGGCCCGGGAGGAGGCGAAGGCCCGCAAGGGCGCCGACTTCGACCTCAAGGAGTTCCACCGCCAGGCGCTCGACCTGGGCTCGCTGGGGCTCGACCCGCTGCGCCGGGCGCTGGCCCGGCTCTGAGTGACGACGACGGCCGGGAGTCGGAGGGGTTCCTCCGGCTCCCGGCCGTTTCGCATAGCCGCCGGGGTCAGCTCAGGTCGAGCTTGAGCACCGGCCGGGCGGTGAGCGACTTCGAGTTCTCGTACGCCAGGTCGATCACCGGGTCGGTGAAGCTGATCGGGATCGGCGAGGTGATCGGAAGGCCGTCCGGGAACGGCAGGTCCGGGGTGAGCGTGATCTTGATGCCGAGCAGGTGCCCGACGAACCGGGTGGCGTAGAAGGCGACGTCGCCCTCGACGGTGAGCCGGTCGGTGACGTACCGCTGCTTCTTACCGGCCGGACCGGTGGCCAGGAGGGTGAAGTCCTCCGTCACGGCCTTGTCCATGCTGAACTTCAGGCACTTGAGCGTGCCGTCCCGGGTGGGCAGCTCGACGATCCCCTCGAACCGCAGCCCGGTCATGGTCACCTTGGAGCCGGTGAGCTTCGACGGCGGGTCCGCGACCATCGGCTGGTCCGGGTCGGCGGCCAGCTTCGGCAGCGGCTTGCCCTCCTCGACCGGCTTCGGCTTGGTCGGCGCCGGGCTGTCGCAGTCGGCGTCCGGCTTCGCCGGGGTGGACGGCTTCGTCGTGGCACTGCCGCTCGGCTTCGGCGTGGCGGTCCCGGTCGCGGTGGCCGCCGGCGCGGCGGCCGCCGCCGGGGCGGACGAGGTGCTGGGGCTGGGCGAGGGCGCGGGGTCGTCGCCCCCGGTGAACAGGTCGGTGATGCCGTCGACGATGTCGGTCAGCAGGTTGCCGTCCGAGTCCTTCTGCTCCTCGGCCGGCTCCTCCTCGGCCGGCTTCTCCTCGGCCGGTGCCGTGCTCGGGCTGGCCGACGCCGACGCCGAGGCCGACGCGCTGGGGCGCGGGGTCGGGGCCGTCGCGGTCGGGCAGGCGGCCGGCGCCGCGACTGCCGGCTCCTGGCCGCGGAGCGCGAACAGGCCGGCCGCGGAGACGGTGGCGACGACGAACAGGATCGCGTACGCCCGGGGGTCCCGGTGCCCACCGCCCCGCGGCGTGTCCGGTCCGACGGGCGGCAGCATCTGGGTGCTGTCGGTGGCGCCGGGCGGGTCCGCCGGAGCGGGCTCGCGCAGCGGGTTACGCGGCTCGGGCAGGGTGTCGGTCAGGACGCCGGTCGTCTCGTCCTCGCGCTGCCGGGGCAGCAACTCGTCGACGAGGGCCGGCTCCGGCTCCCCGCTCGCGTCGTCCTCCTCCGCCGGCTCCACGGGCGCGGCGGGCTCGGCGGACGGCTGCTTCTGCGGCACCCAGGCGAAGCCGAGGGCGCTGCCGACCATGCCGAGCAGCAGGCCGATGAAGAAGCCGCCGAGGTTCACCCCGATCATCGAGTAGAGCGCGGTGACCGCGGCGACCACCGCGTAGAACATGCGCTGCTGCGGGCTGAACCAGAGCAGCATGCCGCAGGTGAAGAGGATGACCGGGATCAGCCAGGACAGGAAGCCGGTGGGCCCCATCTGGAAGGTGAGGCCGTGGAGGCTCATCTGTGTGGTGCCGAAGATCTCGAGGCCGGCCAGCGCGGTGAAGAGCCCGCCCCAGAACGGCCGCGTCCGCCGCCACCGGCGGAAGTTACGCCACGCCTGGCCGGCCCGACCGGGCTCGGCCTGCTGCGTCTCGGCGGTTGTCACGTACTCCTCCTGGCGGTGCTGACGGCGTGAGACAAGAACGAGGCCCGCGGAGGGCGCCCTCCGCGGGCCTCGACATCAGATCAGAAGCATTCCTTGGCGTCCTTGCCCACGTTGACCTTCAGCTTCAGGCCGTTGAGGGTGAAGACGCCGGCGCTGGTGGACCGCGCCACCTGCTCCAGATCGGTGATGGTCACCTTGTCCGCGCTCTGGCCGAAGGACTTGGGCAGGACGGGCTGGGCCGGGTTCATGTCGCCCGCGTCGCGGCCGATCTTGATCTTCTCGAACGTGGCGTCACCCTCGAGCGAGTCCATGTCGATCAGCAGGTCGGTGGCGGTCGCCGGCTTGCCGCCGCCACCGGCGTTGATGGTCAGCACGATCGGGATGCCCGGAAGGCTGGCGTTCACCGACTGGCAGAGGTCGTAGAGCTTGGCGTCCGCGATCTCGGAGACGGCCACCGGGTGCTGGGTGCCGTCGCTCTCCTTGACCAGACCGCCGTACTGCTTGAAGCCGTTGCCCTCCAGCTTCGAGGCGCCGACCTTGAAGGTCGAGCCCGAGACGGCGAACGAGGCCGCGATGGCGCCGTTGGCCATGCCCAGCACGATGCCGCCGGCCACGACGGTGGCGGGCACCATCACGGCGGCGAAGCGACGCCAACGGGTGCCGCCACTCATCTGGCGGTTCTCCGATTCACTCACAAGGTCCTCCTCGACGGGGGGTGCGTCACCGGCGCGGGACGCGACGCGGGACGGGGAAAGCTGCGGGGCGGCGCGGGCCCGTTGTGCCGACGGACGCGCGGTACGCGGATTGCATGCTCCCGCGAAGCGACACACCTCACAAGTCCCTTGCTACTGACGGGTAACACAGCCGTGATATCAAGATCGCCCACGGTTACCAACGGTTAACATCCCGATAGCAAAGGGCTCAGGGCAAACCGGCCCTATTACGACAGGAAGACAGAGAGGTTTCACCTGTGGTAGTCGTCACGGGTCTACGTCACAGTTCGGTAACGGACAGCTGACAGACCGCTGAGGGTGATGCCCCGTTCACCCGTCCGGCCGACCCGGCTGACCGTCCGGCGGCCGGTCAGCCCCGGCCGTCCAACCAGGACCCGAGCAGTAGGTGGTCGATCGAGTCGATCCGGCCCAGCGGGCGCCCCGCCGCCACCCGCTCCCGCAGCTCCGCCCGGGTGAACCAGCGCGCGTCGACCAGCTCGTCGCCGTCCACCCGCACCTCCGTGGAGGCCGCCGTCGCGCGGAAGCCCACCATCAGCCCGGCCGGGAACGGCCAGGCCTGCGAGCCCTGGTACGCCACGCCGGCCACCTCCACCCCGGCCTCCTCGGCCAACTCCCGGCGGACGGCGTCCTCCAGGCTCTCGCCGACCTCCACGAAGCCCGCCAGGGTCGACCAGGAGTCCTCCGCCGCGCCCCGGTGCCGGGCCAGCAGGCAGCGCTCCGGCTCACCGGGCGCCTCGACCAGCACGATGACCGCCGGCTCGATGCGGGGGAAGTGCAGCCGGCCACAACCCGGGCCCGTGCAGGACCGGGTGTGGCCGCCGTCGCCCGCCACCGTGGCCGCCCCGCAGCCGCCGCAGAACCGGTGGCCCCGGTGCCAGTGCAGCAACCCCCTGGCGTACGCCTGGACGGCCGCCTCGGCCGGCCCCAGCCCGCCCACGAGCGCCCGGACGTCCACCGCCTCGCCCGCACCGGCCAGCTCGCACGCCTCGGCCTCGCCCCGGCCGGAGAGGTCCACGGCGAACACCGCCCGGCCGGAGTCCAGCCCGAGGAACACCGTCTCGTCGGCGGCGGCGCGCAGCCCGGCCGCCTCGGCCCCTGAGCGGCGCACCGGCACCCGATCGGCCGCGACCAGGCACCGGTCCCGCCACAGCGGCAGCAGGGCGCTCTCCGGGTCGGTCAGCCGCGCGGCGACCCACCCCGGGTCGGCGCGCAGCGCCCCCGCCCGGTCCAGCCAGCCACCGCCGTACGCCAGGGTCCGCTCATCCGTCCGCACCCGGCCACCGTCCCACGATCCGGACCGGCGCGGAGGCCCCGCCGGGGGTGATGACGGCGACACCGGGGAACGGCGGACGCCGCAGCCCGACGACCCCCCCGGGGCGGAGACTCCCGGCCGGCTCGGGCGTTGGTTACCGTAGGTGTCTCCCGCGGGGGAAGCGGTCCCCGCGTGGTACTTCCGATCGAGGTTGCTGTGACGCTGTACGGCGAAAAAGTGCCTTCCGCCGACGACCGGCCCACCGTGAAGGTGAAGGCCGTGAGCTGGCCGGACGTGGAGCCGGAACCGGTCGCCGCACCCGCCGCGGGCGGGCCCGGGAAGTCGGGTCGGTCCCGGGGGCGGATGCTGCTCGCCGGCGGGATCGTCGCCGCCGTGCTGGCCGCCGGCACCGGTCTCGGCGCCTACGCGTACGCCGGCGACGTGCCCCGGGGCACCACGGTCCTCGGCGCCGAGCTGGGCGGTCGGAGCCGGGCCGAGGCGGCCCGGGCGCTCCACGCCGAGCTGGCGCGCCGGGCCGCGACGCTCAACGCTCCGGTCACCGTCACCGTGGGCGAGAAGCAGGCCGAGCTGAAGCCGGCCGACGTCGGGCTCGCCATCGACGTGGACGCCACGGTGGCGGCGGCGGCCGCCGCCGAGGCGCACCCGGTGAGCCGCCTCGTCGGCTCCCGCACGGTCGAGCCGGTCGTGACGGTCGACACCGCCCGCCTGGAGGCCGCGCTGCGCACGGCGATGGGCAACCAGGGCCGCGAGATGACCATGCCGGCCATCATCTTCACCGGCACCACCCCGAAGCCGGTCTACCCGAAGCCGGCGCTGACCGTCGACGCGGCGGGCGCGGCCCACGTCGTGAAGGCGGGCTGGCTGGCCGGCAAGCCGGTGACCGTGCCGCTGGTCGAGAAGTGGCCGGCGACCACCCGCGAGGAGGTCGACCGGTTCCTCGCCGAGCTGGCCCGTCCGGCCGTCGCGGCGCCCGTCACGCTCACCACCGACGGCGGCAAGGTCACCATCCCGCCCGCCGCCATCGCCCGGGGCCTGCGCTTCGCCGCCGACGACGCGGGCAGGCTGACCCCCCGCGTCGACGTCAAGCGGCTGCGGGCGGCGCTCGGCGACGGGCTGGCGAAGCTGGAGGTCGCGCCGAAGGACGCCGGGCTGACGATCAGCGGCGGCAAGCCGAAGGTGGTGCCGGGCCGGGCCGGCCGGCAGGTCGACGCCGCGGCGCTCGGCCGGGACCTGCTCGCCGTGCTGCCCAGGGCGGACGGCCGCACGGTGACCGCGGCGCTGAAGCCGGCCGAGCCCGAGCTGACCGAGGCCAAGCTCGCCGAGCTGGGCATCAAGGAGCGGGTCTCCACCTTCACCACCCGGTTCCCCGGTGGTCTGTCCTCGCCGCGCAGCCAGAACATCGTCCAGGCCGCCAAGGACGTGGACGGTGCCATCGTGCGGCCGGGGGAGACCTTCTCCCTCAACGGCCACACCGGCGAACGCGGCTACGACCAGGGCTACAAGGACGCGCCGACCATCGTCGGCGGCAAGCTCGTGCCGGGCGTGGGTGGCGGGGTCTCGCAGTTCACGACGACGCTCTTCAACGCCAGCTACTACGCCGGGCTGGAGGACGTGGAGCACAAGCCGCACTCGTTCTACTTCAGCCGCTACCCCGCGGTCATCGAGTCGACCATCTTCTGGCCGCAGCTGGACTTCAAGTTCCGCAACAACACCCCGTACGGCGTCCTGATCGACACGTCCTACGCCTCCAGCACGATCACCGTGTCGATGTGGAGCACGAAGATCTACGACAGCGTCAAGACGGAGTACGGGCCCCGCCGGAACATCACCCAGCCCCGGACGGTCTACCTGGATCCCGGCCCGAGCTGCATCTCCGCCGCGGGCAGCGTGGGCTTCGCCCAGGACGCCTACCGCGTCATCAAGAAGGACGGCAAGGTCGTGAAGCGGGAGAAGTTCAGCTGGCGCTACGACCCCGAGCCGCGCTTCATCTGCGCCAAGCCACCCGCCTGACGCACGCACGGGAAAGCCCCGCCGCGGCCACATCGCCGGCGGGGCTTTTCCCTGTCGTACGCCGTTCAGGGCCGCGCCGCGGCCAACCCCTGCCGTACGCCGTCCGCGTCGCGGTCGGTGCCGTAGACCGGGGTGCCCGGCTGCTGCCGCCAGCTCTCGTCGAGCGTGCCGGCGTCCACGGGGTCGAAGCCCAGCGCGTCCACGAGTTCCATGACCGCCCGCTTGGCCTCGGCGTCGTCACCGGCCACCGGCAACCCGATGCGGTCGGGCGTGCCCGCCGGCTTGCCGCCGTCCATCAGGTACGCGGCCTGGATGTTGTTGAAGACCTTCACCACCCGGGCGCCCTTGAGGTGGTCCGCGGTCCAGCGGCTGGAGCTGAGGCTCCGGTCGAGCAGCTCGGGGATGTCGCCGTCCCGCTCGGGGTAGTAGTTGTCCGCGTCGACGACCAGCTTGCCGTCGAAGAGCGCCGCCGGCAGCTCCGGCACGGCCCGGAGCGGGATGGCGACGACGACCAGGTCCGCGCCCTGGACGGCGTCCTCCAGGGTGCCGGCCGTCGCACCGGTCTCCGCGGCCAGGTCGGTCAGGCTCTGCGGCCCGCGCGAGTTCGCCACCGTGACGTCGTGGCCCAGCGTGCGCAGCCGCCGGGTGAGGGTGCCTCCGATGTGCCCCGACCCGATGATTCCGATCTTCATGACCACTCCTGCCTCCGCCAGCGCCTGGCGGTCAGTTCCGGCCGAACCATCAGCAGGTACCCCCCACCGCTCCGCCCCGATCATGGACGGCGGGTACACCACGTCACGTTTCCGCCCGCCTGACGGGGCAGGCGCGGGCGGTTCCCGCACCGACGGTACGAGACGCGGCGGCGTGCCCGGGGCGATTCACGGAAGCGGGCCACAAACGCAGTCAGGGCCACCCCGAAGGGTGGCCCTGACTGGAAGATTGTCCGGCGGTGTCCTACTCTCCCACACCCTCCCGAGTGCAGTACCATCGGCGCTGGAGGGCTTAGCTTCCGGGTTCGGAATGTGACCGGGCGTTTCCCCTCCGCCATGACCGCCG
>NZ_WBKT01000185.1 GCF_008868175.1 Micromonospora sp. AMSO31t
CGCCCCGCCCCGCCATGCGTCGCCGGGAGTGGTCGGGTCAGTCGCCGCGACCCGCCGGTACCACCCAGGTGGTGGGCTGTCCGGTGATCGCGGTGATCATGTCGAAATCACCGTCGTAATGGAGGACGGTCGCGCCATGGCGTTCGGCCGTGGCGGCGATGAGCAGGTCCGCCATGGACAGCGCGCGGTGGTTGCCCTTGTGGAGCGCCTGTACCTGGACGTCGATGGCACGGTCCCAGATCTCGTCGGGCATGGCCAGCCAGTGGAAGCCGCCGAGGAGCCAGCGCACCCGCTGCGCCTCCCTGGCCGTCCGTGCGCTCTGGAGGACCTCGATCTCGACGGCGCCACACACGGCCAGCAGCCCTCGGTCCGAAAGCTCGTCGAGCACCCGTGCGATGGCGGGCTTCGGCCACCGGGCGAGCGCAGACTTGTCGAGCAGGTAGAGCTCCCTGCTCACGCGGCGTCCGGCCGCGCCGCACCTTCGCCGGTCAGCTCCGGCAGGCCGCCGCTCTTGAGCCAGTCCGCGAACTCACGCCGCTTCTCCCGGTCGACCACGGCCCTCAGCGCGGCGTTGACGGTGGCCTTCTTGGTGGTGGTGCCGAGAATCTTCGCCGCCTCGTCGAGCAGCTCGTCGTCGACATCGAGAATTGTTCGGGACACTGGCCCTCCTCAGCCGGCACGGACGGCTAATGATATCAAGTCCGACGAGTTTTGATATCAAGCGGCGAGGGCGGGTCGGCTTGTCAGCGGCGCCCCGGGGACGTGCTGACGACGGTCGGCGAGTACTCGTTGGCCGCCTCCACGGCCCACTCCAGCGCGAAGTCGGCCTCCTCCTCCCAGCCGGGCTCGCCGCCGACGAAGTGCGACCGGCCGGGGAACTCCCGGTAGCTGGTGATCGCCGTCGAGCCCCGGTAGAGGTTGGCCACGGAGGACGCCAGCGAGGCCGGCACCACGTGGTCCTCGCCGCCGGCCGTCACCAGCAGCGGCGCCCGGTCGGACCGTTTGGTGTCCGCCGCCGTCGCCGAGTTCGGGTCCAGGTTGGCGAACGCCCCCTCGAAGAAGACGTGGCCCGCGGCGGGCACCGCGTACCGCTCCCAGGCGGCGTCGGAGTCCTCCGGGCTGATCGTGTTGCCGAAGGTGTACCGGAAGTCGTCGGGCGTGAACGCCACGGCGCGGTACCGGTTCGCCGGGTTGCGCAGGATGGGGAACCCGGAGCGCAGCGTGCTGAGCGGTAGCTTCAGCACGCCCTTCACCGGCGCGGGGTGCAGGCCGACGACCGCGGCGCCGAGGCCCCGGCTCAGCAGCAGTTGCGCGATGAGACCGCCGAACGAGTGCCCCATGATGATCGGCGGCCGGGGCAGGTCCCGGATGATCGCCGTGTAGTGGTCGACGATGCCGGCGATCCGCTGCGCGGCGATCGGCGTCGGATCCTCCCGCAGGCGCTCGACGTCCTGGTCCATCCCGGGCCAGGCGGGGGTGAGCACCTGGAAGCCGCGCGCCGCGTAGCGGTCGACCCAGTGCTCCCAGCTGCGCGAGGTCATCCAGAGCCCGTGGATCAGCAGGACGGTGTCCACCCGTGCCGTCGGTGCGCTCATGCCCTGACCTCCCGGTGCGTCGACGAGTGACGTCGGCGCTGCTTACCCGGCCGGGCCGCCCTCACTCGCGACCGGGACGTGGGTGGCGAGGCCCTGGATCAGCAGGTCGAGGCCGAACTCGAAGCGGGTGTCGCCGTCGCCGGCGAGCAGCACGTCCACGTGCTCCCGCATGTGCGGGTACCGCCCCGCCGGCAGGTTCCGGTAGTACGTGCTGAGCTGCTCGCGCATCCGCGCCCACCACGCCGGCTGGTCCTGTCCGGCGGCCCGGACCTTCTCGGCGTACAGGGCGCCCTCGTAGGCGTCGCCCGCGATGTAGAGGAAGAGCCGGTCGAGGAACCAGGCTGCCTGCTGGGCCGGCACGCCGCCGCTGCGGAGAACGGCGAGCAGCCCGTCGGTGACCCGCAGGGCGTTGGGACCGGTGGGGATGGTGGCCAGTGAGGCCAGCGCCAGGTCGGTGTGCGCGGCGTAGACCCGGTACGCCTGCCGGGCCACCTCGCGGACCTGCTCCGTCCAGCGGCCCGGGTCGGGCTCGGGCACGGTGATGTCCGCGCTGACCCGGTCGACGAGAAGTTCGAGCAGTTCCTCGCGCCCGGAGACGTGGGCGTAGAGGGAGGCCGGTCCGGTGCCCAACTCCTGGGCCACCCGCCGCATGCTGAGGCCGCCCAGACCTTCCCGGCCGAGCACGGCGAGGGCGGCGTCGACCACGGCTGGCTGGCTGAGCGGCTGTCGGGCCGCCCGGCTGCGGGGCCGGGTACGCCACGGCGGGGCGGGCTGTTCGCTCACGGATGACCTCCGGCTCAGGGACTCGAACATAGTACTTGCCGCGAACGCCGTTCGTTGCTAGAACAGTGTTCGTCAACGAACAGCGTTCGCTCGAACTCGTGGGGGCCCCATGACCACCCAACTGATCGCGGCGCCACCGGCCACCGGCCACCGCTGGCGCTGGATCGCCCTCGCGGTGATCCTCGCCGCCGAGGTGATGGACCTGCTCGACGTGCTCGTCACCAACCTCGCCGGTCCGGCGATCCGGGCCGACCTCGGCGGCTCGCCCACCGTCATCCAGTGGATCGGCGCCGGCTACACCCTCGCCATGGCCGTCGGCCTGGTCACCGGCGGCCGCCTCGGCGACCTCTACGGCCGGCGCCGGATGTTCCTCGTCGGGGTGCTCGGCTTCACCGCCGCCTCGGCGGCCTGCGCCCTCGCCGGCAGCCCCGGCACGCTGATCGCCGCCCGGGTGGCGCAGGGCCTGCTCGGCGCCCTGCTCCTCCCGCAGGGGCTCGGCCTCATCAAGGAGATGTTCCCGCCGGAGCAGCTCGCCGCCGCCTTCGGCGCGTTCGGCCCGGTGATGGGGATCTCCGCCGTCGGCGGGCCGATCCTGGCCGGCTGGCTGGTCGACGCCGACCTCGGCGGCACCGGCTGGCGCGCCATCTTCCTGATCAACGTCCCGCTCGGCCTGCTCGCCGCCCTCGGCGCGGCCCGCTTCCTGCCAGCCTCCCGCCCCCACCACGCCACCCGGCTCGACCTGCCCGGCGTCGTGCTGCTCTCGGTAGCGGTGTTCCTGCTGGTGCACCCGCTCGTGCAGGGCCGCGAGCTGGGCTGGCCGGCGTGGAGCTTCGCCATGCTGGCCGGCGCGGTCGTCGTGCTCGCGGTCTTCGCCCGCTACGAGCAGCGCCGGCAGCGGTCCGGCCGGGACCCCCTGGTGGTCCCCGCCCTGTTCCGCCGCCGCGCCTTCACCGGCGGGCTGGTCGCGGGGCTGGCCTTCTTCACGGCGCTGGCCGGCTTCTCGCTGGTGTTCAGCCTCTACCTCCAGCTCGGGCTCGGGTGGTCGCCGCTGCGCGCGGGACTGGCCGGCGTGCCCCAGGCGATCGGCATGGTGGCCGCTTTCGCGCTCGCCGGCGCCGGCCTGGCCCAGCGGCTCGGCCGGCGGCTCATCCACCTCGGTCTCGGCGTGGTGCTGGCCGGCGTCGCCGGGATGCTGCTCACCCTCACCGTGGCCGGCGCCGACGTCACCCCGTGGCGGATGGCGCCCGCGCTGCTGGCGGTCGGCTTCGGCATGGGCCTGGTGATGGCGCCGTTCTTCGACATCGTGCTCTCCGGCGTGGAGGAGGCCGAGACCGGCTCGGCGTCCGGCACCCTCACCGCCGTGCAGCAGCTCGGCGGCGCGCTCGGCGTCGCGCTGCTCGGCACGGTCTTCTTCGACGGGCTGACCGAGTCGGTGTCGCACGCCGTGCGGGTCACCCTCCTGGCCGAGCTGGGCCTGCTGCTGGTCACCGTGGCCGGCGCGTTCCTGCTGCCCGGCCGCGCCCGGGAGGGGGCCGGTGGCGGCCACTGACCGCCCTGACAAATGTCACGGTCGGAAGGTGACGATCGCTCCGGGGACCGGCCCGCCGGTTCCCGGAGCATCGTTGTCATGACCGACACCCCACCGGCCGTCGAGCTGGCCGGACTCACCAAGACCTTCGGCCCGGTGACCGCCGTCGACGGGCTCAGCCTCCGGATCGAACCGGGCGAGGTGGTGGCCTTCCTCGGCCCCAACGGCGCCGGCAAGACCACCACCGTGGACATGCTGCTCGGGCTGGCCCGCCCGGACGCCGGCACCGTCCGGCTCTTCGGCGGCACGCCCGGCGACGCCGTCCGGCTCGGCCGGGTGGCCGCCGTGATGCAGACCGGCGGCCTGCTCAAGGACCTGACCGTCGCCGAGACGGTACGGATGACCGCGCACTTCTACGGCCAGTCCCGGCCGGCGGCCGAGGTGCTGGAGCGGGCCGGCATCGCCGACATCGCCGACCGTGCGGTGGGCAAGTGCTCCGGCGGCCAGCAGCAGCGGCTGCGCTTCGCCCTGGCGCTGCTGCCCGACCCCGACCTCATGGTGCTCGACGAGCCGACCACCGGCATGGACGTCGAGGGGCGGCGGGACTTCTGGCAGGCCATCCGGGCCGACGCCCGCTCCGGCCGGACCGTCCTGTTCGCCACCCACTACCTGGACGAGGCCGACGCGTACGCGGACCGGATCGTCCTGGTCCGCCAGGGGCGGGTGGTTGCCGACGGCACCACCGCCGAGATCAAGAACCTGGCCGCCGGCCGGGTGGTGCGGGCCACCCTGCCGGGCGCCGACCAGACCGCGCTCGCGGCGCTGCCCGGCGTGCAGTCCGTCGAGGTGCGCGGCGAAGCCGTGCTGGTCCACACCGAGGACTCCGACGTCGTCGCCCGGCACCTGCTGACCCGGACCGACGCCCGCGACCTGGAGATCACCTCGCGCAACCTCGAGGACGCCTTCCTCGCCCTGACCGCCGCCGCCTGACCGCCGACCGCGCCGAACCCGGAGCCTCAGATGACCGTCACCGCCCCGTCCGCCACCACCACGCCCGACCGGGCCGGGACCCGCCGGCCCCCCGCACTGGGCGGCTTCTCCGCCCCCGTGCTCGGCATCGAGATCCGCCGGGTGCTGCGCAACCGCCGCACGCTGGTGTTCATCCTGGTCATGCCGGCGGTGTTCTTCCTGCTGTTCGGCCTGCCGCAGCGGGGGCAGAACCTGGACAACGGCCTGCCCGTCACCGCCTGGATCATGATCAGCCTGGCCGTCTACGCGGCCATGGTCGCCACCACGAGCGCCGGCGCGGCGGTCGCCACCGAGCGGGCGCTGGGCTGGAGCCGGCAGCTTCGGCTCACCCCGCTGCGCCCGGCCGCGTACGTGGCCACGAAGGTGGCCACCGCTATGGTGCTCGGCCTGCTCGGCGTGCTTGTCGAGTTCGCCGTGGGCGCCGCCTCCGGGGTGCGGATGCCGGCGCACGTCTGGATCGAGTCCGGCCTGACCGCCTGGATCGGCTCGCTCGTCTTCGCCGCCCTGGGCCTCTTCGTCGGCTACCTGGCCCCGGCCGAGAACGTCATGCAGTTCATGGGCCCCGTGCTGGCCATCCTGGCCATGCTCGGCGGGCTGTTCGTCCCGCTGGAGATCCTGCCCCACGCCATGCAGCAGATCGCCAAGTTCACCCCGGTGTACGGGGTCGGCGAGCTCGCCCGGTCGCCGCTGACCGGGGCCGGTGTGGACTGGGCGGCGGTCGGCAACGTGGCCGCCTGGACCGCCTTCTTCGGCCTCGGCGCGGCCCGGCTGTTCCGCCGCGACACCACCCGCGTCTGACGCGCGGCGGCGGAGGCTAGCGTGTTCACCGTGGGCCTGCCGCACCAGCCGAGTCAGCCGGTGAGCCGCCGTTGGCGGCTCACCGGCTGGCTCCTGGCCGCGGTCTGGCTGTTCTTCCTCAACATCCCACTGCTCACCGCCCTGCACCAACCCGAGATGTGGCGCCGGGTGCTGGGCGCGGCCACCCTGGTCGCCTTCGGCGTGCTCTACGTCTGGGTGTTCGAGTGGGCGCGCGGCCGGCGGCAGGCGCACCGGAATATCCCGCGCGGTCGGGCGTGGACGGTCCTGGCGGCGCTGCTCGGGCTCGGCCTCGCGGGTATTCCGGGCACCGAGGGGGACTGGCTGACCACACTGGTCTTCGTGGCGGCCGCGGCGGTCTTCCTGCTGCCGATATGGGAGTCCCTGCTGGTGGTCGTGCTGGCCGCGCTGACCCCGCCGGTCACGGCGGCGCTGGTGCCCGGCTGGGAGGCCGAGGGGACCGTGGTCTTCGCCGTCGTGCTCGCCTCGTTCGCCATGTTCGGCGTCACCCGGCTGGCGCAGCGCAACGCCGAACTCCAGGGCGCGCAGCAGGAGATCGGCCGGCTGGCGGTGGCCGAGGAGCGGGCCCGGACCGCACGCGACCTGCACGACATCCTCGGGCACTCGCTGACCGTGGTGGCGGTCAAGGCGGAGCTGGCCGGTCGGCTGCTGGAGCTGGACCCGGCCCGGGCGGCTACCGAGGTCGCCGACATCGAGCGGCTGGCCCGGCAGGCCCTGGCCGACGTGCGGGGCACCGTCGGGGCGTACCGCGGGGTGAGCCTCGCGACGGAGCTGGCGGGGGCCCGGTCGGCGCTGGCCGCCGCGGGCATCGCCGCGGACCTGCCGGAGACGGCGCCGTCGCTGCCGGCGGAGCGGGACGAGCTGTTCGGCTGGACGGTCCGCGAGGGGGTGACCAACGTGGTCCGGCACAGCGGCGCCCGGCGGTGCGAGATCCGCGTCGACCCGACGGCCGTGGAGATCCGCGACGACGGCCGGGGGCCGGCCGGCGACCCGGAAGCGGCCGGTCACGGCCTGGTCGGGCTCCGGGAGCGGGCCCGGCGGCTGGACGCCACGGTCACCGTCGGCCGCCCGCGCGCCGGCCGCGGTTTCCTGCTCCGGGTGACCCTGCCCGACGCGAAACGGGGGACGACCGGATGACCGGGCCGATCCGGCTGCTGCTCGCCGACGACCAGGCGCTGGTCCGGGGCGCGCTGGCCGCGCTGCTGTCGCTGGAGCCGGACCTGACCGTGGTGGCGGAGGTGGGGCGGGGCGACGAGGTGGTGCCGGAGGCGCTGCGCACCCGGCCAGACGTGGCCCTGCTCGACGTGGAGATGCCCGGCCTCGACGGGGTCGCGGCGGCCGCGGCGCTGCGGGCCGCGCTGCCCGGCTGCCGGGTGCTCGTGGTGACGACCTTCGGCCGGCCCGGCTACCTGCGCCGGGCCATGGAGGCGGGCGCGAACGGCTTCGTGGTCAAGGACACCCCGGCCCGGCAGCTCGCCGACGCGGTCCGCCGGGTGCACGCCGGGCTGCGGGTGGTCGACCCCACGCTCGCCGCGGAGACTCTGGCCACCGGGGCGAGCCCGCTCACCGACCGGGAGACCGAGGTGCTGCGCACGGCCCGGGGCGGCGGCACGGTGGCGGAGCTGGCGGCGACGCTGCACCTCTCCGAGGGGACGGTGCGCAACCACCTCTCCGCGGCGATCGGCAAGACCGGCGCCCGGAACCGGGCCGACGCGGTCCGGGTGGCCGAGGAGAACGGCTGGCTGCTCGGCGACTGAGCCGGCTCAGGCGGTGGCCGGCGGGGTGGGGAGCTGGTCCACCACCACGACCGCGGTGCCCGGGCGCAGCTCCGCCAGGAGCTGCCGCTGGCCGCTGCGGGTGAGCCGGATGCAGCCGTTGGTGACGTTCTTGCCGAGCGTCGCGTCGGTGTACCAGCTGTGCAGCCCGATGTGCGCGCCGCGCAGGCCGGTGGGCACCGCGTCCGGGTCGTCGGGGATCGCGCCGAGGGCGAAGATGTCCACCCCGCCGTAGACGTCCTGCGGGGGCGGGGTGCGGCCCAGCACGAAGGTGCGGCCGAGCGGGGTGAGCTGGCCGGACATGCCGAGGCTGACCTCCCAGGAGCGTACGGCGCGGCGGTCCCGGTACCAGGTGAGCCGGTGCGGGCGGCGTTCCACCACGATCTGGTCGCGCAGCGCCACGATGCTCCAGCTGCCGGCCGGCAGCCAGGCGATCCGCCGGTTGGCCGAGGGGAGCAGGACGGCGGTCCAGCCGACCCGCCGCTCGACGATCGGCATGGTCAGCTCGACGCCGCTGATGGTGGGGGCGAGGAACGCCAGCGGCCGGCCGCCCGGCGCGTCGTACGCGGCCACGGTGCGGGTCGGCGTGACCCCCTCGTTCAGCGGGCGGGTGTCGGCCGGGCCCGGGTCGGCGGGGAATCCGCCGGGCGCCGGGTCGTAGGTGACCACCGGCAGGTCGTCCGGTGCGGGCGCGGCGGCCGGCACGGACTCCTCGGGGGACGGGCTCGGCTCGTCCGGTGCGGGCGGCACCTCCGCGACAGGCGCGCCGGCGACCGGCGTCGGGGCCGGACCGCCGGTGAGGCTCCGCCCGACCAGCAGCGCGGCCGCCAGCAGCACCGGTACGCCGACCGCGGCGAGCAGCCAGCCGAACGTCCAGCGCGAGAACAATCGGTCAAACAGCACGATCAATACTGTAATCGGGCGAGAGTCCGCCGTGCCGCGAAACGGCGGCGCGGGGGACCCCGGGTTCGGCGAGGTGCGGGTCAGGACAGCTTCGCGCCGACGTGGATGGCCACCGCGTCGTGGGCGTTGACGGTGGCGGCGAACCAGCCGCCGGCGTCCACGGTGATCACCGGGCCGCTGCACGAGCCGTTGCTGAAGTCGCCGTGGACGACGTCGCAGTAGCGGCCGGTCGGCAGGCCCGTGTAGTAGGAGCGGCCGCTGATCGCGGCGTCCTCGTCGTTGATGGTCAGGTAGCCCCGGCCGGCCCGGCTGAAGGCGATGTGCTGCCAGCCGTTGTCGTACCAGTTGGCGACGGCGGCGCCCTGCGTGGCGTTGGCGAAGCCGACCATGTTGGCGATCACCCGCCAGCGGTGCTCGCACTCCCAGCCCGAGTAGCAGGTGGTGTTCGACGTCTTGTTGCCGGCGTCCGAGGGCGGGCCCTGGTCCTTGTTGCCGAACGTGTAGCTCGACATCACCGCCGGGGTGCCGTACGGCCAGGCGAGCATGAAGGCGTTCGCGAGGGCGTACTCGCCGCGGTCGCGGTAGGTCAGCACGCCGCCGTCGCGCTGGGTGTCGTGGTTGTCGGTGAAGACCACCGCCGAGCCGCCGGGCAGGTAACCCCAGGACTCCCCGAAGTTCCTCAGATACGCCAGCCGCTCGCTGTTGAACATCCGGGCCAGGTCCTTGCCGTACCGGAACTCGTGCACGTCGCCGTTGCCGGTGTACTCGGTCGGCTGGATCGGTTCGCCGGCGCCGTAGATGACCTCCTGCACCAGGTACGCCGAGCGGGACAGCTTCCCCCTGATCGCGGCGATGTCCGCGGCCGGCATGTGCTTGCTGGCGTCCAGGCGGAAACCGTCGACCCCGAGCGAGAGCAGGTCGTTGAGGTACGCGGCGAGCCGGGTGCGCACGTAGTCCGACTCGGTCTTCAGGTCGGCGAGGTTGACCAGCTCGCAGTTCTGCACCTCGTACCGGTCGCCGTAGTTGGCGATGTCGTTGTTGCCGTTGCGGCCGCAGTAGTGGAAGTCCTGGCTGGAGTAGGTGCCGGGGTAGTCGTAGTGCCCGAAGCCGCTGCCGGCCCACCCGGTGCCGCCGTTGTCCTGGCCGGACATGTGGTTGACGACGGCGTCGACGATGACCTTCACGCCGGCGTTGTGGCAGGTGTTCACCATCGCCTGGAACTGGGCGCGGGTGCCCTTGCGGGACTCGATCCGGTAGCTGACCGGCTGGTAGGCCACCCACCACTGGTTCCCGCGGACGTGTTCCTGCGGCGGGGAGACCTGGACGTAGCCGTAGCCCTTCGGGCCGAGGGTGCTCGTGCACTCGCTGGCCACCGAGGCCCAGTTCCACTCGAAGAGCTGGACGATGACCTTCTTGCTGCCGGGGGTGGCCGCGGCGGCCGGGGGAGCCGCCACGGTGGTCGGGACGAGCAGGCTGGCGGCCAGGCCCAGGGCTAGGGCAGCCGCGCGGCATCGACGTCGATGCATCGGGACTCCTGAGGGGTGTGCGGCGCGGGGGAAGCTTTCAGTGCCGGCTTGTTGCAAGTCGGCCTGAAATTTTCGGCAAGGTTACAAGCGTGTTGCAAGAAATGTCAACGGATGGACATACGTCGTTGCGTCAGGCGCTACACGCGCCCCGGGGCCGGACGGTTCGACGGATCGGCGGAGAAATTCGCCACCGGAGGTGATCCGCCCGTGCCGTCCGTCCGTACTCGAGAGGGGAGCAGGGTCGGTCGGTGGGGGCGCCGCCGCGAGACGATCGAGGAGCAGATGGCCCGGGCACAGCAGAACGAGAAGGCGACGACCGTCCGGACCGCCACCACCAGCCGTGGTGCCCGGACGATGTCGAAATCCGCGATGGTGGCGCTCGCCGCGTCCGCGCTCGCCGTCGCGTGGGCCGGCCTCGAGCTGGCCGGCGCCGGCAGCGTCATGTACTCGTACGGATTCTTCTTCACCGAGTTCTTCGCCGGGGTGGTCACCCTGGTCTCGCTCAGCCTCACCGTGATGATGGGCCTGCTCGCCACCGACCGGCTGGTGCTGCTCATCCGGCACCGGGTGCTGCTCCAGTCGGCGCACCGGGCCACCGGCGTCCTCGGCGTGGCCGGGCTGGCCTGCCACGTGATCACCAAGGTCGCGATCGGGCGGGCCGGGCCGACCGACGCGCTGATGCCGTTCGTCGCCGGCCGGGGCCTCTATGTCGGGCTGGGTACCGTGGCCGCGCTGCTGATGGTCGGCGTGCTCTGGACCGGCATCGTCCGGGTCCGGTTCGCCGGTGTCGGTCCGAAGTGGATGTGGCGCGCGCTGCACTCGATGGCCTACGTCTCGTGGCCGTTCGCGCTGCTGCACGGGCTCAACGCGGGCCGGGCCGCGAAGACCTGGGTGGTGCTGAGCTACCTGGCCTGCGTGCTGCTCGTGGTGATGGCGCTGCTGGTCCGCCTCTCCGTCCACCTGGGCAAGCGCAGCCGGGAGCAGCACCAGGCCGCCGCGCTGAACCAGGCCATGGCCGGCAAGGGGGAGGAGCGCACGGGCCTGCTCGCCGGGCTGGCCCGGCGCCGCGGCGCCGCCAAGGAGGAGAGCCGGTCCGCCCGGGGCCGCGAGGGTGGCTGGGCCGAGGCCACCGCCACCTGGACCGCGCCGGCCGGCACCGCCCGGCGCCGCGACCCCGAACGGTTCGCCGTACCCGTGGTGCCGGAGCCCGGGACGCTCCGCGACAAGCTCGGCACGGACCGGCTCACCCCGGTCCGCTGACCGCCTGGCGCGCGGCGGGGGTCGGCTCGTCCGGCCCCCGCCGTCGTCTCCACCACAGGCCGGCCGCCAGCAACAGCACCA
>NZ_WBKT01000186.1 GCF_008868175.1 Micromonospora sp. AMSO31t
GGTCCACGGCGGCCCCCCGCCCCGCCGCGGCCGCCGTGGACCTCCAGGAGGTGCTGTTCGTCGGCAACAACTGGGAGGGGACGGCCGACGTCATCCGGTCCCGCGGCGACTACGCGCGGCTCGGCCGGATCAACGTGGTCCCGGACCGGACCGAGCGGCTGCGCGAGATCTACCTCAACCCGATCCGGCTGGCGTTCTTCCTCGGCATCCGGCAGGGCCCGGGCGAGGGACACGACCAGCTCGTCGACGACATGTACACCACCCCGGACGGGACCGCCCTGGTGGTGTCCCGGCCCAGCTTCGCCGACGTGGTCTCCGTCGACCTGACCACCGGGCAGATCCGCTGGCGCTTCGCGGTCTCCGGCTACCGCGCCGACCACATGGCCGTGTCACCGGACGGCAGCCGGGTGGCCGTCTCCGCCTCCACCGGCAACACCGTGCACGTGCTCGACATCCGCACCGGCCAGCAGCTCGGCTCCTTCCCCACCGGGGACAAGCCGCACGAGAACATCTTCACCGACGGCGGCCGAAGGCTGTGGAACATGTCCATCGGCGAGGTCAACACCGACCTGGACGCACCCTGGCTGGACTGGACCAAGGGCGACCGGCGGATCACCGTCGCCGACACCACCACCTTCGGCGTGGTCAAGGTCATCGACATGCGGTCGCGGCTGGACGCCGCCGGCCGCCGGGACCTCTCCGACGCGGTCCGCCCGGCGGTCCTCACCCCGGACGGGAGCCGGCTCTACTTCCAGGTCTCGTTCTTCAACGGCCTGGTCGAGTACGACGTCGCCACCGACCGGATCACCCGGGTCGCCACCCTGCCGAAGAACCCCGCCACCAGCGAGGACCGCACCACCTGGGTGAACGACTCGCGGCACCACGGCCTGTCGGTCAGCCCGGACGGCGCCCGGCTCTGCGTCGCCGGCACCATGGACGACTACGCCACCGTCGTCGACCGGGCCACCCTGCGGGAGGGGACTCTCGTGCCGGCCAGCAAGCCGTACTGGGCCACGGTCAGCGGGGACGGCCGGGACTGCGTCATCTCCGAGGCCGGAGCCGACCGGGTCACCGCGATCAGCTTCGCCACCGGGCAGAAGGTGGCCAGCGTGCCGGTCGGCGACCACCCGCAGCGGGTCCGCATCGGGCACCTGCCGCTCGGCTGGACGCCCCCGGCGGCCGGCTGACCGGCCCGCGCGCCGTCACCGGGCGGGGCAGCGCAGCCCCTCCCGGGGGACGGTGAGCGAGACCAGGTAGGCGTCGACGGCCGCCGTCACGCAGGCGGTCTGCGGGTAGGCCGTGTGCCCCTCGCCCTCCCAGGTGAGCACCCGGCCGACGCCCAGCATCGAGGCCAGCGCGGCCGTCTGCTCGTAGGGTGTGGCCGGGTCGCCGGTCGTGCCGACCACCAGGATCGGCGGCGCGCCGGCCGCCTTGCCGGTCGGGTACGGATCCCGCCCACCGGGCCACTCCACGCAGCCCAGCATCCCGACCGCCAGCGCCGGGCCGAACAGCGGGTACTTCTGCCGCCACTCCGACTGGATCGACCGGATCCGCTCCCGGGTCGGCTTCTCGGTCTCGTCGGCGCAGTTCACCGCCATGTTCGCGTCGAACATGTTGGAGTAGTGCCCGTCGTCCTCGCGCCCCGCGTACGCGTCGGCCAGCTTGAACACGCCGCTCGGGTCGCCGCCCTGCAGGTCGTCGAGCGCCCGGGCCAGCTCCTGCCAGCCCTGCTCGGTGTAGAGGGAGGAGATGACCGCGTAGAACACCCAGCCGGCGGTGGCCTCCCGGCCGTCCCGGCCGCGCACCGGCGAGACCCTGGCCTTGTCGATGGCCGTGGTCACCGCGGCCCGCGCGTCGGGCGCGACCGGGCAGCGGCCGGCGTTCGCCGCGCACCAGCGGGCGAAGTTGTCGAACGCCCGCTCGAAGCCCTTCGCCTGGCTCTCCGAGCCGGCCAGGAGCTGCTGCCGCGGGTCCACCGCCCCGTCGAGCACCAGCGCCCGCACCCGCTGCGGGTAGAGCTGGGCGTAGGTCGCCCCGAGCAGGGTGCCGTAGGAGTAGCCGAGGTAGGTCAGCTTGTCGTCGCCGACGGCCGCGCGCACCGCGTCCATGTCCCGCGCGGCCTGCTCGGTGCCGTAGAGCGGGAGCTGGGCGCCGTACTTCGCGCCGCACCGCTCGCCGACCCGCCGGTTGAGGTCGACGAAGCCGTCGAAGGACGCCTGGCTCTCCGGGTCGGGGTCGTAGCCGAAGCTGGCGTCCAGGTCGGCGTCGGAGATGCACTTCACCGGGCTGGACCGGGCCACCCCCCGCGGGTCGAAGCCCACGATGTCGAACCGGTCGGTCACCCCGGCCGGCAGCCCGCCGAACCCCGGCCCGAAGGACAGGTAGACCGCCGTGTCCACGCCGGACGCGCCCGGCCCGCCCGGGTTCACCACCAGCGACCCGATCCGGTCGCGCTGCTTCTCCGACCGGATGCGGATCAGCGCGATCTCGAAGGTCTCCCCGGCGCCCGGCCCGGCGGTCGCGCCGGTCGCCGCCCCGGTGCCCCAGTCACGGGGTACGGCGATCCGGGCGCAGTCGTAGCGCATGCCCGCCGCGCCCCGCCCGACCAGCTCGTCCGGCACCTCGGGGCAGGGTCGCCAGGTCGGCGCGGTGCCCGGTGCGGCCGCCTCGCCCTGGCTCTCGGCCCGCGGGGCGAACGCCGGCAGCGTGCAGCCGGCCGTGAGCACCAGCGCCGCGAGGAACCCGGCCAGGGCGGGCCGGCGGCGGAGCCGGACGGGGAAGCGGGTCACGTGGGAGCCCTCCATGATCGTGTGGACCGCCAGGCTACGCCTGGCCGGGCCCGTCGCCGACGGTCGCCGCCGGGTCTCCCCGGAGCACCTCGTCGACGTCGTAGCGGATCGGGCGCTCCAACTGGTCGTAGGTGCAGGAGCGGGGATCGCGGTCGGGACGCCAGCGGACGAACTGGGCGGTGTGCCGCAGCCGGTCGCCCTCCATGGCGTCGTAGCCCACCTCGACCACCAGCTCCGGGCGCAGCGGCTCCCACTCCAGGTTCTTGCCACCGGTCCACCGGCTGACCCCGCCCGGGATGCGCTGCCCCCGCTCGTGGTCGCCGTGCACCCACGGGTGGTCGCCGCCGACCTCCCGGTAGGGCTCCAGCTCGTCGAGCAGCTCCTTGCGGCGCGCGGCGGTGAACGAGGAGCTCACCCCGATGTGGTGCAGCACCCCGGCGTCGTCGTAGAGGCCGAGCAGCAGCGAGCCGACCACCGGGCCGGACTTGTGCCAGCGGAAGCCGGCCACCACGGCGTCGGCCGTGCGCGCGTGCTTGACCTTGAACATGAGCCGCTTGCCCGGCTCGTAGGGCAGGTCGGCCGGCTTGACGATGAGCCCGTCCAGCCCCGCCCCCTCGAACACGTCGAACCAGCGCCGGGCCGTCTCCGGGTCGGTGGTCACCTGGGTGACGTGCACCGGCGGCCGGACCTTGGCCAGCGCCTTCTCCAGGCGGCCCCGGCGCTCCGGGTAGGGCCGGTCGGTCAGCAGCTCGTCGTCGAGGGCCAGCAGGTCGAAGGCGACGAAGTCGGCCGGGGTTGTCTCGGCGAGCAGCTTCACCCGGGAGGCGGCCGGGTGGATCCGCTGGGCCAGCAGCTCGAAGTCGAGCCGCGGCTGGCCGCCGGGGCCGTCCCGGCGGATCACGATCAGCTCGCCGTCGACCGCGCAGCGCTCCGGGAGCTGGCGGCGCGCCTGCTCCACCACCTCCGGGAAGTAGCGGGTCATCGTCTTGCCGCCGCGGCTGGCCAGCTCGACCTCGTCGCCGTCGCGGAAGATGATGCAGCGGAAGCCGTCCCACTTGGGTTCGTAGGTCAGGCCGGGATCGGTGGGCAGTTGGGGCACGCTCTTCGCCAGCATCGGCTCGACCGGCGGATTGATCGGCAGGTCCACGGCGACCAGTCAATCAGACCCCACCGACGGTGGTGAGGCAGATCACCGGCGGCACGCGGCGGCGTGTCCCGTCCCGAGCCCGTTCGTCACCCGCGACCGGATGGTGAAACCGCAGGTCAGCGCTACGGTCGCGGCGTGCCGGAGTGGAGCTGCGGATGCTGCGGTCGCTGGCGGGTCAGCGTGGAACTGATCCGCGGGCGGTACCGCTACCGGCTCGTGCACCGCTACCCGGCCGAGCACGGCGGCGGCGCGAACGTCGTCGGCGAGGTGGCCTCCGTGGCCGAGCTGGAGCTGCTGCTCCGGCGGTACGCCCCGGTCGGCCTGGCCGACCTCCGCGAGGCGGCCTGACCGGGATCACCCGCCGTCGATCCCCGGCGTAGCCTGACCCTGACCACACCTGGGAGGGGGAGCGGCATGCGGTTCGTCGAGTCCGTCGAGATCGCCGCCGACGCCGACCGGGTCTGGGCGGTGCAGACCGACGTGGAGCGCTGGCCGGAGTGGACGCCCTCGGTGACCTCCGCCCGGCGGCTGGAGCCCGGCCCGCTCACGCTCGGCGCGACGGCCCGGCTGGCGCAGCCCCGGCTGCGCCCGGCGGTCTGGCGGGTCACCGAGTTCGACCCGCCGCGCCTCTTCGTCTGGGAGTCCGACAGCCCGGGCGTGCGCAGCCGCGGCGAGCACCGGCTCGTCCCGCTGGCCGGCGGGCGGGTCCGCGCCGAGCTGGTGATGGCCCAGACCGGCCCGCTGGCCGGGCTCGTCGGTCTGCTGGCCGGCCGGACCATCCGCCGCTACCTGCGGCAGGAGGCCGACGGGCTCAGACGCCGCTGCGAGCGGGCCTGACCGCGCCCGGCTCACCCGCGACGAGCTTCTCCAGCACCGCCAGGCGGTTGCCGTTCTCGTCCGGCCGGTGCGCCACGACCCGGTAGCCGCGCCGCGCGTACAGGCCCAGGTTCTCCGCGCTCTCCGCGCCGGTGAACAGGGCGAACCGGGTCACCCGCCCGGCGCAGGCGGCCTCCACCGCGGTCAGCAGCCGGCCACCGACGCCGCGCCCCTGCTGGTCCGGGGCGACCGCGAGCCGGCCCACGTGGGCGGTGTCGCCGTCGACGCGGGCGCGTACCGAGCCGACGAGGCGGGGCCCCAGCCGGGCGGCCAGCACCACGGTCGGGCCGGCCAGGGCGGCGCGGACCTCGTCCAGGGTCTCGGTCAGCGGGGGCAGGAACACGTCCCGGTAGCGCTGCGCCTCCACCAGGTACGCGGCGCGCTGCACGGTGAGGATCTCGCCGGCGTCCGCGACACCGGCCGGGGCGACGGTCAGCTGCTCGGTCACCCCGCAAGCCCACCACAGCCGGCCGGACCGGTGCCGGGCGGGCCACCCCGCCCGGCCGTACGCTGGCGGGGTTTCCGCGAGGAGGAGGCCGACGTGCCCGAGCTGACGTACCCCGAGGTGGGGGCGACCCGCGACGGGCGCCTGCCGGCTGGCTACGACCACCTGCGCCACCGGGTCCGGCTGCCGGACGGCGCCTTCGCGACCGCGGCGGACGCGGTGCTCGGCTGGCGGCTGCACCGGGCCGCCGGCGTCGTCATGCGCACCGACGCGCCGCGCGCCGCCGCCGGCGTGCGGGTCACCCCGGGGCTGGGCGTCGGCCCGCTGCGGATCTGGGGCCCGACCGAGGTGGTCTGGACGGCCGACGAGCCGGACCGGGCCGGATTCGGCTACGGCACCCTGCCCGGGCACCCGGAGATCGGCGAGGAGTCGTTCCTGGTCACCCGAACCGCCGACGGGGTCTGGTTCGAGGTGACGGCGTTCAGCCGCCCGGCCCACTGGTACGTGCGCGCCGCCGGGCCGCTCAGCCGGGCGGTCCAGCAGGCGTACGCCCGGTGGCTCGGCCGGACCCTGCGCCGGCTCTGCGCCGGGCACCGGCCGGCGTCGCCGCCTCAGTAGCCGGCGAAGGAGCGGATCGGGGCGCGCGGCCCGTACTTCGGCGCCTGGATGCCGGCGGCCTCCAGCAGCACGCAGACCCGGCCGCGGTGGCCCCGGAACGGTTCGAGGAGGGCCAGCATCCGGGCGTCGTCGCCGCGCGGCTCCCCGGCCAGCGCCCAGGCCACCGTGTTCGGGACGTGGTAGTCGCCGACGCTGACCGCGTCCGGGTCCCCGTAGGCGATCCGGACCACCTCGGCGGCGGTCCACGGCCCGATGCCGGCGATCGCGGTGAGCCGGCGGGTGGCCTCGGCGCCGTCGGCGCAGCGTTCCAGCCGGTCCGCGACGGCGGCCGCGCGGCGCAGCGTGTCGGCCCGCCGCTGCTCCACCCCGAACGGGTGGAAGACCCAGTACGGCGTGGCCGCCACCGCGGCGGCCTCGGGCGGCAGCAGCAGCGGTTGCAGCGGCCCCGGCGCCGGCTCCCGGAAGTGCCGCACGGTCGCGGAGTACGCCCGGTACGCCTCCTTGCCCGTGACCTTCTGCTCGAGGACGGCCCGCAGCAGCCGGGGGAAGACCTGGCCGGTGGCGGGCATCCGCAGCCCCTGGTGCTCGCGGGCCAGCCGGGCCACCAGCGGGTGCGCGCCGGCCAGCGCGGCGAACCCGGTCAGGTCGTCGCGGAGCCCGGCCACCGCGTCGGCCCGCTCGACCACCCAGTCCGCCCCGGGGCCGTAGCCCTCGGCGACCAGTTCGCCCGCCTCGGGGCGCAGCGCGAGGGTGGCCGGCCCGGCCGGGGTGCGGGTGGCCCACCAGAAGCTGCCGGCGGCGACCCGGGCGCACGGGTCGTACGGGCTGAAGGTGAGGGCGCGGACCGAGGCGGCCAGTCGGTAGCCGGCCGGTGGGCGCAGCGTCCGGCGGGCGGCGGGGGAGGTCACCCCGCCACTCTGCCATGACGTCCTCCGGTGACAGCGGACACGCGGCGGCCGGCGCGGGTGTGCGGCGCCGGCCCGTATCGGACCGGCGCCGCGCCGGGACGCGGGGCTGCCGGAAAGCCGTCGTCCCGGAACCACGACGGTGGCCGGCCGCGCCCTCCCCGGCTGCGACCGGCCACCGTGTCCGGGGTCCGTCAGTACGAGTAGCCCGAGTCACCGCCCGAGTCGCCCGACGCCGGCGGCGCGACCGCCTTGGGGGTGCCGGTGGGCAGGCAGGTCAGGTTCTTCTTGCCGTTCGGGTCGACGACGAACCAGGTCCCGCCGACACCCTGGCCCTTCCACTGGCCGGGCTTCTTGTCCCCGATGTAGCGGTAGACCGGCCAGCCCCCGATGGTGATCTGCCGGGTACCGTCCTGCCGGGTGACCGTGCCGACCTTGTCGTCGGAGACGCCCTCGAGCTGCGGGTTGCCGTCGGTCAGCGCGGGCGGCCAGACCTCGGCGCATTTGTCCACGCAGTTGGACTGCGCCGGGTCGGCCGAGTCCTTGTCGAACCGGTACAGCACCCAGCCGTCCTGGTCGGTGACGACCTTGCCCATCCGGGGCAGCTTCTTGCCGACCAGTTCGTCGGTGAGTTGCACGTCGGACGGGGGCGCCTTGTCGGCCGGCGCGTCCGGGGACGCGGAGGCTTCCGGTTCGGCCGACGCGGTGGGTTCGGCCGCGGCGACGGCGACCGGCTCGGCCGCGCTCGAGTTCGCCCCGTCGTAGCCCGCGGGGGCGCAGGCCGTTAGTGCGACCATCGCGCTCGCGACGATGACGGTCGTCCGCTTCAGGTGTGCCACGTGCCCTCCTCGTTCTCAGCAGTTCGCCGAGTAGTACGGGCGGCACCCTGTCAAGGTTGAAGAGAAAAGGGTGCTCCATTTCACAGTGGATCCGTTGAACCGATCCGCCCGGCGGCGCGTGGGGGAGCACATCGGGGACGGCAACCCCGGCAACGACGGAACGGCGCCGGGCGGTGTCGCTGCCCGGCGCCGGCGTTCCGGCGGGATCAGAGGTCGCTGACCGTCACCAGCGGGCTGGCGATGCCGTTGACGTCGACCGACTGCACCTGGATCTTCTCGATGTCCTTGAGCGGGGCCGACGTGGACGCGCTCAGCTCCAGCGGGAGCTGGTTGGTGTTCGTGCCGTAGCCGCCGCCCGGCACCGACCAGGTCGAGACCACCTCGCTCGTGGCGTTCTTACGGACCACGACCAGCCGGCAGGTCCGCGGCCCGGGCAGGCGGGTGAGCTGAAGGTCGATCTGGGTGCCGTACTCCTTCGACGCCAGCCACATCGTGGTCTTCACGCCGGTGCCCGGGTCGACCGCGTTGTGCTGGTCGCCCTCCTGCTCGTTGCCGCCGACGTTCGGGTCGTTGGGATCGGACGCCGCGGTGTTCGGCGGGGCGGTGACGGGCGCCGTGAGGGTCGGCTGGGCCTGCGGGAGAGGCTTGTCGTCGCCGCCCCCGAACACCCCGGCCATGCCGACGCCGCTCAGGCCGCCGAACACCACGACCGCCGCCGCCGCGGCGAAGACCTGCCGCATCCGGGTGCGCCGCCGGTCGCGGCGGACCGCCACCAGCGTGCGGTCCAGCAGCGCCGGATCCGTGTGCGTCTGCTCCAGCGCGGCCATCGCCTCGCCGTCGATGCCGGAGAGCAGCCCCACCACCGGGACCATCGTCTCCAGTTCCGCCGCGCACGCCCAGCAGGTGGCGAGGTGCTCCTCGAACCGCTCCGTGTCCTGCGGGTCCAGCACGCCGAGCGCGTACGCGGCGACGTCCATGTGGTCCGCGCGGCTCATTCCGTCACCCCCCTCTCCTGCAGAGCCGTGCGCAGCGCGCGCAGCGCGTAGTAGACCCGCGACTTGGCGGTGCCGAGCGGAAGGCCCAGCTCCTCGGCCGCCTCGGGCACGGTACGCCCCCGGAAGTACGTCGCCACCAGGATCTCCCGGTGCGACTGGCTGAGCGTACGCAGCGCGTCCGCCACGGTCATCGTGCGCAGCACCCGGTCGGTGCTGTCCGCCTCGGCGAACGCGGTCAGGTCCCGGTCGTACGTCTCCGCCGGGCGGGCCTGTTCGCTGCGGTGCTCGTCGATGGCGATCCGCCGGGCCACCGTGACCAGCCAGGGCCGCAGCGACCCCTGACCGTGGGTGCCCAGCCGGTGCGCGTTGCGCCAGGCCCGCAGCAGCGTCTCCTGCACGATGTCCTCGGCGCGCTGCCGGTCGCCGCCGGTCAGCCGCATCACGAACATCAGCAGGGGCCCGGCGTGCTCGGCGTAGAGCAGCCGGATCAGCTGGTCGGAGTGGCTCGCCTCGGTGGACGTGGCCTGGTGGCGTCCGGGCGCCGGTCGCGGCGTCACCGGATCATTCTGGCGATCCGAGGGGCAGGCGTCGACCCCCCGGCCCGACCTCGACGCGCGCGACCGGGGCTGTGCCCGGGCGAACATCCATTCGGGCCGCGCCACCTCGCCGTGCCAGCCGGCCGCCACCGCATGCATGCAAGACCTCCGGTGTCCAATGACTCAGCCGACCCCCCACGGGCATGGCCGCCCGGTGATACGCAGCCGCCCGCCCAGCGGATCAACGCCGGACGGAAAAAATTCCGGGCGGGGGTGGGGTGGAGTCGGTGGCGTCGGCGTCGTGGACCACCGGAACGCCCCCGACGAAGCGGTCCAGCTCGGCGCCGGCCAGCACCCGGCCGGGGAACCAGTCGCCGGCGGCCCGCCGGGTCAGCTCCGGCACCGGCGGCTCCACCCGGGACGCCACGAGCACGAGGTTGCCGTAGCGCCGGCCGCGCAGCACCGCCGCGTCGCCGACCACGCAGGCGCGGGGCAGCACGGTGCGCACCGTGGCGACCTGCCCGCGGGCGTGCCGCAGCGGCGGGCCGTCGGCGATGTTCGCCAGGTAGCAGCCGTCGGGCCGGAGCACCCGGGCCACCTCGGCGGCGTACTCGGCCGAGGTCAGGTGGGCGGGGGTGCGGGCGCCGGCGAAGACATCCGCGAGCACCACGTCGTAGCTGCCGTCCCGGCTCGACGTCAGGGTGGCCCGGGCGTCGGCGACCCGGACCCGCAGCCGCGGGTCGGCCGGCCAGGGCAGCTCGCGGCGCACCAGCTCCACGAGCGCGCCGTCCACCTCGGACACCCGTTGGGTCGAGCCGGGGCGGGTGACCTGGACGTAGCGGGGCAGGGTGAGCGCGCCGCCGCCCAGGTGCAGCACCCGCAGCGGCGCGCCGGCCGGTGCGACCAGGTCGATGGCGGCGGCCAGCCGCCGGACGTACTCGAACTCCAGGTGGGTGGGGTCGGTGAGGTCCACATGGGACTGCGGGGCGCCGTCGAGCAGCAACGTCCAGGAGCCCGGCCGCTCCGGGTCGGGCACCAGCTCGGCCTGCCCGGTGTCGACCTGCGCGACCGCCCGGTCCGCGCCGCGCCGCCGGCCCATCAGCGCCGGATCCCGCGGGCCGCCGCGGTGAGCACCCGGTGCAGCAGGCGGGCGTCGCCGAGCATCCCGCGCAGCCGCCGCTCCAGGCCGGCGATGGGGATGAGGTTCTGCGGGGCGCGCGGATCCTTGTACGGAGTCGAGGCGAACCGGGGCAGCGTGACCAGGGACAGGTCGGCCAGCGCGATGGCCTCGGTCTCGGTCAGCTCGGCGGAGCACTCGACCCGCACGATGCCGGCCCACGGGGCGCCGCCGGCCACCGGCAGCCGCAGGTACCACGAGTAGCCGCCCCACGCGGTGCCCAGCCGGAACACCGGGCAGCGCTGCCCCGGGGCCAGCCCGGTGACCACCGCGGTGAGCCGACCGTCCAGGTACTGGCTGTGCTGGGTCTTGATGTAGCCGAGGGTGCGGGGCAGGTTCCGCCGGCTGCGCAGCGGCCCGTCCACCACCAGCAGGTCGCCGTCGGCCCGCACGGCGTCGGAGACCGCCACCTCCAGGGCGGTCAGCGGGCCCTGCACGGCGGCCGGGAGCTTGCTCAGCTCGCCCGTGCCGCTCACCCGGTGCACCGGGTAGCGGATCGCGCCGGCCACCACGTCCTGCGCCGACGGGCTGGCGGTGAACAGGCCCCGGCCCACCCGCGAACCGGCCAGCTCCGCCGCGCCCCGCTCCAGGTCGCAGCGGACCACCCCCGCCGCGTACGACGCGGCGATGCCCGGGAACGAGCCGCCGTCGTCCTCCGCCGTCCAAACGCTGGCGTCGATCCGGCGCACCCCGTCGACCAGCAGCCTGTCTCTTA
>NZ_WBKT01000187.1 GCF_008868175.1 Micromonospora sp. AMSO31t
GCGGCCGGCCCGGGAGCGGTCATACGCGCCAGGGTAGTGCCCGCGGCCTCAGCGGTAAGGGCCTGCGGCCCGATCACTGGCCGCCACGACGATCTCCCCGTCCGACGCGGCACTGGCCAGTGTCTCGTACGCGGAGGGCTCGTCCACCGACCGGGCGAGCAGCGGGACCGCGGTGACCTTGACGTCGAAGCCGCCGAGCGCCCGGCGGTACGCCCCGACCGACTCCCACTCGGTGAGCAGGCACCAGTGGGCGGGGTCGTCGAGCGCCCGGAGCAGGTCGCCGCGCAGGTAGCCCGGGCGGGCGGCGAGCGCGGTGAGCGCGGCGTGCGCCTGCCGGGTGAAGTCGTCCGCCTCGTCGGCGTCCACCACGAACCGGTTGGTGACCAGCACCGGGTTCCTCCTCGTAGAGTCTGTGGCATGCAGCGTACGCAGACTCCCGTGCTGTCCCGGTTGGCCCGGCTCAACCCGACGACGGTGTTCCTGGCCGCGCTGGTCCTGGTGCTGGTCGGGCTCTTCGCGCCCGGGGTGGCGGGCGGGGTGGTGCTGCTGGCGCTGGCCGGGGGGCTGGTGTGGCTGATGACCGTCACCTGGCCGGTGCAGTCGGCGGCGACCCGGGTGCTGCGGCTGCTGATGCTGACCCTGCTGATCGCGATCGCGCTGGCGAAGCTGCTCTGAGCGGTGACCTGCGCAGACATGCAATCATGCGTTTTTGACAATCAATTTCGTTATCGCGGACAGTAGTGACATGACCGTCCGCTCAGCTCGCCGCTCGCTCGCCGCCGCCACCGCCCTGCTCGCCCTGGGCGGTCTCGCCGCCTGCTCGGCCGGCGGGGGGAGCGACCCGGACCGGGTGGACGTGGTGGCCGCCTTCTACCCCCTCCAGTTCCTCGCCGAGAAGATCGGCGGCGACGCCGTCACGGTCACCAGCCTGGCCAAGCCCGGCGCCGAGCCCCACGACCTGGAACTCAACCCCCGGCAGGTGGGCCAGGTGGCCGACGCCGAGCTGATCGTCTACCTCTCCGGCTTCCAGCCGGCCGTCGACGAGGCGGTTGAGCAGAACGGCGGCGACCGGGCGTTCGACGTGGCGGGCGTGCAGCCGCTGCTCGACGCCGCCGCGGGCGGCCACCAGCACGAGGGTGAGGCCGGTCACGAGGAGGAGTCCGGCGGGAAGGACCCCCACCTGTGGCTGGACCCGACCCGGCTGGCCACCGTCGGCGACCGGCTCGCCGAGCGGCTCGGCAGGGCCGACCCGGACCGGGCCGCCGACTTCACCGCCCGGGCGGCGGCGCTGCGCGCCGAGCTGACCGGGCTCGACGCCGAGTACACCCGGGGCCTGGCCACCTGCCAGCGCCGGGAGATCGTGACCAGCCACACCGCCTTCGGCTACCTGGCCGCGCACTACCAGCTCGAACAGGTCGGCATCACCGGCCTCAGCCCGGATGCCGAGCCCTCCCCGCAGCGCCTCGCCGCGGTGGCGGAGGAGGCCCGCGAGCACGGAGCCACCACCATCTTCTTCGAGACGCTGGTCAGCCCGAAGGTCGCCGAGACGGTGGCCCGGGAGGTCGGGGCGAAGACCGCCGTGCTCGACCCGATCGAGGGTGCGCCCGCCGACGGCGACTACCTCTCGGCGATGCGCGCCAACCTCCAGACCCTCCGGACCGCCTTGGACTGCTCATGACCGCACCCGTCATCCAGGTCGCGCACGCCGCCGTCGGCTACGACGGCCGGGCGGTGCTGCGCGACGTCTCGCTGACCGTCACCGCCGGAGAGGTGGTCGCCGTGCTCGGCGCCAACGGCTCCGGCAAGTCGACCCTGATCCGCGCCGTGCTCGGCCTGGTGCCGCTGGGCGCCGGGTCGGTCACCCTCTTCGGCACGCCGCAGCGCCGCTTCCGGCAGTGGCACCGCATCGGGTACGTCCCGCAGCGGCTCGGCGCGGGCAGCGGCGTGCCCGCCACCGTCGGCGAGGTGGTGGCGTCCGGGCGGCTGGCCCGCCGGGGTGTGCTGCGCCCGTCGGGGCGGGCCGACCGGGAGGCGGTCGCCTCGGCGCTGCGCGCGGTCGGGCTCGCCGACCGGGCCGGCGACCCGGTCGCCACGCTCTCCGGCGGCCAGCAGCAGCGCACCCTGATCGCCCGGGCCCTGGCCGGCCGGCCGGAGCTGCTGGTGCTCGACGAGCCGACCGCCGGGGTGGACGCGGCCAGCCAGGAGGCGTTCGCCGGCGCGCTGCGCGACTTCCGCGACGGCGGCGGCACCGTGCTGCTGGTCGCCCACGAGCTGGGCCCGCTGCGCCCGCTGATCGGCCGGGCCGTCGTCGTCCACCAGGGCGGCATCTGCCACGACGGCGCGGTGCCGGAACCGGCCGGGCACCACGCCGAGCCGGGTCACGACCACGTGCACCCGCACTGCGACGAGGAGCCCGCCGGGCTGTGGAGCATGTGATGGACCTCTTCCAGTACGACTTCATGCTGCGCGCCCTGGTCGGCGCGCTGGTCATCGGGCTGGCCGCCCCGGCGCTCGGCATCTACCTGGTGCAGCGCCGGCTGGCGCTGATCGGCGACGGCATCGGCCACGTGGCGCTCACCGGCGTCGGCGCGGGGCTGCTGCTCAACCGCTCCCCCGTGCTGGTCGCGGTCATCGCGGCCACGCTCGGCGCGATCGTGATCGAGCTGGTCCGCTCGCGCGGGCGCACCTCCGGTGACCTGGCCCTGGCGCTGCTGTTCTACGGCGGCATCGCCGGCGGCGTGATGCTGGTCGGGCTCTCCGACGCCGGCAGCGGCAAGCTCAACGCGTACCTCTTCGGGTCGCTGACCACGACGTCGCCGGCCGACCTGATCACCATCCTGGTGCTCGGCGTGGCGATCCTGGTGACCATGCTGGCGCTGCGCCCGGCGCTCTTCGCGGTCTGCCACGACGAGGAGTACGCGCGGGTCTCCGGCCTGCCCGTGCGGGCGTTGAACCTGCTCCTCGCGGTCGGCACCGCGGTGACCGTGACCATCGCCATGCGGGCGGTCGGGGTGCTGCTGATCAGCGCGCTCATGGTGGTGCCGGTGGCCGCCGCGCAGCAGGTGACCCGGGGCTTCCGGGCCACCATGGCGGCGGCCATGGCGCTGGGGCTGTTCGCGGCCGGGGCCGGCGTCTGGGTGGCCGCCACCGCGGACACCGCGCCCGGCGCGTCGGTGGTGCTGCTGGCCATCGGCTCGTTCCTCGTGGTGGCGCTGCTCGCGGCCGGCTGGCGGGCGCTGCGCCGGCGGACCCGCCCGGTCGCCGTGCCGGTGGTCGAGCCGCCGGAACACGAGGTGGTGCTGCGGTGAGGCCGTCTGGCCGGCGCTTTCGGCATTGGTTACCGTTACGGGGTGACGGTCACGAACGGGTACGACGCCTTCGAGGGCGCAGGTGACCTGCTGCGCGCGCTGTCGGCGCCGATCCGGCTGGCGATCGTGAGCGAACTGGCCGAGGGCGAGCGCTGCGTGCACGATCTGGTGGAGAAGCTCGGCGCCCCGCAGCCGCTGGTCTCCCAGCACCTGCGGGTGCTGCGCGGCGCCGGCGTGGTGCGCGGCTCGCGGCGCGGCCGCGAGATCGCGTACGCGCTGGTGGACGAGCACGTCGCGCACATCGTGGCGGACGCCGTCAGCCACGCCGGGGAGGGGCCGTCGTGACCGAGGGGGCACTGCGCAACACCCGCCAGCGGAGCGCGGTGAGCGCCCTGCTCGCCGAGGTCGACGGCTTCCACAGCGCCCAGGACCTGCACGCCATGCTGCGCCAGCGCGGCGAGCGGGTCGGGCTGACCACCGTCTACCGGACCCTGCAGGGGCTGGCCGACGCCGGCGAGATCGACGTGATGCGCCCGCCCGGCGGCGAGCACCTCTACCGCCGGTGCAGCGAGGGCCATCACCACCACCTGGTCTGCCGGGCCTGCGGCCGGACCGTGGAGGTGGCCGGCCCCGCCGTGGAGAGCTGGGCCGAGCGCGTCGCCGCCGAGCACGGGTACGCCCAGGTCAGCCACACCCTGGAGATCTTCGGCACCTGCCCGGCCTGCGCCGGCTGACAAAACCGACCCGTGCCCGCGCGGCCGGGCCGTGGCACGCTGTCCGGCGTGAAGATCTACGCCGACCGTTTTCCGACCGCCCTCCGTCAGCTCCTCACCGATCTGCTCGTGGTCGTCTGGGTGTACGCGGCGATCCGCTTCGCGCTCTGGCTGCACGACCTCGTCGAGAAGCTCGCCGTACCCGGACAGAAGCTGGAGGGGGCCGGCGGCGGGCTCGCCGACAACCTGGCCGACGCCGGCGGCAAGGTCGGCCGGGTGCCCCTGGTCGGCGACGAGCTGACCGGCCCGTTCACCAAGGCCGCCGAGGCCGCCCGGGCCGTCGCCGAGGCCGGCCGCGACCAGCAGGAACTGGTCGGCCAGCTGGCCCTCGCGCTGACCGTCGCGGTGCTGGTCTTCCCGCTCGGGCTGGTGCTGTTCGGCTGGCTGCCGCTGCGGGTGCGCTGGATGCGCCGGGCCGGCGCCGCGAAGGCGCTGGCCGCCGCCCCGGCCGGGCGGGACCTGCTGGCGCTGCGCGCGCTCGCGGGGCAGCCCCTCGCGAAGTTGCACCGGATCGCGCCGGACGTGGCCGAGGCGTGGCGCCGCGGCGACGACGAGACGGTCGACGCGCTCGCCGCGCTGGAGCTGCGCGGACTCGGGCTGCGCACCGGCCGGTAAGGTGTGCCGGTGCTGTACTTCCTGATCGTCGTCGCGGTCCTGCTGCTGATCTACGCGGGCGTCCTGGTGAGCTTCGTCCGCAAGGGCCGCCGGATCCCGCCGGCCGCGTACCTGGTGCTGGCCGGCCTCAACGGCCTCATCCTGGCCGGCGTGATCGCCTGGGCGGTCGCCCGCTGACGGCGGGCCCCCGCCGCGTCCGGCGGGGGCCTCCGACCGTCACTGCGCGGGCGGGATGCGGCGGCGCACGTCCTGCGCCGTGGACGGGCCGGGCTCCCAGCGGGCCACCCAGGGCTGGTCGGCGGGCGGGGTGACCACACCCTCCTCGATCGAGGCGTAGCGGCCCGCGATGATCCGCTTCGCGGCGGCCACGTCCACGGCGTCGGTGTTCGACCACAGCCCGGTGAACAGCTCCTCGACGCGCAGCCGGGCCTGCCGGCAGAACAGGTCGGCCAGCTCGACGTTCTCCGGGTGCTCGGCGCGCTCGGCGACCGCCCGGACGCAGACCGCCGACATGGCGAACAGCTCCGCGCCGATGTCCACCACCCGGCCGAGGAACGCCTGCTTGCGCTCCATCTTCCCCTGCCAGCGGGACATCGCGTAGAAGGTGGACCGGGCCAGCTTGCGGGAGGTCCGCTCGACGTGCCGCAGGTGCCCGGCGAGCGGGCCGAACTCGTGGTAGGCCCCGGGCGCCTGGCCCTTGCCGACGGCCAGGGTGGGCAGCCACTTGGCGTAGAAGACACCGGCCCGCGCGCCGGCCTTCGCCTTGCGGCCGAGCCCCGCGTCCGGGTCGATGATGTCGCCGGCCACCGAGAGGTGCGCGTCGACCGCCTCGCGGGCGATCAGCAGGTGCATGATCTCGGTGGAGCCCTCGAAGATCCGGTTGATCCGCAGGTCACGCAGGAGCTGCTCGACCGCGGCCGGCCGCTCGCCCCGGGCGGCCAGCGAGTCGGCCGTCTCGTAGCCGCGCCCGCCCCGGATCTGGATCAGCTCGTCGGCGATCTTCCAGGCCATCTCGCTGGCGTAGAGCTTCACGAGCGCGGCCTCGATGCGGATGTCGTTGCGGTCGTCGTCGGCGAGCAGGCAGCAGAGGTCGAGCATGGACTCCATGCCGTACGTGGTGGCGGCGATGAAGGCGAGCTTCTTGGCGACCGCCTCGTGCTCGCCGACCGGCCGGCCCCACTGGACCCGGTCGGCGGCCCACTCCCGGGCCACGTTCAACGCCCACTTGCCGGCGCCCACGCACATGGCCGGCAGCGAGAGCCGGCCGGTGTTCAACGTCGTCAGCGCGATCTTCAGGCCCTTGCCCTCGCCGCCGATCACGTTCTCCTTCGGCACGAAGACGTCGTGGAACCGGGTGAGGCTGTTCTCCAGGCCGCGCAGCCCGATGAACTCGTTGCGCCGCTCGACGGTGATGCCCTCGCTGTCACCCTCCACCACGAAGGCGGTGATGCCGCCGCGCCGGCCCTCCCCCGCCGGCACCCGGGCCATGACCACCAGCAGGGTGGCGACCGTGCCGTTGGTGGCCCACAGCTTCACCCCGTTGAGCCGGTAGCCGGCGCCGTCCTCGGTCGGCTCGGCCGTGGTGGCCAGGCGGGCCGGATCCGAGCCGACGTCCGGCTCGGTGAGCAGGAAGGCGGACACCTCGCCGCCGGCCAGCCGGGGCAGGAAGCGCTCCTTCTGCTCGGGGGTGCCGAACATCTTCAGCGGCTGCGGCACACCGATCGACTGGTGCGCGGAGAGCAGCGCGCCGATCGACGGGTTCACCGAGCCGGCCCGCATCAACGCCCGGCAGTAGTGCAGGTTGCTCAGCCCGAGGCCGCCGTGTTTCCGGTCGATCTTCATGCCGAAGGCGCCGAGCCGGGCCAGCCCCTGGAACACCTCGTCGGGGATGCGCGCGTCCCGCTCGATGGCCGCGCCGTCCACCTCGGAGCCCAGGTACGCCCCGAACGCGGCCAGGAACTCCTCGGCCCGCGCCGCCTCCGCCGGGTCGGTGCGGGGCCAGGGGTTGATCAGGTCGAGCTGGAAGCGGCCGAGGAACAGTTCCTTGCCGAAGCTGGGCCGGTCCCACGCCGACTCCCGGGCCGCCTCGGCGACCTGCCGGGCCTCCTTCTCGGAGACCTGACCGGCCTCGGTGGGCAGCGGCCCGGCCCCGCCCGCCGCGGCCGCCGCCGAGCCGGCCGGCGGCTGCGGAGGGTCGTCGATGGGCGCCACCCGCCCGGTCGGGCCGCCGTGTCCGGCGGGGTCGGGTCGGCTGTTCTGTGTCGTGGTCACGGCTGCCTCCTGGAGACCTCGGTTCCGGCTGCGTCGACGTGCGACGAGAACGACGCTACCCCCGGGTGTTACCCAGGGGTAGCGTCGCGCGCACGTCCGATTTGGCAGGTCCGGGCGGTCAGTCGCCGGCCAGCGACCGCGGGTCGTCGTCCTCGTCGTCGATGTCCTCGTCACCCCAGTTGCGCCGGGCGAACGGCAGGATCACCCAGAACGTCAGGAACCAGAGCCCGGTGACCGCGCTGAGCAGGAACGCGATCGGGCGGTCCAGCACGAAGTCGGTGATCAGCAGGACCGCGCTGACCATCGAGATCAGCATGAAGCCGAGGCCGCCGCTGGCCATCCGGTGCGCGAAGCGGACCAGCTCCGGCTTGCGGCCCTGGCGGAACAGCGCCCGGTGGAAGGCGACCGGCGAAATGATCATCGCGGTGGCCGCGGCGGCGGCCAGCAGCGCCACGATGTAGACGTCCCGCTGGAACTCGGTGGTCCGGGTGAAACCGTTGCTGAACGGCAGGGTCAGCAGGAAGGCGAACAGGATCTGCACCCCGGTCTGCGCCACCCGCAGCTCTTGGAGCAGGTCGGCGAAGTTGCGCTGCCAGCGCTGCTTCTCGGTTTCCTTGGACACCCGCTACCTCCAGGGAAGACGGTACTGCCGGTGGAGGGTCTCCACCGGCAGCACAGCCTGTGCCCCGTCCGGCCGAGCGTGAAACCGGTTCAGGACCCGCGGCGGATACGGCCCGCGTACCGGGCCTCCAGCTCGGCGTTGTGCTCGTCGCCGCCGGTGATGTTGGCGGACAGGTAGACCGGGGGCCGCACCCCCGCCGCGAGCAGCCGGGCGACCACCTCGGCGACGATCTGCTGGGCCAGCAGCGCGGCGGTGATCGAGGAGACCGCGCCGACCGCGCCGCCGCCGGGCAGCGGCAGGGTGGCGTCGCCGTACGGGGCGCCGTTGTCCAGCACCACGTCGGCGAAGTCGGCGAGCTTGCGCCCGGACGGGTGGCGGGAGGTCATCCGGGCCGAGTGCTGGACCGAGGTGATCGCCACCAGCCCGTGCCCGCGCTCCTTCACGATGGCGGCGAACTCGACCATCGCGCCGTTCACGCCGGAGTTCGAGGCGAGCACGAACACGTCCTGCGGCCGGACCGGGGCCAGCTCGTAGAGGCGGTGCGCCACGGCCGGCTCGCGTTCCAGCTTCGGGCCCAGCACGTCGGCCGGCTCGCCGCCGTGCAGCACCAGGTCACGCAGGGCGATCCGGTTGGTGGGGACCAGCCCGCCGGCCCGGCCGGCGATCTCCATGGCGAGGGCCTCCGAGTGGCCGGTGCCGAACGCGTGCACCACCCCGTCGGCGCGCAGCGACGCGGCGATCAGATCCGCCGCCCGGGCCACGTTCTCCCGCTGGTCGGCGGCGACCCGGCCGATCGTCTCGGTCACCACCGCCAGGTACGCCTCAGCAGCCACCGTCATGCTTCCTCCGTCCCTCGGGGCCGGGCCAGCCACTCCACCGCGAAGTCGACCGCCGCCCGCTGCCTCATCAACCGGCCCGTCCCGTCACCGACCGGCCCGAGCCGCACCGCGCCCGTGGCCTCCAGGTCGGCGCCGAGCCGGGCGAAACACTCCTCGTCCAGGCGTACGTCGTCCCACCACACCCACTCCCGGCCGCCGTCGGCGGTCAGCACGGCCGCGCCGCAGCGCTGCCGGGGCGGCGCCGGCTGCCGGTATTCCGCCAGGTGCAGGGAGGTGTTGCCGCCGTGGTCCACGCCGAGCAGCAGCACGTCGGCGTCGAGGTCGTAGAGGCGGGCCAGCGGGGAGCCCTCGCCCAGCATGTCGGCCCGCTCGTGCTCGGCGACGATCCGCGCGGCGGCCGGCCCGAGCGCGGCGAACGAGACGTACGGGTGGTCGCTGCGCAGCGCCCCGGGCCAGGTGCGGACCAGTTCGGCCAGCGCGCCCATGAAGCGGCTCGGGGTCACCGCCGGGTCGAAGCCCGGCATCCCGTCGCGGATCACCGGCCACCAGTCCGCCGGCACCGGCGGGTTGCTCCACTCCGCCGGGTCGCTGTTGTCCGGCGTGTGGGTGGGCACCACCACCGTGCCAGCCGGGCCGAGCACGTCGCGCAGGGCGAGCAGCACCGCCTCCGGGCCGCCGCAGAGGAAGCCCAGCGGGCGCAGGGAGGCGTGCACCAGCACGGTCCCGCCGGGGCGTACGCCGAGGTGGCGGAGTTGGGCGGCGAGCGACGCACGGGTGTGCGGCCGGGCCCGCGCGGGGCTCGGGGTCATCGGCCGGCGCGGGCGAGGACCGCCGCGGCCAGCGGGCCGGGCGCCTCGTCCGGGATCCAGTGGGTGACGCCGGGCAGCACCACGAAGCGGTAGTCGCCGGTGACGTGGGCGGCGCACGCGTCGGCGGCGGTGCGCCCGATCGCCACGTCCCCGTCGCTCCAGACAAACGTGGTCGGCACGGCCACCGGCCCGACGGCCTTCATGTCCGCCCCGGTCATGGCCCGGTACCAGTTCAATGCCGCGGTCAGCGCGCCGGGCTCGCGCATCGGGTCGGCGTAGCGGGCCACCCGGTCGGCGTCGCCCACCCCGCCGAGCATCCGGCGCAGGGCCGCCGCGCGGAACGCCAGCAGCACCTTCTCCGCCTTGCCCGGCTTGCGGAACAGGGCGATGTAGGAGGAGCGGGCCTTCTGCCGCGGGTCGGTGGCGAGCGCGTGCCCCATGGCCGCCGGGTGCGGCACCGACACCGCGGTCAGCGTGCGCACCCGCTCCGGGTGTGCCGCCGCCAGGCCCCACGCCACGATCGCGCCCCAGTCGTGGCCGACCAGGTGGGCGGCGGTCACCCCGAGCGCGTCGAGCACGGCGGCCGCGTCGGCCACCAGCTCCGGGATCCGGTACGCCCCGACCTCGGCCGGCCGGGCGCCGGGCGAGTAGCCGCGCTGGTCGAGCGCGTACGTGCGCAGCCCGGCGGCGTGCAGCGCGGGGACGACCTCGGCCCACTCGCCGGCGTGCTGTGGAAAGCCGTGCAGCAGCAGGACGGGCTCACCGCCCTCGGGACCGCCGGTGCGTACCTCGAACGTCAGTCCTCGCGCCTCGACCCGCATGATCGCCACCCTAACGGGCGATCGCCCTGCTGGGCTGCGCGGCGGGGTCGGTGCTAGCGTCTGCGACGAGACAACTTCACATCCGACAGGGGAGCGCACAGCGCTGAGAGTGCGGGCCGGTGCCCGCAGACCCTCGAACCTGATCTGGGTAATGCCAGCGCAGGGAGTTCGGTCGACCTCCAGCCGCGCCGCCGTCCGGTGACCACCGGGCGCGGCGTGCGTCTTCTCCTGGTTCCTCACCTGAACTGGGAGTCAGCCATGAACCACACCGACAGCAACCGCTGGCGCACCGTCGACATCGTCGTCGCCTCGGTGATCGCCGTCGCCTTCGGCGTCATCTTCTGGGCCTGGGGGCTGGTCTGGAGCGCCACGGACGCCGCCTTCGCCTTCTTCCCGCCCGCGCAGACACTCATCTACGGCGTCTGGCTGGTGCCGGCCGTGCTCGGCGGGCTGGTCATCCGCAAGCCCGGCGCCTCGCTCTACTGCGAGCTGCTGGCGGCGATCATCTCGGCGCTGCTCGGCAGCCAGTGGGGCGGCATCGTCATCGTGCAGGGCCTCATGCAGGGCGTGGGCGCCGAGCTGGCCTTCGCGGCGTTCCGCTACCGCGCGTACCGGCTGCCGGTCGCCCTGCTGGCCGGCGCGCTGACCGGCCTGACCGCGGCGATCTTCGACTTCGTCTACTGGAACAAGGCCTACGACCTGGTCGACTACCGCCTGCCGTACGCCCTGCTGACCATCGTGAGCGCCACGGTGATCGCCGGCGCGGGCGCCCACTTCCTCACGCGCGCCCTGGCGAACACCGGCGTCCTCGACCGCTTCCCCGCCGGCCGCGACCGCGCCCTGGTGTAACCGAATCGCACGCCACGCCCGACCTCCGCGTTGATCATGAAGTTGTTGCCATCCGCGGCGGCGTGTCACGGCAACAACTTCATGATCACCAGACGGAAGGGGGTGGAAGGGTGAGCGGGGTCGAACTGCGGGG
>NZ_WBKT01000188.1 GCF_008868175.1 Micromonospora sp. AMSO31t
GGCGCCGACGGGGTGGCCAGCGACCCGGTGCGCCCGGTCGTGGCGCTCACCCCGGTTTGGTCCGATGGCACCGATACCAGCCTGTGTGCCTGTGGGGCAGCCGCGGCAGACGGGCCCACCACGGTCGGCGAGGCCGCCGCCACCTGGTTCGGCGTGCCGAAGTCGGGCAGCCCAGGGCTCTTGACCGGACCGGACTTCAGCTCGGCGGTGTCGGCACCGGGCGCTCCCGCAACGGGCGCTTCGACGGCCACGGCCGAGAGCGTCGGGCTCGCTGTGGTCTCCAGCCGGGCTGGGTTCGTCGTCACCGCCGCGGTCGGAGGGTCGGTCGTCACCTCCACGTCCACCGGATGAACCGGTGAAGCACCGACACCTGCCGCCACCTGGACGGACGGGGGCTGCGCCGGAGCCCCGCCGCCGACGGGGGACGACGGAAGGTTCGACGCCGGGGCGGAGTCGGCCGCCCCGGGATGGGTCACCGGTCCGGGATCCCCGAGGAGCGTGACCGGTTCCGGCATTCGCTGGGAGGGCATGAGGCCGGCGGACGGCGGGAGCCCCAGGTCCAGCGGCTGCGCCGGAAGACCGGACAGCTTCTCGTCGAGCCGGTGGTGCAGCGCGCTGTCCGCCTGTCCGGTGGCGGAGCCGCTGGCGCCGGAGGCCGCCGCCCGGGCGATGTCCTCCAGCGACAGGTCCTGACCGGTGGCGAGCCCCGCCGCGCTCTCGGCCAGGGTCTCGCCGGCCATCTCTCGCCCGAAGCGCTCCCCGACCTGGGCGAACCGCCCGTGCGTGTGCCGCCCGAGGCCGGCCAGCGGCGCGGCCGCACCACCGGCGAAGCCACCGAGCCCCGACGTGCCCACGTCGGTCAGGTCCAGGCCGTCACGCCGGCCCGTGGAGTTCTGGTACGCCTGGGTCGCCAGGCTGGTGCCGGCCTCCTGCCCCGCCTCCACCAGTCCGCCCAGTACGGCCCGGCGGGCGAGCCCGCGGGCACCGCTCTTGACGACCTCCTTGGCGGCCCGTTCGCCGGCCTCCTTCAGCCCTTCCTTGACGGCCTTGCGGGCCAACTGGGCCACCAGCCGCTTGAAGATCTGCTGCACGACGACGCGGCTGGCCGTGATCGCAGCGCCGGCCGCCGGCGACGCGGCGCCCATGGTCAGCACGGTGGCCACCGCGAGCGAGAGCAACTCGACGACCAGGACGCCCAGCTCGATCCAGGCTTCGAGCTTGGCACCCTCGATGTCGCAGCCGCACGAGTCGACCAGCTTGCCCAGCTCGCCGGTCGCCGTCACGAGGACGTGCAGCGGCGCGTCCTCACCCTCGGCGACCTTGCCCCAGGCGATGCCGAACGCCTGCGCCACCAGGCCGACGCCGCCGTATCCGCTGCGGACCTCGCCGGCAGCCGTGGTGGCGTCGTTCCGCGGGCCGGCCAGGACGTCGGCCACGCCGTACCACTGGTCGGCCAGGTCCCAGACGGCCCGTTCGTTGCCCTCCGGCCACTCCACGCCGACGACCCAGTCGAGCGCCTCGTAGATCCAGCCGGGCACGTCCCAGGGGCAGTGGTCGAGCGGGTGCGGGATCGGGCTGGGCAGCATGCTCACGCGCGGATCCTCCGGTGGTCAGCGCCAGGGCCGGTGCGGGTTGTGCTGCTGATGTGGGACCTCGCCGATCTGGCGGGCGTTGGTCAGGTCGGTCTCGACCGTGGCGACGACGGAACGCACCACGTCGGTGCCCAGACCCTCGAGTGAGCGGCCGAGAACCTCCCAGGCGCGCAGCAGGGTTTCCGCGTAGCCCTGGTAGTGCTTGTCGAAGGCGGCACCGATGTCGTCCCGGCCCCACGGGCGCTGCCCGCCGGCCGCCGCGATCGGGTCGCCCGTCTCGCGGCGGGAGGTGGTGACGGCCTCCCCGGCCAGGGCCAGGTCGGCGCCGCCGCGCCGGGCCCGGACAGGATCCAGCCAGATCTCCCCGTCGGACATGCCGTCACTCGCCGCGGGACAGGACGGCGTCGGCACGGCCCAGCAGTGCCCCGAAGTCGTGGGTACGCAGGAATTCCACCGACGGCGAGCCGGGCGGCAGGTAGCCGGCGACCAGCTCACGGGTCGCGGTGACCGCGCCGCGGGACGCCCGCAGCACGGTGTCGGTGATCTTCCGGCTCAGCGCGCCGGCGTCCCGGTCGCGGAACACCGAGGGAGCGACCTCGACGCTGATCAGCTCACCGCGGGCGCCCACGACCGCCGTCACCTGGCCGTCGTCGGAGCGCTCGGTCACCCGCAGCTCCGCGAGCCGGATCTGCAATTCGTCCAAACCGGACCGAAGTCGCTGGTACTGGCCGTACACCTCGTCGAACCGTGCACGCAGCGCGCGGTTCGCGTCCCGGTCAGCGCTCTCGGCCACGCCGCTCCCCTTCCGTCACCGTCAGTAGGGCCGACCATACCGGGCGCCACGGAATCCGTGGGGTCCGGTAACTTCAGGCTGTGATCGAACGACAGCAGGCCGAGCAACTCGCCGCCGTCTGGGCTCGACGGGATTCCGAGCGCCTGGGATTCCCCTGCACTCCGTTCGTCGCGGAGTTCGACCTGGGTTACCTGGTCACGTCCACTGTGGCCACCCAGGCCCGGGCCCTTCCCGGTGATCTGCCGACCACGGTCATCGACAAGGAGACGGGCGAGCTGTCGACCTGGCCCCGCGTGCCGGTCGCCGACGTCGAACAGATGTTCCGGCAGCGCCGACCCGCCGCGCCGCGCGCACCGCGCACCGTCGACCCGGCCGGTCAGCTGCTCCGGGAGATCACCAGGCTGCCCACGCCCGGCGCGGCGGCCCACCTCAGCGTCGACGGTCGCGCGCACGTCGCGCAGGGCGCCAAGGGCGACGTCGAGCTGCGCCATCATCCGCTGGTCCAGGCCTATCTGGACGAGCTGCCCGCCGGTCACCTGGTCCGGGGCAGCGAGCGGCATGCCGAGATGATCGTCGTCTCCGACGTCCTGCATGAGCGGGATCACCTCCGTGCCACCGAGAACCTTCCGCCGCTGACGCTGGAGGAGGCCCGGGCGATCCTCGGCACAAGCCGGTTCGAGGTCTTCCGCATCCGCGAACCAGGAGATCCCGCCGGCGGCCCGGCGGAGCTTCCCTGCGACTCCTGCACCACCTTCCTGGTGCGCTTCAACGTCCTCCCGTGGTCCGATCTGGCATTCACCGAGGAGTGGCGCCCGGAGCCGCGGCAGGTCATCCAGCCCGGCCGATTCCCGGACGCGGTGCAGCATGCACTCGTGGATGCGGGCTGGCAGATCAGCGCGTTCAACGAGGCACTCGCCATGGGTGCCATGGCCGAGACCCGCGAGATCGCCGGACGGCACCGCCGTCACGAGGCGTTCCCGGCCGCCGAACAGGCGCTCACCGCCTTCCCCGCGATCCTCAGCCGCAGGCGGGGGCCGGGCGAGGACGTATGGATCAGCCGGTTCACCACGAATCCGCTGCGCGGCGCCCACACCGCCGACACCCTCGGCGATTTCGGCGCGGTGCTCGGCGTTCGGCTGTTCCCGCTCGGCAGCGAGCGGCAGGAGAGCATCCTCGCCGTCGACGAGCACGGCCGGATCTTCGCGCTCGATCAGGCCGGCGAGTGGTTCCTCGGCCCCGACATCGACGTCGCCCTCACCACCCTGCTGCTCGGTCGCGCTCCCGCCCGGGTCCGCGACGACGGCACCTGGTGAGCGGCGCTAGAGCTTCACCCCGGTCAGCACCATGACCCGCGGTTCGGTGTAGTCGTCCATGGCGCTGCGCAGTCCTTCCCGCCCCACGCCCGAGCCCTTCACCCCGCCGTACGGCATCTGGTCGGCCCGGTACGACGGCACATCCCCGACGATCACCCCGCCGACCTCCAGGGTCCGGGCGGCGAGGAACGCGGTCTGCAGGTTGTGGGTGAACACGCCCGCCTGCAATCCGTACGCCGAGTCGTTGACCGCGGTGAACGCGGCCTGGGCGTCGGTGACCGGGGCGACCACCAGCACCGGCCCGAACACCTCCTCGGTGCAGACCTTGGCCGACGACGGCACCCCGCTGAGCACGGTGGGCGGGTACGTGGCGCCGTCCCGGCGCCCGCCGACCTCGATGGTGGCCCCGGCGGCGACGGCCTCGTCGACCCATGCCTCGACGCGTTCGGCGGCCTCGACGGACACCAGCGGACCCACGTCGGTCAGTTCGGAGGCCGGGTCGCCGGTGCGCAACTCCTCGACGGCCGCGACGAGCCGGGGCAGGAAGCCGTCGTAGAGCCATTCGTGCACGTACACCCGCTGGACCGCGATGCAGGACTGCCCGGCCTGGTAGTTGGAGAAGGTGGCGATCCGGTGGGCGGCGAAGGTGAGGTCCCCGTCGGATGACCAGTCCTCGCAGATCACCGCCGCGGCGTTGCCGCCGAGTTCGAGGGTGACGTGCTTGTCGGGGGCGGCCCGGCGGATGGCCGCGCCGACCGGCCCGGAGCCGGTGAACGACACGACGGGCAGCCGGGGGTCGGCGACCAGTTCGGCGGCGCGCTCGTTGGGCAGCGGCAGCACCGAGAACATCCCCTCGGGCAGGTCGGTCTCGGCCAGGATCTCGCCGAGCAGCAGCGCGGAGAGCGGGGTGGCCGGGGCCGGCTTGACCACGATGGGGGCGCCGACGGCGATGGCCGGGGCGACCTTGTGCGCGACGAGGTTGAGCGGGAAGTTGAACGGCGCGATCCCCAGGACGGGGCCTCGGGGCACCCGCCGGACCAGCGCGATGCGGCCGGTGGCCGCCGGGTCGGTGTCGAGGCGTTGCAGCTCGCCGGAGAAGCGCCGGGCCTCCTCGGCGGCCCAGCGGAAGGTGGAGACCGCGCGGCCCACCTCGGCCTTCGCCCACTTCACCGGCTTGCCGTTCTCGGCGGTGATCAGGGCGGCGACCTCGTCGGCCCGGTCGGCCAGCCGGCGGGAGACGTGGTCGAGGGCGGCCGCGCGGGCGTGCGCGGGCAGGGCCGCGGCGGCCGCGGCCACCTCGGCGGCTGCCGCGACGGCGGCTTCGACCTGGTCGGGCGTGGCGAGGGTGGTACGCCCGATTGTGCGGCCGTCGTAGGGGTGGGTGACGGTCAGCTCACCCTCGCCGTGGGCGGGGCGGCCGGCGACATAGAAGGCTCTCGGCTCCACGCTCGGCAGCGTAGACCACACAAGGCCGCGCGGAAACAGTTGCTCAAACCCTTGTCTGCCTCGGATTCAGTAGCCAAGATGGCAGTCAGATTGCGATAACCTCCGCTGACCTTCCTCCCGGCCACCCCTCGGAGACACCTGATGAGCGATCAGCAGCAGCTGCGCAACTTCGTCAACGGCGAGTACGTCGACCCGGTGGACGGCGGCTTCGCCGACCTGATCGACCCGTGCACGGGAGAGGTCTTCGCCCAGGCGCCGGTCTCCGGTGCGGCGGACGTGGACGCGGCCATGAAGGCGGCCGCCGCCGCGTTCGAGACGTGGCGGGACGCCACCCCGGGCGAGCGGCAGAAGGCCCTGCTGAAGCTCGCCGACGCCGTGGAGTCCCGGGCGGCCGAGCTGGTCGACGCCGAGGTCCGCAACACGGGCAAGCCCCGTCAGCTCACCGCCGACGAGGAGTTGCCGCCGGCGGTGGACCAGTTCCGGTTCTTCGCGGGCGCCGCCCGACTGCTGGAGGGGCGCTCGGCCGGCGAGTACATGGCCGGGCACACCTCGTACGTGCGGCGGGAGCCGATCGGCGTCTGCGCCCAGGTCACGCCCTGGAACTACCCGCTCATGATGGCGGTCTGGAAGATCGCCCCGGCCCTGGCGGCGGGCAACACGGTGGTGTTGAAGCCCTCCGACACCACCCCGGTGTCGACGCTGTTGCTGGCCGAGATCGCGTCGGAGTTCCTTCCGCCGGGCGTGTTCAACGTGGTCTGCGGCGACCGGGACACCGGCCGGGCGCTGGTGTCGCACCCGACCCCGCAGTTCGTCTCGATCACGGGTTCGACGCGGGCCGGCATGGAGGTCGCCGCGGCGGCCGCGCCGGACCTCAAGCGGACCCACCTGGAGCTTGGCGGCAAGGCGCCGGTGGTGATCTTCGACGACGCGGACGTGGCGGCGGCGGCCGAGGCCATCGCGGTGGGCGGCTATTTCAACGCCGGCCAGGACTGCACGGCCGCCACCCGGGTGCTCGCCGGCCCGGGCATCCACGACGACTTCGTGGCGGCCCTCGCCGAGCAGGCCCGCAACACGAAGACCGGCGCGCCGGACGACGAGGACGTGCTCTACGGCCCGCTGAACAACGCCAACCAGCTCGGCCGGGTACGCGGGTTCGTGGACCGCCTGCCGGATCACGCGAACCTGGAGACCGGCGGCTCCCAGGTCGGCGAGCGCGGCTACTTCTACGCGCCGACCGTGGTCTCCGGGGTCCGCCAGGCCGACGAGATCATCCAGGACGAGGTGTTCGGGCCGGTCATCACCGTGCAGCGTTTCTCCGACGAGGACGAGGCGGTGCGCTGGGCCAACGGCGTGGACTACGGCCTGTCCGCCTCGGTGTGGACGAGGGACCACGGCCGGGCCATGCGGATGACCCGCCGGCTGGACTTCGGCTGCGTCTGGGTGAACACCCACATCCCGTTCGTCTCGGAGATGCCGCACGGCGGCTTCAAGCACTCCGGGCACGGCAAGGACCTCTCGGTCTACAGCCTGGAGGACTACACCCGGATCAAGCACGTCATGCACAACATCGAGGGCTGACCCATGTCGAGCGAGGAACTGCACAAGCGGCGTGGGGCGGCCGTGGCCCGGGGTGTCGGGAGCACGATCACCTCCTACGTCGACCGCGCGGGCGGCGGCACCATCACCGACGTCGACGGGCGGGAGTGGATCGACTTCGCGGCCGGCATCGCGGTGGCGAACGTGGGCAACTCGGCGCCGAGGGTGGTCGAGGCGGTCCGGGCGCAGGTCGAGCGCTTCACGCACACCTGCTTCATGGTCGCGCCCTACGAGTCGTACGTGGCGGTCTGCGAGCAGCTCAACGCGCTGACCCCGGGCGACTTCGAGAAGCGCTCGGCGCTGTTCAACTCGGGCGCCGAGGCGGTGGAGAACGCCGTGAAGATCGCCCGGCACGCCACGGGGCGGCCGGCGGTGGTGGTCTTCGACCACGCGTACCACGGCCGGACCAACCTGACCATGGCGCTGACCGCGAAGAACATGCCGTACAAGCACCGGTTCGGGCCGTTCGCCGGTGAGGTCTACCGGGTGCCGATGTCGTACCCGCTGCGCGACGGTGGCCTCGACGGGGCGACCGCGGCGGCCCGGGCCATCGAGATGGTGGAGAAGCAGGTCGGCGCGGAGAACGTGGCGGCGCTGCTGATCGAGCCGATCCAGGGCGAGGGCGGTTTCGTGGTGCCGGCCGAGGGGTTCCTGCCGGCGCTGCGCGAGTGGGCGACCGCCTCCGGCGTGGTGTTCGTGGCCGACGAGATCCAGACCGGGTTCTGCCGGACCGGCGACTGGTTCGCCTGCCAGCACGAGGGCGTGGAGCCGGACCTGATCACCCTGGCCAAGGGCATCGCGGGCGGGTTGCCGCTCGCCGCGGTCACCGGCCGGGCGGAGTTGATGGACGCGGTGCACGTGGGCGGCCTCGGCGGGACGTACGGGGGCAACCCGATCGCCTGCGCGGCCGCGCTCGCGGCCATCGAGACCATGCACGAGCTGGACCTGGCCGCCGCCGCCCGGCGGATCGGCAGCGTCATGGCCGACCGGCTGGGCGCCATCGCCGCCCGCGATCCGCGCGTCGCCGAGGTGCGCGGCCGTGGCGCGATGCTCGCCGTGGAGATCGTCCAGCCGGGCTCGCTGACCCCGGACCCGGCCGCCACGGCGGCGATCTCGGCGGCCTGCCACGCGGCCGGGCTGCTCACCCTCACCTGCGGCACCTACGGCAACGTGCTGCGTTTCCTGCCGCCGCTCGTCATCTCGGACGACGAGATGGCCCGCGGCCTGGCCATCCTGGAGGCCGCCTTCGGCTGACCGAGGTCAGCCCTCGATCGTGGAACACCACGGGCGTCGATCCCCCCAGGTGCCGCCCGTGGTGTTCCACCCTCCCCCGCCCTACAGACACATCCAGCAGTAGGCGTCGAGCCCGTCCGCGCCCGCCGCCCGCGCCACCCGGCGCAGCTCGGTCACCAGCTCGGCCAGCAGGTCTGTCTCCGGCTCGCCCATCCACTCCTCGGCGGTGCGCCACTCGGCGGCCACCGGCCGCAGGCGCTCGTCCGGCAGCGCCGCCAGCTCGGCGACGAAGTCCGGCACCAGCCGGACCAGGTACGGCCCCTCGTCGTCGTGGCCGTCGATCCGCTCCCCGCCGGCGTGCAGCCCGGCGCGTGGCGACCCGAGCCGGCCCGCGCGGATCACCTCCCACAGCGCGCCGCCCAGCACGAACGGCTCGACGTTCTTGCACCGCAGCGGCGCCAGGTCGTCGCCCGGCCCGGTCCCGGCGGCCCGCGCCCGCTCGGGGGTGGCCGCGAAGTATTCGGTCAGGATGCCCACGCCCGGCACGCTAGGCCTCGCCTCCGACACTCCCGGCGAGGGGACCGCACGGCGGCGGATCCTGTCCTATAGTCCTACTGTCGTAGGACAATAGAAGGGCGTCGCGTGATCGAGTTCGTACTGGACGGCCGGTCCAAGGTGAACACCTATGTGCAGCTGATCCAGCAGGTCAAACAGGCCCTGCGGGTGGGGCTGCTGACGGCTGGCGACCAGTTGCCGAAGGTCCGCGACGTCGCGCAGTCGCTGGCCATCAACCCGAACACGGTGCTGAAGGCGTATCGCGAGCTGGAGATCGAAGGTCTGGTCGAGGGGCGCCCCGGCGTCGGCACCTTCGTCCGCAACACCGTCGCCGGCTCGTCGCTGGCCGATCAGACCGAGCTTCGCGAGGAGCTGGTGGCCTGGCTGCACCGCGCCCGCGCCGCAGGGCTCACCCCGGAAGACGTCACCGCCCTGGTCGAGACCACCATGCGGGCCGCACTCGTCGCCGGCACGACGCGCGCCGAACCCGCCTCAGCAGGATGAGAGGACAGCTGATGGAGATCGCGCTGGAGGCCGAGCAGCTCGGCAAACGGTACGGAAGAACCTGGGCGCTGCGGGACTGCTCGCTGCGCCTGCCCGCCGGGCGGATCGCCGCCCTCGTCGGCCCCAACGGTGCCGGCAAGAGCACCCTGCTGCACCTCGCGGTCGGCCTGCTGCGGCCGGACGCCGGCGCGGTGCGGATCTTCGGCGAAACGCCGTACGCCAACCCGTCGGTGCTGCCCGAGATCGGCTTCGTCGCCCAGGACACCCCGCTCTACCGGGACTTCACCGCGGCCGAGCTGGTGGAGCTGGGTCGCCGGATGAACAAACGCTGGGATGGGGCGCTCGCCCGCAACCGGCTGGCCCAGCTCGGCATCCCGCCGAAGCTGCCCGTCGGCAAGCTGTCCGGCGGCCAGCGGGCGCAGGTCGCGCTGGCGCTCGCACTCGCGAAGCGACCCCGGCTGCTGCTCCTCGACGAACCGGTCGCCAGCCTCGATCCCCTGGCACGCCGGGAGTTCCTGCAGTCGCTGATGGGCAGCGTCGCCGATTCCGAGACGACCGTGCTGCTCTCCTCGCACCTGCTGGCCGACCTCGAACGGGTCTGCGACTACCTGGTCGTGCTGCAGGCCGCCCGGGTGCACCTGGTGGGCGCGGTCGACGACCTGGTCGCCGCACACCGACAGCTGGTCGGGCCCCGGCATGGCGGCGAACCGATCGAGGGAGTGGACGCCGTGGTCCGGGCGAGCCACACCGCCCGGCAGTCGACGCTGCTGGTCCGCACGAGCGGCGAAGTCCTCTCCCCGGAGTGGACCGTGCACGACGTGACGTTGGAGGACCTCGTGCTGGCGTACCTGGCCGAGGGTGAGACCACCACGAGCCACGCGGCCTGGGAGGTGCCGGCATGATCTGGCTGGCCTGGCGGCAGCACCGCAAGCAACTGCTCTTCACCCTCCTCGCCTTCGCCGCGCTCGCGGCCCTGATGCTCCCGATCGGCCTGTCCATGCGGCACAGCTTCACGGAGCTCGGGCTGCCGGACTGCGTCAGTCAGCTGGCGCGTTCGCAGACCGACCCGGTCACCGCGAACGGCTGCGAGTCGGCGTTCCGCCAGTTCACCAACCGGTACGCCAGCCTGAACCTGGTGGCGGTCCTGCTCGTGGTCCTGCCGGTGCTCGTCGGTCTGTTCTGGGGCGCCCCGCTGGTCGCCCGGGAGGTGGAGCACGGCACGCACCGGTTCGCCTGGACGCAGGGCGTCGGCCGGACGCGGTGGGCCCTGGTGAAGTTCGGCCTGGTCGTCGTCGTCACGGTGGCCCTGGCAATCGGCTACGGACTGGGCATGGCCTGGTGGGTCAGCCCGCTGACCCAGGCCGCGCACGAGGGCCGCCTCGGCTTCATCGTCTTCGACCTGCAGGGCATCGCCCCGATCGGCTACACCCTCTTCGCGGTGGCACTCGGCATCTTCGCCGGCACCCTCTGGCGCCGGATGCTGCCCGCCATGGGCGTCACCCTGGCCGCGTTCATCGGGGTACGGGCGGCGGTGGCGATCCTGGCCAGACCGCACTACCAGCCCGCCCGCACCCTCACCTTCCCGATCGAGGGGGCCGATGCGCTGCGGGAGGACCGAGGCAACTGGGTCCTCGCCAGCGGTGTGCGCAGCGCCGACGGGAAGATGGTGGCGGCCGACACCCGGATCCAGTGTCCGCCGGGCGGCCAGGGACCGGATGGCCGCCGCTGCGGGGAGGAACTCGGCGCCGGACCCGGTGCCTACAACTGGGAGCTGTACCAGCCGGCGGACCGGTTCTGGCTGTTCCAGTGGATCGAGACCGGCATCTTCGTCGCCCTCGCCGCCCTCCTGCTCTACCTCGCCGTACGCCGGCTCCGCCGGATCGCCTGAGCCCT
>NZ_WBKT01000189.1 GCF_008868175.1 Micromonospora sp. AMSO31t
TGGCTGACGTCGGCGGCGAACCGGCGGTCCCGCTCGATCCGCCGCACCAACTGGTCGACCATGTGGTTGAACGAGGTGGAGAGCCGGGTGAGGTCCGGGTCGGTGGTGGGGTCGAGCCGGGTGGCGATCGTCGCAGGTGATGGTGTTGGGCAGCAGCCAGGGGGCGAGCCAGCCGCCGTCGTTGCCGCCCAGGTCGGTGAGGGCGAACTCCGACCCGGCCGGCGTGAAGTGGAACGACCCGCAGTTGTTCACCCCGACCGCCCCGACGTTGCGCGCGTCCACGTTCGCGAAGGAGGCCGAGCCGGCGGTGCGGGCGCTCACCACGGAGGTGCCGGTGCCGTCGACCCGGATGTCCCGGAAGTGGACGTTGCTGATCGAGACCGCGTCCTTCACGGGCCAGTCGCTGACCAGCATGATCGCGTTGTAGGTGTTGTCGAGGTAGCGGTCGCCGACCACCTGGATGTCGGCGTCGATGCTGCGGTCCAGCGCGTAGAACCAGATCGCGCCGAGGCCGATGTTCCAGTTCAGGTCGTACGTGCCGGCTCGGACCGTGGTGTTGCCGGTGATGCGGAGCTGCCCGGCGAACGGCTCGGCGCCGAACCGGGAGCCGATCTGGATGGCGCTGCCCTCGCGGACCGGGTCGGCGATGAGGTTGTGCGAGACGGTGAGGTCGGTGCCGCCGTAGAGGGCGATGCCGTTGGCCAGGACCGGGGACTGCACGGTGTTGTGGTCGAAGGTGTTGTGCGCGTTGCCCGTCCGCTCCGACCACATGGCCAGGGCGTCGTCGCCGGTGTTGCGGATGAAGCTGTGCGAGATCGAGGAGTGGGTGACGCCGGTGTGGAAGTTGAGCCCGTCGGCGATCTGGTCGGCGATGACCGTGTTGGTGACCCGCAGGTCGGTCATGGGGCCGTCGAACCACAGCCCGACCTTGGTGTGGTGCAGGTAGAGGCCGTCAACGGTGGAGTGGTTGAGGGCCCCACCGATGGCGTTCACCTGGTCGGTGTCGATGCGTTCGCGGACGTCGCCCTCGATGGCGAAGCCGGAGAGGTGGACGTTGCGGCTGCCTCCGTCGGCGGCGTCGCGGCCGTAGAAGCCGACGCCGGTGTGCACCGAGCCGTCGGGGGCTGGGGTGTCCAGGGCGACCTCGCGGCCCTTGACGATCGTGTACCAGCTGCCGGCGCCCGCGATCGTCACGTCGTCCACGGTGAGGTGGCGGTTCACCTGGTAGGTGCCCGGCGGCAGGTACAGCGTGCGGTCGACCCGGCGGGCGTACGCGATGGCCCGGTCGAACGCGTCGGCGGACTCCCGGCGGCCGGTCGGGTCGGCCCCGAAGGCCAGGACGTTCACCGCGTGGGGCAGCACCCGGGGCGGGGCGACGAGGTGCGCGTCGAGCAGGTCGATCACCGTCCACGCGGCGGCCGTGCCCGTCGGCGCGGTCAGCCGGACCACCTCGCCGGCCCGGTGGGTGCGGCCCAGCAGCAGGCGCTGCTCCTCGTAGAAGTGGTGCGGCCGGAACGGCTTGGTGATGGTGGGCGCGGGCGTGGTGGCCGCCGGCACGCAGGAGCACTCGGTGATCCACCAGTCGGGGTGGAGCAGGTCGGCGCCGGGGTCGTTGGTGAACGGGTACTGGTTGTAGAGCCAGGCGTACTGCGAGGTGAGCGTCATGGTGCGGGCCGGTCCGCGGCCGACGGTGACGCGCAGCGGCGCGGTGATCCCGCCGCCGCCGGGCGCGTCGGGAATGCTGTACCGGACGGTGAGCGCGTTCGCCGCCCGCGGGAGGGTGAACTCGACGTACTGGCCGGGTGCGAGGCGGACGGCCCGCCGCCCGGACGCCTCCCCGGCGAGGGTGTACGCGGCGCGGTCCGGGCCGATGACCGTGCCGGTGGTCCGGGCCTGTTCGGCCTCCTGCTCGACGAAGTCCACGGTGGCGCCCCGGCCGGCGACCGATGCCGGGTCGAGCCCGGCGCGGGTGACCACCGGGCTGGGGCCGGTGTGGCCGGCGGCCAGGGCGGCGCTCCCGGTCGGTACGGCCAGCGCGACGGCGGTGGCCGCCGCCGCGAGGATCCTGGCGATCGGCACGGCCGGGCGCCGGCCCGCCGCGCCTTCCACGCTCCGCTGCATCGGACTACCCACTTTCACCGGGGGACGGGGGAGACGGTGGTGGCATCGGCGCGGCTGGAAGGCACCGGCCGAAAGGTGCCTCATGTTATTCCTGGCGTTTGTCGATATTCAAGCTTCTGTCTGTTCAAATCTTTCGGGGCTCGGTGGAGCCCGTCGGCCCGCCCGGGTGGCCGACGGCGGCTTGGATCAGGCAAGAGTGCCGCCCACCCTTGTTCATTTCTTGCAAGAAAATGACGTACGATTGCCGCCGTGACGAAGCGGTTGACGGAGGTGGCCCGCAAGGCGGGCGTCAGCGAGGCCACCGTGAGCCGGGTGCTCAACGGGCGCGGTGGTGTGTCCGAGGCGACCCGGACCGCGGTGCTGACCGCGCTCGACGTGCTCGGCTACGAGCGCCCGACGAAGCTGCGCGGCGAGCGGGCGCGGCTGGTCGGCCTGGTCCTGCCCGAGCTGCAGAACCCCATCTTCCCGGCGCTCGCCGAGGTGGTGACCGGGTCCCTCGCGCAGCGCGGCTTCACCCCGGCGCTCTGTGCCCGCACGATCGGCGGGGTGTCCGAGTCGGACTACGTCGAGATGCTCCTCGACCACCAGGTCTCCGGCGTGATCTTCGCGGGCGGGTCGTACGCCCTCGCCGACGCCACGCACGAGCACTACCGCCGGCTGACCGACCGGGGCCTGCCGGTGGTGCTGGTCAACGCCGGCGTCGACGAGCTGGGCTTCCCGCGGGTCTCCACCGACGACGCGGTGGCGGTCGAGCAGGCGTACGGGCACCTGCGCTCGCTCGGGCACGAGCGGATCGGCATGGTGCTGGGCCCGGAGGGGCACGTCCCGTCCCGGCGGAAGCTGGCCGCGATGATCCAGGCGGCGGGCTGGGCCGACGACACCACGTACGTCGAGCGCTCCAGCTTCTCGATGGAGGGGGCGCGGGTCGCGGCGAGCAAGCTCATCGAGCGGGGCGTCACCGGCGTCATCTGCGCGAGTGACGTGCTGGCCCTGGGCACCATCCGGGCGGCGCGGCGGCTCGGGTGTGCGGTGCCCACGGACGTGTCGGTGGTCGGCTTCGACGACTCCGCGTTCATGACCTGCACCGACCCGCCGTTGACCACCGTGCGGCAGCCCATCGAGACCATGGGGCAGGCCGCGGTGGACCTGCTGGTCACCCAGATCGAGGGGGCCGGCGTGCTGCACGACGAGCTGCTGTTCGAGCCCGAACTCGTGGTGCGCGGCTCCACCGCGCCGGCCCCCGGCCGCTGACCACCGCCCCGGGGCGCCGCGGTGGCGCCCGGCCCCGAACCGCCGCCCGCCTGACCTTCCGACGACGCCTTCGGCCGCCGACCGCGCAACCGCGGTCGGCGGCCGTTTCTCGTTGCTGCCCGCCGGGACCTCAGGGGACGGAACCCGGGACCGGATCTGCCGGCGTATCACTGTCGACATCTGTCGTCACAAAGTCGTGTCCTTTCACATCACGATCGAAACCTTGCCGCAACTAGTCCGTCTCGCTACAGTGACTCCACTCACACCCGGCCTCGACGCCGGGCGGTGGCGATCACGGCAAATCAAGCGAAGGCCATGGATACCCCGTTCCCCCGAAGGGATGGACAGATGTCCGTACCGCAGTACCGGAAGGCTGCGGCGATAGCGCTCGTGGCCGGCCTGGGGCTCAGCCTGACGGCGTGCTCCACGAAGAGCGACGACGCGGCGAAGGACGCCAGCGGCAAGGTCACCATCACCGTCGACTGCCAGCCGGTCGGCGCCCAGAAGGAGCTGCTGAAGAACTGGAACGACGACGTCGCCGAGTTCCAGAAGCAGAACCCGAACATCGTCATCAAGAGCGTCAGCGTCGGCGAGCAGTGCAACAACCCGCCGGACTTCACGGCCCGCCTCGCCGGCGGCACGGTGACCGACGTGTTCTACGGGTACATGACCGATCTCCAGCAGGTGCTGGACTCCGGTCAGGCCATGGACATCACGGAGTACGCCAACAAGGACACGATCCCGACCTGGGACAGCGTCGACCCGGCGCTCAAGGGGGTCTTCACCGACGGCGGCAAGCTCTACGCCGTCCCGGTGAAGAACTACTCGATGGGCCTGGTCTACAACAAGGTCCTGTTCCAGCGGGCCGGCCTCGACGTGAACAACCCGCCCAAGACCTGGGCGGAGGTCCGGGAGGCGGCCAAGAAGATCTCCGCCCTGGGCAACGGCATCGCCGGCTACTCCGAGTACAGCGCCGGCAACACCGGCGGCTGGCACTTCACCTCCCTGCTCTACTCGCAGGGCGGCCAGGTGCTGACCGAGGACGGCAAGAAGGCCGACTTCAACAACGCCATGGGCAAGCAGGTCCTGCAGAACCTCAAGGACATGCGGTACGGCGACAACAGCATGGGCGCCCGCCAGCTGCTCCAGTGGGGTGACCTGCTGACCAACGCCGGCGCGGGCAAGGTCGGCATGTTCATCGGCGCCCCGGACGCCACCCAGGCGATCGTCAGCCAGTTCCAGGGCAAGTTCCAGGATTGGGCCATGGGTCCGCTGCCCGGCCAGGACGGTGCCGCGAAGGCGACGCTGGGTGGCGGCGAGGGCTACTTCTTCAAGAAGGGCCTGACCCCTGAGCAGGTCAAGGCCGGTCTGAAGTGGATCGCCTACCAGAAGTTGACGCCGGGCAAGGGCCAGTTCGACTACGTCCGGGCCAAGCCGCAGAACTACCCGGTGGGTCTGCCCCAGCCGCTGCTGTTCGCCAACGGGAGTGACGCGCAGAAGAAGGAGCTGGAGCTGCGCAAGGCGAACGCCAACGTCGACACGGCGAACTTCGCGATCTTCGAGGCGAACCAGGTCCCGATCAAGGGTGAGCCGCGCAACGCGCAGGCGGTCTACGCGGTGCTCGACGCGGCGATGTCCGGGGTCCTGACGAACCCGAACGCGAACATCGACGCGCTGCTCAAGACGGCCGAAGACAAGGTCAACCAGCTGCTGGTCGCCGGCAGCTGAGCCCCCGGGTGTGGGGGCCGGCGCGCCGGCCCCCACACCCCGCCCGTCCCGTCCGGTCACCGACGTCCGCAGGAGAAGCCTTGGCGATCACCACCGTCCCGGGTACCACCAGGCAACCGGGTCGCCCCGAGCCGCCGTACCCGACGAGTCGCCGCCGGACCAGCCTCGGCCGCAAGGTACGGGACAACCTCAGTGGACACACGTTCCTGATCGGGGCCGTCGTCTGCTTCGCGGTCTTCTCCTGGTACCCGATGGTCCGCGGCATCGTGATGAGCTTCCAGCGCACCCGCCGCGGCGAGACCACCTGGGTGGGCTGGGACAACTACGCCCGCATCATCGCCGACCCGAGCTTCTGGACCGCCTGGAAGAACACCTTCTACTTCACGTTCCTCGCGCTGGTCCTCGGGTACGCGGTGCCGTTCTTCGTGGCGATCCTGCTCAACGAGTTCCGCCACGCCCGGGGCTACCTGCGGATCCTGGTCTACCTGCCGGTGATGCTGCCGCCCGCCTCGGCCCTGTTCCTCTTCAAGTTCTACGCCTACGACCCCAGCGAGGCGGGCCTGTTCAACGCGGTCCTCGCGGCGCTGCACCTGCCGACCTCGGAGTGGATGCAGTCACCCGGGATGACCATGCCGGCCATGGTGCTCGCGTCGACCTGGATGAACATGGGCAGCGCCGTGCTGATCTACCTGGCGGCGCTGCAGAACATCCCCGGCGAACTCTACGAGGCGGCCGAACTCGACGGCGCCGGCATCTGGCGGCGGATCCGGCACGTGACCATCCCGCAGACCCGGCTGATCCTCGCGCTCCTGGCGATGATGCAGATCGTCGCCACCATGCAGCTCTTCATCGAGCCGCTGATCCTCGCCAACGGCGCGGGCACCGGGGACTCGGCGACGTCGGTGGCGTACCTCATCTACCAGCACGGGTTCTTCCAGAACGACCTCAACGGCGCGGCGGCGCTCGGCGTGATCATGCTCGTCGTGCTGGCCGGCTTCTCCGCCGTCTACGTGCGGCTGACCGCGAAACAGGACTAGGACGGACGAGGAATGCCACAGGACTCCGGGACCCGGACCCTCATCTCCCAGGCCCAACTCGAACGGGGACGCGGCCGGATCATCTATTGGACGCTGCTCGCCGTCGTCGTGGTGGGGTTCACGCTCGTCTTCATCGGGCCGCTCTACTGGATGGTCACCGGCGCGCTCAAGTCCGGCCAGGAGATCGCGCAGACGCCGCCGTCGCTGTTCCCGAAGGACCCGCAGCCGCAGAACTACGTCGACGCGTGGCACAACCTCGACCTCGCCAAGCTGCTGTTCAACACGTTCTACTACGCGACCGGCGCCGTGCTGTTCCAACTCGTCCTGGACACGGCGGCCGCGTACTCGCTGTCGAAGCTCCGGCCGGTCTTCGGCAACGCGATCCTCGGCCTGATGCTGGCGACCCTGATGATCCCGGCGATGGTCCTCATCGTCCCGCAGTACGTGACGGTGATCGACCTGCCGATCCTGCACCTGAACCTGCTCGACTCGCCGTTCGCCATCTGGCTGCCCCTGGTCGCCAACGCGTTCAACATCTTCCTGCTGAAGCGGTTCTTCGACTCGATCCCGGAGGACCTCATGGCGGCGGCCTTCGTGGACGGGGCGACGCCGCTGCGCACGCTCTGGTCGATCATCCTGCCGATGTCGCGCCCCATCCTCGGCGTGGTCTCGATCTTCGCGGTGACGGCGGTCTGGAAGGACTTCCTCTGGCCGAAGCTGGTCATGCCGTCGCCCGAGACCCGGACGGTCAGCGTGGGCATCTACGCCTTCGCCGGCGGCACGCCCATGAACGTGGTGATCGCCGCCTCGGTCATCGCCGCGATCCCCACCGTCGTCATCTTCCTGATCTTCCAGCGCAACATCATGTCCGGCCTGACCACCGGCAGCCTCAAGGGCTGACCCGGCCGGACCCACCGGCGAACCCTCCCGCGGCGACCGACGACCGTTCGCCCGCCACATCCAGGTCCGGCGAACCCGCCGACGTACCGACGCAGAAAGCAGGTGCTCGTGTCCACAGCAGACAGCGGTCCGTGGTGGCGTGGAGCGGTGATCTACCAGGTGTACCCGCGGAGCTTCGCCGACGGTGGTGGCGACGGCATCGGCGACATCGCCGGCATCCGGTCCCGGCTCCGCTACCTGTCCGAGCTCGGCATCGACGCGATCTGGTTCAGCCCCTGGTACCCCTCGCCGATGGCCGACGCCGGCTACGACGTGGCCGACTACCGCGACATCGACCCGGTGTTCGGCACCCTCGCCGAGGCGGAGGCGCTCATCAGCGAGGCACACGAGCTGGGCATCCGGACCATCGTCGACATCGTGCCGAACCACTGCTCCGACGCGCACCCCTGGTTCCGGGCGGCCCTGGCCGGCGGGCCGGACGCGCCCGAGCGGGAGCTGTTCTGGTTCCGGCCCGGTCGCGGCCCGAACGGCGACGAGCGACCCACCGACTGGGTGGGCGAGTTCGGCGGCCCCACCTGGACCCGGACCGTCAACCCGGACGGCACCCCCGGCGACTGGTACCTGCACCTGTTCGCCCCGGAGCAGCCGGACTTCAACTGGGACCACCCGCGGGTGCGCGCCGAGTTCGAGGACGTCCTGCGGTTCTGGTTCGACCGGGGCGTGGACGGCATCCGGATCGACTCGGCCGGGCTGCTGGTCAAGGACGGCACGCTGCCCGAGACCCGGCCCGACCGGCCGCACCCCTTCCGCGACCAGGACGGGGTGCACGAGATCTACCGGGGCTGGCGGCGGGTCGCCGACTCCTACACCGGCGACCGGGCCCTCATCGGCGAGGTGTGGCTGCCGGACCGGCAGCGGTTCGCCAACTACCTGCGCCCGGACGAGCTGCATGCGGCCTTTAACTTCGACTTCCTCGGCTGCGCCTGGGACGCGTCGGCGCTGCGTGAGAGCATCGACGGCACGCTCCACGCGCACGCGCCGGTCGGCGCCCCGGCCACCTGGGTGCTGTCCAACCACGACGTCACCCGGCACGTCACCCGCTACGGCCGCGCCGACACCCGGTTCAGCTTCGCGGCGAAGCGCGAGGGCATCCCCACCGACCTGGAACTGGGCACGCGCCGGGCCCGGGCCGCCGCGCTGCTCTCCCTGGCGCTGCCCGGCGCCGCGTACGTCTACCAGGGGGAGGAGCTGGGGCTCTGGGAGGTCGAGGACATCCCGTTCGAGCTGCGCCAGGACCCCATGTGGGAACGCTCCGGCCGGGTCGACCCCGGCCGGGACGGCTGCCGCGTGCCGCTGCCGTGGGCCGGTGACGCCCCGCCGTTCGGGTTCAGCCCCGACGGCGCCACGGCCGGGCCCTGGCTGCCGCAGCCTGCCGACTGGAAGGACCGCACGGTTCGCGCCCAGACCGGCGACCCGCACTCGATGCTGGAGCTCTACCGGGCGGCCATCGCGATCCGCCGGTCCGAGGCCGCGCTCGGCGACGGCGCGCTCACCTGGCTGCCCGCCCCCGACCAGGTGCTCGCCTTCGCCCGGGAGCCGGGCCTCACCTGCCTGGTCAACCTCTCCGCCGCCGCCGTGCCGCTGCCCGCCCACGAGCGGCTGCTGCTGGCCAGCGGCCCGCTCGACGACGACCGGCTGCCGCCGGACACCGCGGTCTGGCTGCGCACCGGCTGACCCGTCCCCGGCGCCGGCGGCCCCTCCGCCGGCGCCGCCCGCCGCGCCACCCGAACAGGAGGGAGGGGAGGAAACCACCGCACCGCACGGGGGACCTGGCCATCCGACGAAAGGGAGCGCACCCCTCATGGCCGACCACACCACCCCGCACCATGCCCGTCGCGCCCGGCTCCGCGCGGGGCTCGCCGTCCTCGCCGGCGCCGCGCTGGCCGCCACCTCCGTCACCGTCGTGGCGCTCACCACCACCGCCACCCCGGCCCGCGCCGCCGGGCTGTCCCCGTTCGCCATCGCCGGCCGCGGCGCCACCGTCGGATTCGTCGAGCAGGAGGCGGAGAACGTCGCGCACACCGGCACCCGCATCGGCCCCGACCGCCGCTACGGCACCCTCCCGTCCGAGGCGTCCGGTCGGGAGGCGGTCACCCTCGACGCCGCCGGCGAGTACGTCGAGTTCACCCTCACGGCGCCGGCCAACGCGATCACCTTCCGGTACAGCCTGCCGGACAACGCCGCCGGCACCGGCCGGGACGCCAGCATCGACCTGCGCGCCGGCGGCACGCTCGTCAGGTCCGTGCCGGTCACCTCCCGGTACGGCTGGTACTACGGCGGCTACCCGTTCAACAACAACCCGGGCGACACCAACCCGCACCACTTCTACGACGAGACCCGCACCCTGTTCGGCACCACGTACCCGGCCGGCACGAAGATCCGCCTCCAGGTCTCCTCGACCGCCCAGTCGCCCACCTTCACCATCGACCTGGCCGACTTCGAGCTGGTCGGCGCGCAGATCACCAAGCCCGCCGGTGTGCTGGACGTGGTGACCGACTTCGGCGCCGACCCGAGCGGCGCGACCGACTCGACGGCGAAGTTCCAGGCCGCGGTCGACGCCGGCAAGGCACAGGGGAAGGTCGTGTGGATCCCCGCCGGCACCTTCACCCTCTGGGACCACGTGGTGGTCGACGGGGTGACCCTGCGCGGCGCCGGTCCCTGGTACTCGGTGCTCGGCGGCCGGCACCCCACCGACCGCAAGCGGGCCGCCGGCATCTACGGCAAGTACGTGCCCGGTGGCGGCTACAGCGGCGAGATCCGGCCGCACGAGGCCGGCGGACCCAGCCGCAACGTCACCCTGCGGGACTTCGCCATCATCGGCGACATCCGCGAGCGGGTCGACGAGGACCAGGTCAACGCCCTGGGCGGGGCGATGTCGAACTCGGTGGTGGACAACCTCTGGTTGCAGCACACCAAGGTCGGCGCCTGGATGGACGGCCCCATGGACAACTTCACCATCCGCAACAGCCGGATCCTCGACCAGACGGCCGACGGGGTGAACTTCCACTGGGGCGTCACCAACTCCACGGTGACGAACACCTTCGTCCGCAACACCGGTGACGACGGCCTGGCCATGTGGGCGCAGAGCGTGCCGAACGTCAACAACGCCTTCACCTTCAACACGGTCGGCGTCACGATCCTGGCCAACAACCTGGTCACCTACGGGGGCCGGGACATCCGGATCACTGACAACGTGACCGCCGACTCGGTCACCAACGGCGGCGGCATCCACGTGGCCAACCGCTATCCCGGCGTCAACGGCCCGACCGCCGTCGCCGGCACGATCACCGTCGCCCGCAACACCCTGATCCGCAACGGCAACTCCGACTACAACTGGCGCTTCGGCGTCGGCGCGCTCTGGTTCTCGGCGCTCAACGAGCCGATCCAGGGCGCCACCATCGCCGTCAGCGACACCGACATCCTGGACAGCTCCTACGCGGCGCTGCACTGGATCGAGGGGCAGACCAGCGGGATCAGCCTGAACAACGTACGCATCGACGGCGCGGGGACCTTCGCGCTCCAGGTGCAGGCGCCCAGCCAGGTCAGCTTCACGAACGTCCGGGCCACCGGCATCGCCCAGGCGAACCCGATGTACAACTGCGTCGGCAGCGGCTTCCAGATCACCCAGGGTGCCGGCAACTCCGGCTGGTACTCGGCCAGCCCGTACTGCGGGCCGTGGCCCGAGCCGCAGTGGGGCAACGGCCCGCAGTAC
>NZ_WBKT01000190.1 GCF_008868175.1 Micromonospora sp. AMSO31t
AGGCAGGGGTGTGGCCGGGGCTCAGGTGGCGTCGTCGTAGGACGGGCGCTGGACCGGCGCGGGGGCGCCGCCGGTGGCGGTGGCCGGGCGGGTGCCGTTGGTGCGCAGGTCGGCCGCCTTGGCCACATCCTTCAGGTCGTCGTGCACGCCGGTGACGTCCGAGCGGAGGTTGTCGTACATGCTCTGCAGCGGCTTCCGGAGGGCCTGCTCGTCCTCCTCGCTGAGCAGGTGCTTCCGGATGAACGCCTTCGGGTGCAGGTCCTCCAGCTGGATGTCCGTGCCCAGCTCGCGGCTCAGGTCACCGGTGGCGTTCCGCGCCATGTTGCGCAGGTTGCGGACCATCCGGAGGCCGTCGTTGATCACCATGGGCAGCCGGTCCCCGAAGATCAACAGTGCCAGGAGCAGCAGGGCGCCGATCTCCCACCAGTTCAGGTTCTCGAACACTCGGCCTCCTCGTGGCGTGTCAGGGCAAGACTACGCACGTCAGGTGGCCGGCCGGGAGGGGGTGAGGGCGGCTCACTTGGCGTCTGCGGCGAGCGTCACCGACGCGTTCTGCCGGTTGGACCCGCGCCGGTACTCCACCGTCACCACCGAACCGGGGGCGTACTTGCGGACCAGGGCCACCAGGTCGGTCGGATCGTTCATCGGGTGCCGGTCGAGCCGGAGCACGATGTCCCCGGTCCGCAGACCGGCGGCCGCCGCCGGCCCGGCCGGCTCGACGTTGTTGAGGCGTACGCCGCCGCCGCTCACGCCGGTGCCACCGACCTGGGCGCCGATCACCGTACGCCGGGCCTTGCCGGTGCCGATGATGTCCTCGGTGACCCGCTTCGCCTGGTTGATCGGGATGGCGAAGGCGAGCCCGATGTTGCCGGCCTCCTGACCGTCGGCGACCAGGGACTTGATCGTCGAGTTCACACCGACCACCCGGCCGGCCCCGTCGACCAGCGGGCCGCCGGAGTTGCCGTGGTTGACCGCCGCGTCGGTCTGGATCGCCGCGTAGTAGCGGGTCGGCCCGCCCGGCTCGCCGGCCATCATGGTGCGGTCCAGGGCGCTCACGATGCCCGCGGTGACCGTGTTGGCCAGGGACAGCGGCGAGCCGACGGCGAGCACCGGGTCGCCGACGGCGAGCGCGTCGGAGTCGCCGAACTCCACGGGCTTCAGCCCGGTCCGCGTCACCTTGATGACCGCGATGTCCGACTCCGGGTCCTGCCCCACGACGGTGCCCGGGGCGGTGCTGCCGTCGTTGAAGACCACCGTGGCCTTGCCGGGCCCGCCCGCGACCACGTGGTCGTTGGTGACGATGTGCCCCTCGGCGCTCACCACGAAGCCGGAGCCCTCGCTGGTGCCACCGAGGCTGGCCACCCGGACGGTGACCACGCTGGGCAGCACCTTCTCGGCGACCCCGGCCAGTGAGTCGGGCTTGCGCTGGGCGAGCGCCGGGGCCTGCCCGGACTGCGCCCCGAGCGTCGGCACGGCCCCGCCGGTGCGGAGGAACGCGTAGGTCAGGGCGCTGCCGAGCGAGCCGGCGAGCAGGGCGGTGATCAGCGAGACCAGCACCACCTGGCGCAGGCCCGGCCGCCTCGGCGCGTCCGGGTCGGTCACCGGTTCCGGCTCGCCGCTCCCGGCGACCGGCGCGGCGGGGACCACCACGGCGGCGGGCGCGTACGGGTCGCGCCAGGGATCGGCGAGCGCGTCGGACCACCAGGGCGAGGTGCCGCCCCCGGCGCCCTGCGGCGGCTGCGCCGGCGGCGGCGGCCCTCCCGCCGGTGCCGGGCCCCCGCCGGGCTGGCGCCAGTCCCAGCCGTCGGTCACGTCGGTGCCTCCCAGTCCGTCCCCCACGCCCCGTGCCGGGCGGTCGGTGGAGCCGGCCGCGCCGTACGGGACTGCGTCCAGGATTGCACGGATGCCCCGAGTGGAGTCAGGGGTTGCCGCGCGTGATCGTCCGAGGGCCGACTCGCGGCTGCGCGTGTGGAGGCACGCCTCTAGGCTCTCAGTGCCAACCGACCCCTCGCACCAGTCCGCCCGGAGGTGTCCCATCGCCACGGTCGCCGGCTCCGGCAACTCGACCGCCCAGGTGCTCCAGTTCGCCGAGTCGTACGTCACCGAGGATCTCGTGCTGCGGACGGCCCGCGCCCTCGCCCACGAGGTGGGCGTGGACGCGGTGACGCCGGGCGCCGGGGCCGCGCTGCGCCTGCTCGCCGCCGCCGGGAACGCCCGGGCGGTGGTGGAGATCGGCACCGGCACAGGGGTGAGCGGTGTCTGGCTGCTCCGCGGGATGCGCCCCGACGGGGTGCTCACCACCATCGACGTGGAGGTCGAGCACCAGCGCATCGCCCGGCGGCTGTTTCAGGAGGCAGGTTTCGCGTCGGGGCGTACCCGAATCATCACCGGCCGCGCCCTCGACGTGCTGCCGCGACTCGCGGACGGCGCCTACGACCTGGTCTTCGTCGACGCCGAGGCGACCGGCTACGCCGCCTGCGTGGACGCCGCCCTGCGGCTGCTGCGCCCCGGCGGGGTGCTCGCGCTCAACGGCGCCCTGGCCGGCGGCCGGATCGGCGACCCGGCCGCCCGCGACCTGGAGACCGTGACCGTGCGGGAGACCATCAAGGCAATCCGCGAGTCGGAGCACTGGGTGCCGGCGCTGCTGCCCGTCGGTCACGGCCTGCTCGCCGCCGTGAAGGGCTGACCACCCTGCCCGGTCAGCCCAGCGTGGCCAGCCAGCGCAGCAGGCCGCGGACGCCCCAGCCGGTGGCGCCCTTGACCAGCTCGCCGTGCACGTCGTCCGACCAGGAGGGGGCGGACATGTCCACGTGCACCCAGCGGTCGCGCAGGTCGCCAGTGAACTCGCGGAGGAAGAGCGCGGCCACCACCGAGCCGGCGCCCCGGGCCGGGGAGCTGTGCAGGTCGGCGATCTCGCTGCCCAGGTACTCGACGTAGTCGTCGGCCAGCGGCATCCGCCAGGCCCGCTCGCCGGCCGCCGTGATGGCGCCCAGCAGGTCGGCGGCGAGGTCGTCGTTCTCGCTGTAGAGGGCGGCGTGCCGCTTGCCCAGCGCCACCGCGTTGGCCCCGGTCAGGGTGGCCAGGTCGACCATGAGGTCGGGCTTGAGCTCCCGGACGGCGTACGCCATGGCGTCGGCGAGCACCAGCCGGCCCTCGGCGTCGGAGTTGGTGCTCTCGCTGGTCAGGCCGCCGTAGTGGCGGATGATGTCGCCGGGGCGGAACGCCGAGCCGCTGACCATGTTCTCGGCGAGCGGGGCCAGCGTGGTGACCCGGACGGGCAGGCCCAGCGCGGCGGCGCCCAGGGTGGCGGCGACCACCGCGGCGGCGCCGGCCATGTCCTTGCGCATCAGCTTCATGGCGGGCACCGGCTTGATCGAGATGCCGCCGGTGTCGAAGGTGATCCCCTTGCCCACCAGCACCACGTGGGTACGCGCGCCGGCCGGCCGCCAGTCCAGCTCGACCAGGCGGGGGCCGCTGGCCGAGCCGCCGCCGACGGCCAGGATGCCGCCGAAGCCCTCGGCGTCCAGCTCCTCCGGCCCGCGTACCCGCAGGTGCAGGTCGGCGCGGCCGGACGCGGCGGAGGCCACCTGGGCGGCGAACCACTCCGGGTTCTTGGTGGACGACGGGGTGTTGGTCAGGTCTCGGGCCAGCCGGGTCATCTCGGCGGTGGTCCGGGCGGCGGCCAGGGTCGGCGCGAGCGCCTCCGGGTCGCCGACCACGATGTCCACCTCGGCCAGCGCGGGCGTGCCGCCGGCCTGGGTCAGCCGGTAGCGGTAGGAGCCGAGCAGCAGCCCCTCGGCCAGGCCGCGCAGCGCGTCCGTGGCCTCGTCCGGCACCGTGATCGTGATGTGCGTCTCATCCTTGGCGGCCCGGGCGAGCGCCGCGGCGGCGACCCGCCAGCCGTGCTCGTCGCCGTCGCCGACGCCGAGCAGCCAGAGCCGGGCCGGGGTGCCGCCGGGGCGCAGGTGCTCCCGCACCTCGCCGGCGGCGCCGGTGAGCCGGGTGGCGGGCAGCAGCGCCGACGCCTCGGCCCGGACGTCGTCGCCGGGCGGGACGGCGGTGGGAACCAGCGTGGCCGGGGCGCCCGGCCCTTCGGGACGAACGGGCAGGACGAGGGTGTCGGGCCGCGTTGGCCCGCTCACCAGACGAATGGCCAGCACGCTCGACCGTACCTCCGAAACTGCTCGAAGCGGGACACTTTGCCGCTCACTGGGCGAGGAAGGCCCTGAGCCACCGGCGTTGCCGGTGGCTCAGGGTAGGGCGAACCGTTCGCACGACGGACGTCGCGCGAACCGCTCCCCGCATCAGCCGGCAGCCGCCTTCAGCGCGTCACCCAGCGCGGTGGCCTCGTCGGGAGTCATCTCGACGACGAGCCGGCCACCACCCTCCAGCGGGACCCGCATGACGATGCCCCGGCCCTCCTTGGTGACCTCCAGCGGACCGTCGCCCGTCCGCGGCTTCATCGCCGCCATGTTGTCTCCCCTCAGACCTACACCAGGGTCGGTGGGTTGCCCCACAGCCACTTCGTCATGACCACCCGCAACCGTCGCGGGGGCGTCGACCAACGATTTTCCCTGATGAACACCGCCGGACCCAAACCGAAGCAGCATTGATGTAACAGCATCTAGCTTATCTTGGATAGGCCTGTCACAATGTGCGGTCATGCAGGCACGGTCGGCACTCTTCGACCTGTACGGCGACCACCTCCGGGCTAGGGGTGGCCGCGCACCGGTCGCCGCCCTGGTCAAGCTGCTGGCACCGCTCGGGATCGCCCCGCCGGCGGTCCGCACCGCGGTCTCCCGGATGGTCCGACAGGGCTGGCTCGAACCGCTCCGGCTCGCCTCCGGGCCCGGATATTCGATCACACCGAAGGCGGCCCGCAGACTCGACGAGGCGGGCGCCCGGATCTACCGCACGGGGCGGCACGCCTGGGACGGACGGTTCGACCTCCTGGTGCTGGACGCGCCCGCGTCCCGCCGGGACCGGCAGCGGCTCGCCGCCAACCTGACCTTCCTCGGCTACGGCACGCTGGACGACTGCACCTGGGTGGCGACCCGGCCGGGCGAGGACGTCGACGTCCTGCTCGCCGAGGCCGGGGTGCGTTTCGAACGGTTCACCGCCGCGCACGCCGCCGGCACCCCCGGCGCCATGGGGGTGGTCCGCCGCGCCTGGGACCTGGCCGAGATCGGCCGCGCGTACGAGCGGTTCGTCGCCGAGCAGAAGCCGTTGCTCACCGGGGTGACCGTGCGCAGCAGCGACGAGGAGGCGTACGCGGCGCGGTTCCGGCTCGTGCACGCGTGGCGTACCTTCCTGTTCCGGGACCCGCAGCTGCCGCCGGCGCTGCTCCCCGAGCGCTGGCCGGGCAGCAGCGCCGCCAGTTTCTTCGACCGGCACGCGGCCCGGCTCCGGCCGGCCGCCGACCGGTACGTCGAGCAGTGCCTCGACGCCAGCAACCGCCTCGCCCGACAGAAGGGTCGTTAGAAACGTGACCGAGCCGCTGCTCGTCGACCGCACCGACGCCGTCGTCACCCTGACGTTGAACCGCCCGACGGCGATGAACTCGCTCGACGTGGCGCTCAAGGAGGCGCTCCGGGACACCCTGGCCGAGCTGGAGGCCGACCGGTCCTGCCGGGCGGTCGTGCTGGCCGGCGCAGGCGGCTCGTTCAGCGCCGGGCAGGACCTGCGGGAGCACGTGCAGACCCTCGAATCCGCCGACGCCGACCCGCTGGGCACCGTGCGGGCCCACTACAACCCCATCGCCGCCCGGCTGGCCAACCTGCCCAAGCCGGTGATCGCCGCGGTCCGGGGCATGGCCGCCGGGGCCGGCGCCTCGCTGGCGTTCCTCGCCGACTTCCGCATCGGCGGCCCGAAGACCCGCTTCCTGATGGCCTTCGCCGGCGTCGGGCTGGCCGCCGACACCGGCGCCTCCTGGACGCTGCCCCGGCTGGTCGGCCACGCCAAGGCCGTCGAGCTGCTGATGCTCGCCGAGCCGGTGGGCGCCGAGGACGCCTGCCGGCTGGGCCTGCTCACCCGGCTCGTGGACGACGACGAGCAGGTGCTCCCGGCCGCGCAGGAACTGGCCGCCCGGCTCGCCGCCGGCCCGACCGTCGCGTACGGGGCGATCAAGCGCCAGCTCTCCATCGCCGACGCCGGCACCCTGGCCGACGCGCTGGCCGCCGAGGCCCAGGCCCAGGCGATCTGCGGCGCCACCGCCGACCACCGGGCCGCCACCATGTCGTTCGTGAACAAGCAGAAGCCGGTCTTCGAGGGCCGCTGACCGCGCCGCGGGTCAGTCGTCCTCCTCGGGGTCCTGGTTGGCCTCGGCGCCGAGCACGAACGCCTGCATGGCCAGCTCGTCACCGGCGGGCGAGACGTAGGCGGGCAGCTCGCGCGGGCCCAGCTCCTGCACGTAGGCCCAGAAGAGCCGGACCGCCTCGGCGGGCGAGGCCGCCTCGATCGGCAGGTCGAGGCTCACCAGCCAGGAGCGGCGGGTCGGCGGCGGGCCGATCCGCTCGGCCAGCTCCCGGAACCGGCCCGGGTCGAGCCCGGTGACCGGCCCGTCCAGGGCCAGGCCGGCGACCGGCACCGGCTCGTCCAGCACCCGCCGGGTGTACGTCACCACGAGCACCCCCGGACCGGCCTCGGACTGCGGGTCGTCCGGGTCCTCCCGGACCTCCCCGGTGGCCGCCGCGACCCGGCCGAGCGCCACGAGCCGCAGCGGCTCGTCGACCAGCACCGCCACCGGGTCACCGGGCCGGGGCCCGGCGGCTGCGTCGAGCCCGGTCAGCTCCAGCGTGTCGTGGTGCACCAGCCGCTCGGCCTCGTAACGCTCGGCGGGCAGCAGCACCGCCCAGGCGCCCGGGGCCGCGCCGCCCTCGATCGTCCCGCTCGTCCGCGGCTCGGTGTCGGTCATGTTCCAATCCCATCACGCCGGACCGGGGCCGGGCCCGCCGCGTCCGCCGCCGGTCACGCCCCCGGGCGGTCGCCGGCCACGTGGCAGCCGGTGAGGTGGTCGTCGACCATGCCGGTGGCCTGCATCAGCGCGTACGCCGTGGTCGGGCCGACGAAGCGGAAGCCACTCTTCTTGAGCGCCTTGGCCATCGCGGTCGACTCCGGGGTGAGCGCCGGCACCTCGGCGAACGACCGCGGCCGGGCCGCCCGGGGCGGCGGCGCGTAGGACCAGAGCAGCGCCGAGAGGCCGTCGGGCAGCGCCAGGGCCGCCCGGGCGTTGGCGATGGCCGCCTCGACCTTGGCCCGGTTACGGACGATCCCCGCGTCGGCCAGCAGCCGGGCCACGTCGGCCTCGCCGTAGCCGGCGACCTTGTCGATGCGGAACTCGTCGAAGGCGAGCCGGAAAGCGGGCCGCTTGCGCAGGATGGTCAGCCATGACAGGCCGGACTGGAACGCCTCCAGCGTCAGCCGCTCGTAGAGCGCGTCGTCGCCGCGCAGCGGCCGGCCCCACTCCTCGTCGTGGTAGACGGCGTAGTCCGGGGTGCTCGCCCCCCAGGCGCAGCGGGGCAGCCCGTCGGCGCCGGTCACCAGGTCAGTCACGCCGTACACGGTAGGTCAGGCCACCGACAACCGGCGGCGGCCCGTGGTCAGGGCAGCCGGCCCTGCTCGACCAGCCGGGCGAACTTCTTCAACGCCTGGGTCAGGCTGAACTTCGAGCCGGGCCAGAGCACCGGCCAGGCCACCCGGCCGGCCGGCCCGCCCGGCAGGTGGAACCACTCGTGCCAGACCACCTGCGTCCGGTCCCGCTCCATGGGGGTGCAGCGCAGCACACCGGGCCCGCGCAGCAGCTTGCCGCAGTGCACCACGTTGACCTCGTACGGCGCGTCCACCCGGACCACCCGCATCTCGTCGCGGAGCACGGCCGGGCCGAGCGTGGTGATCGCCTCGACCAGGCTCCCCTCGCCGCCGTCCCCCTCGACCACCCGCACGGTGGTGAGCGGGATCCAGTCGGACTGCCGCTCCCAGGCGGTCAGCGCGGCGAAGACGCGCTCGGCCGGCGCTCCGACGATCACCGACGCGGTGACCTCCGCGGCACCGGGCTGCGCCGCCTCGGCGAAGCCCGGGCCATCGTCCGCGCCGGTCACGCGGACTCCGAGCGGACGACGGGCCCGCGCTCCCGGTCAGAGTCGGTGTCGGCCGTCGCGTCGTCGTCGCGGGCGGCCTCCACGGTCGGATCGGCGTCGCGGGCGGCCTCCGCGGTGGGGTCGCGGTCGGTCGGGGTGGCGGTCGGGTCGGTGGGCGGCCGGAGGCCGACCTCGTCCGGGGTCCGGTCCACGGCGGTCGCCACCGGGGCGACGGGGGCCGGCCCGCCGTTGGGCGCCGCGGGAACGGCGGCGGACGGCAGCGTGGCCACGTCCTCGACGGCGGCGGCAGCCGGGGCCTCGGCCACGCCGGCCTCGGCGCTGAGCGGCGCGGCGGCGGGCGGGTCGGCCGCCGCCGGCGGGGCGGGGGTCTCGGACTCCGAACCGGTCGCGGCGGCCTCGGCGCGGGCCCGGCGTAGCGCGTCGGCCTCCTCGATCCGGCCCTCGCGGAGGGCGGCGTTCTCGGCCTCCAGCACGCCGATCAGCTCGGTCTTGTAGCCGATGTCGTAGGCGGCCCGGCGCATGGCCGCGTCGACCTGCGCCATCCGGTAGCCGCGCAGCGCGGTGTCGAAGCGCACCTCGGCCACGTCCGCCTCGTCCAGCGGGCGGCTGCCCGGCAGGGGCACGGCCCGGCCGTCCGGCTCGGCCGGCGCCAGGCCCGGATCCCGCCCGGAAACCAGCACCGTCACCCCGAACACCACCGCCGCCACGGTCAGCGCGACGACCAAGAGGAGCAGAACCTCACCCATGGGGAGATCGTGGCATGCGGGCGGGGATCGGGCGAGCCCTCCGCCGCCTCCGATCGGAATCGCCGCCGCCCGGCTCATCAGGGCGGCCGGGGACGGCGACGCCGCGCGGCCCGGGCCGCGCGGGACCGGATAGCGTCGGGGGCGACCGGCGGAAGATCGGCGCGGAGGAGGCGGGCATGACCGGGGCGCTGCGGCTCGGCGGGCGGACCTTCTCCCCCGGCGACCTCGTCGTGATGGCGATCGTCAACCGCACGCCGGACTCGTTCTTCGACCGGGGCGCCACGTTCGCGCAGGACAGCGCGTTGCGCGCGGTCGACCGGGCGGTGACCGAGGGCGCCGAGATCATCGACATCGGCGGGGTGAAGGCCGGGCCGGGTGACGAGGTCGACGTGGCCGAGGAGATCCGCCGCACGGTGGACACCATCGCCGCGGTGCGGGCCGCCTTCCCGGACGTGGTCATCTCGATCGACACCTGGCGTGCCGAGGTGGCCGTGGAAGCGGTGGCGGCCGGCGCCGACCTGCTCAACGACACCTGGTCGGGAGCCGATCCCGCGCTGGCCCGGGTCGCCGCGGCGACTGGCGCCGGGCTGGTCTGCTCGCACGCCGGTGGGCTCGCCCCGCGGACCCGGCCGCACCGGGCCGCGTTCGGCGACGTGGTGGCCGACGTGGTGGGGACGGTCACCGGCCTCGCCGACCGCGCGGCCGGCCTCGGCGTACGGCGGGACGGCATCCTGATCGACCCGGCGCACGACTTCGGCAAGAACACCCGGCACTCGTTGGAGATCACCCGGCGGCTCGGCGAGCTGGCCGACACCGGCTGGCCGCTGCTGGTGGCCCTGTCGAACAAGGACTTCATCGGCGAGACGCTGGACCTGCCGGTGCCCGACCGGCTGGAGGGCACCCTGGCGGCCACCGCCGTCTCGGCCTGGCTCGGCGCCCGGGTCTTCCGCGCCCACCAGGTCCGCGAGACCCGCCGGGTGCTGGACATGGTGGCGTCGATCCGGGGGGACCGGCCACCGGCCCTGACCCGGCGCGGGCTGGCCTGAGCGGGGTCAGGTCCAGCGGAGGATGTTCCGGCGCCAGGCGTAGAGGATGCCGAGCGCGACCACGGCGACGAAGACGCCCATCTCCACCACGGTGGTCACCCCGAACCCTGGGCGGTCGAAGACCAGCGCCCAGGGAAAGAGGAAGACCGCCTCCACGGCGAAGAGCACGTACAGGTAGGCGTAGACGTAGTAGCGGATCTGCATCTGCGCCCAGTCGCCGCCGACCGGGTCGAGACCGCACTCGTAGCTGGCCCGCTTGCCCCAGGGATCGGCCGGACGGCCAGGACGTAACACCCGATTGGCCGAGAACGCCGTAACGAAGAAGAGCACGGCGGCGAGGAGCAGGAGACCGAGCGTGGCGTACGAGCCGAGGTAACCGGTCACGGTCGGAGCGTACCGGTCGGGCGGTCGGACCGCGTCGAACACGTTACGGATTCGTTTCCTTGCGGGACTAGTGCACGAAGGCAACTGTTGCCAAATAATGAGACCTCACTGAGCGTCACGGAGGACAGATGGCCCGCCCCCGCGTACGGCCTGCTCGGCGCGCCGCGCTCCGAGGCACTCCCGCTCTGCTCGTACCCGCGCTGCTCGCCGGGATCGTGGCGGCCGTCGCGGTGGGGCCGGCCTGGGCGGCCGCCTCGCCGACCGTGACCGCCGTGGCCCGGGCGGCCGATCCGGGCGACCCGGGCGAGCCGGGCGGCGATCCCGGCACCGAGCCGACCGAGGCGACACCGACCGTGGACCCCACCACGACGCAGCCGGTGCCCACCAGCCCGCCGCCGACGGAGGAGGTGCCGACGACTACGCCGCCGGCACCGGTCACCACCCCGCCGGCGCCGACAACCACGGCCCCCGAACCGGTGCCCACCACCACGGCGCCC
>NZ_WBKT01000191.1 GCF_008868175.1 Micromonospora sp. AMSO31t
GCCGCCGTGGGTCCACGGGGTCTCCTCCGGGGCCGGGAAGGCGCCGGCCGGCAGGAATCCGTCGGACAGGGTGGTGAGGCACAGCCGCTCCCCCACCTCGGGCACGCTGCCCGGCGGGGCGGTCAACCCGCGGCCCATCCCGCCGGAGAGCTCCAGCACCACCTCGGTCTTGCCGTCGGCGGCCGGGGTCACGAAGACCACCTTCGCCTTCTGGCCCGGCCGGGCCGGCGAGTACAGCGTCGCGCCGACCGGCACGAGCACCGGCTCGGTGGTGACCACCTGGATCCGCGGGCGCAGCACCGGGCGTTTGCCGGTGTCGTCGACCCGCTTCGGGTCGGCCAGGGTCACGTCACCGACGAACGCCTCCCCGGCCAGCCGGTGCTCGGCCATGACCAGCGGGTCGTCGTAGGCGCGCTGCACCGCGTAGGAGGCGAGGGCCCGCTCCAGCCGGTGCAGGCGCATTGCCGCCGCGACCGCCCCGTCCCGGCGCGGCTGCGGGCCGCCACCGGCGTCGACGTGTTCGGCGTGGGCGGTGAAGGCGTCCTTGTCGCCGTCCCAGCGCCCGGCCACCCGCGCCCCGGCCGGCAGCGCGCGGAGCAACCCGACGCCGCGCCACATCAGCTCCCAGGTGGGCGTCAACTGGTCGCGCAGCAGCCGTTCCAGCTCCGCGTACGCGGCCGCGCGGGCGACCGGGTCGTCACCGGCGCCCGCGTACGCCTCGATGGCGGGCGCGAGCCGGTGGTTGTCGAAGTCCGGGTCGGTGGCCGGGCCGGCCGGCGGGCAGCGCCCCGGGTCCTCGGCGCGGGCGGCCGCCTCGGCGCCGGTCAGCCCGGGCGGCGGGTCGAGCCAGCCCAGCAGCGCCGGCAGGTGCAGGTCCTCCACGGTGCTCTGACCGGTCGCCCAGTGCAGGGTCAGCGCCTCGGTCAACGCCACCAGCGCCGCCGAGCCGGGATGCTCGGCGCGCTCGGCGAAGAACGTCAGCCAGCGGCCGAGCAGCGGCACCGACGGGTGCACCGGGTACTCGCCGTCGGGCCGGCGGAACCGGGTGGAGCGGCCGAACAGCCGCAGGAAGGTGATCCCGGCCGGGTTCGGCACCAGCACCTGCGGGGCGTCGACGTAGCGGTGCCGGACGTCCCGCCCCCGGTCGACCGGCACCGCCTCGGTGCGGTCCCGGAACTCGTCGAGGTAGGGCAGCACGATCCCGGCCAGCTCGGCCGCGAACGCGAAGCGCTGGTCCCGGTTGCGGGGCTGCGGCACCACCAGCAGCCGGGCGTCGTCCGGTGCGGCGCCGACCAGGGCCGCGAGCGGGGCGTTCGCCTCGCCGGCCAGCGCGAGCGGCACCAGCACGAGCGGGCGGTCGGACAGGTGCAGGTGCCGGACGGTGGCCACCGGCTGGGCCACCCCGGCGGCGACCGCCTGCGCCTGAGCGAGGGCGCGCAGGGTGCTCACCGGGTGCTCCGGGCGGGGCGTCGGGGCGTACTCATGCGGGGTGCCCGGCCAGGGCGTCGGCACGCAGGCGCGCGGCGGCGCGCAGCAGGGCGGCGGCCTCCGCCTGCTCCGGTTCGGGGGCGCGAACGCCTTCGGCGAGCGCCAGCACGTCGGCCACCTCGGCGACGCCGCCCAGCGCCTCGCGGACCGGCCGGCCCAGCGCGCCCGTGTGGCCGCGCGCCTCATGGCGGCAGAAGTAGGCCAGCTCGCAGGCGGCCAGGCAGTCCGGCGCGTAGTTGGCCGGGACGCCGGTGAGCGCGCCGGCCAGCGCGGCCGGGTCGGCGGTCAGGTCGGCCGTGAACGCGGCCGGCACGGCGGCGAGCAGGTCGTCGATCCGCGCCATCCGGTCGAGCTGGCGGCGCAGCACCAGCAACTGCTTGCGCACGTCGAGCAGGCTGGCCACCGGCCGGTTGGCGAAGTCGCGCGGGCAGACCAGCACCACCTCGTGCGAGACGAGGTCGGCGTCCCGCCCCTCCGCGGCGAGCAGCTCGCGCAGCGCCAGCACGTAGACGGCGGACTGGATGGCCGCGGCCGCCACCTTGGCCGGGTCGGCCTGGCCGTCGATGATCGGGAACGACTTGATCTCCACGACGTGGAAGCGGCCGGCGAGCCGGGCCGCCACCAGGTCCGGCTCCAGGTTCACCCGGCGCCCGGCGACGTCCAGGCCGAGCAGCGGATGGTCGAAGAGCGCCGGCCCGTCGCCGGTCGCGGTGAGCGCGGCGCGGGAGCGCTCCGGCCGGTCCTCGTCGCCGCCCAGGTCGGTCCAGGTGGCGCCGTCCGGCACCGGCACGCCCAGCCGCTCCGCGACCAGGCGCAGCAGCTCCGCACCGCCGTCGGCCTTCACCTGGGCCTCGAACGCGTTGCCCCGGGTGATGGCGAAGCGGGACTGGCCGAACCGGGCCGGGAAGCCGATCCGCTCGGCCAGCTTCGGCTTGTCGACCCCGGCGCCGTCCAGCACGGCGCGGCGGGTGCAGCCGGGGTTACCGGTCAGCGCGGCGATGGTGCGGGCGTTGTGCCGCCGGGGCGGCACGCCACCCCGGATCTCGGCCAGGCGCTGCGCGGTGTCCGTCATGATCGCCCAGGATAGGCGCTGCCCGCCGCCGCGGCAGCCGCCGCGCCTCGCCGTCGCTCAGCGGCCGGCGGACCGGTTCCAGGGAGAGCGGGGCGACTGGGCGCCCGCGGTGAGGCGGCTGCGGCGGGGGCGCCGGCGGCCCGGCGTGCACGGCGGCCGGGAGACGGTGTGCACCGGCGCGGCCGGCGGGGTGACCGGCTGGCGGCCGATCAACCAGCAGAGGAAACGCGCCACGGTCAGCCGACCGGGAGGCGCTCGGCCTCGGCGCGGGAGACGTCGTACTGTGCGCCGCAGAACGTGCACTGCTGCGTGTAGCGGGTGCGCACCGGGATCAGCGGGATGAAGAAGAGGGTGAACTTCGTGGCCCGCCGGGTGATGACCTGGGCGGCCCGGTTGCCGCAGTTGCGGCAGACCTGCGTGACGACGCCGGACCGGTCGACCTTGGTCCGGAGCCCGAAGATGAAGAACATCGCCCGGCATTACCCCGCCGGGCCCCGGAAATCACCACCAAAATTTTCCGCCGCGGCTGTCCGGATGCGCGCACGGTGTTCGTCAGGGTGGACAGGAGCACGACCGACAGGAGTGAAGCGATGAAGTACATGATGCTCGTCTGCACCGACACCCAGCCCGACCGGAACCCGGACGCGGCGCCCGACATCGAGAAGTGGGTGGCCGAGCGGGATGCCAACGGCCAGCGGCTGACCGGCAGCCGGTTCGCGTCCCCGTCGGCCGCCACCACCGTCCGTGTCCGCGACGGCGAACTGCTGCTCAGCGACGGCCCGTTCGCCGAGACCAAGGAGGTGATCGTGGGCTTCGACCTGCTGGAGTGCGCCGACCTCGACGAAGCCGTCGAGGTGGCCCGCGCCCACCCCATGGCGTACGCCGGGCGCATCGAGCTGCGCCCGCTGGTGGAGGACTGATCCGGGTGATCGACGCGGCCGGGGCGGTCGCCGACGCGGGCGCCGAGGCGTACCCGCGGATCGTGGCCGCCCTGATCCGCGTCACCGGCGACTGGACCCTCGCCGAGGACTGCGCCCAGGAGGCCCTCGCGGCGGCGCTGGAGCGCTGGCCCCGGGACGGCGTGCCGGACAACCCGGGCGGGTGGCTCATGACCACCGCCCGCAACCGGGCCGTGGACGTGCTGCGCCGCGCCAGCGTCGAACGCCGCAAGCTGCGCGACCTGGCGCTGCTCACCGATCCCCAGCCCGCGCGACCGGAGGGAGACGTGGTGGACGACCGGCTCCGGCTCATCTTCACCTGCTGCCACCCGGCGCTGGCGCTGGAGGCCCGGGTGGCGCTCACCCTGCGCACGGTGGCCGGCGTGCCGACCGCCGACATCGCCCGCGCCTTCCTGGTCACCGAGTCGACCATGACCCGCCGGCTCACCCGGGCCAAGGCCCGGATCGCCGCGGCCGGCGTCCCGTACCGGGTGCCGGCCGGGCCCGCGCTGGTCGAGCGCCTTCCGGGGGTGCTGGGGGTGCTCTACCTGCTCTTCACCCGGGGGTACGACGCCGACGGCGAGCCCGCGTTCGCCGCCGAGGCGGTCCGGCTGGCTCGGCTGCTGCACACGCTGCTGCCGGACCAGCCCGAGGCGGCCGGGCTGCTCGCCCTGTTCCTGCTGCACCACTCCCGCCGGGCGGCCCGCCGCGACCCGTCCGGCGACCTGCTCACCCTCGACCAGCAGGACCGCACCCGGTGGGACCGGGCGGCCGTCGCCGAGGGCGTCGCGTTGCTGGACCGGGCCGGCGACGGCCCGTACGCCCTCCAGGCGCGGATCGCCGCCGTGCACGCCACCGCCCCGACCGCCGCCGAGACGGACTGGCCGGCCATCGCCGGCTGCTACGACGCGCTGCTCGCGCACCAGCCGACCCCGGTGGTCCGGCTCAACCGGGCGGTGGCCCACGGGTTCGCGTACGGCCCCGCCGCCGGGCTGACCCTGCTCGCCGAGGCCCGGGAGGGCGGGGCGCTGGACGGCTACCCGCCGGCGGTGGCCGCCGAGGCCGAGTTGACCGCCCGCCGCGGCGACCCGGTCGGCGCCGCCGCGCTGTTCCGGGCCGCCGCCGACGCGGTCCGCTCCGACCCCGAACGGCGGGCGCTGCTCCGCCGGGCCGCCGAACTGTCCCCCTGAGGGTTTTGGTGACCGGCGTCAGTCACCGGCGCCGGAGGCGAGGCGGTCGACGACGGCGCGGACGGTGTCGACCGGGATGGCGAAGCCGAGCCCGGTGCTGCCCTCGTCCTGGCCGGTGGTGGCGATGGCGACGTTGATGCCGACCACCCGGCCGGCGGTGTCGACCAGCGCCCCGCCGGAGTTGCCGTGGTTGATCGCCGCGTCGGTCTGGATGAGGCCGCTCATGTCGTCCACCGAGCGGTCCAGGGCGGAGACGATGCCGGAGGTCACCGTCCCCTCCAACCCGAGCGGGCTGCCGAACGCCACCACCGGGTCGCCCACGCGGAGGGTGGCGTCGGAGCCGAGCGTCGCCGGGGTGAGCCCGGTGAGACCGTCGGTCCGCAGCAGCGCGATGTCCGCGCCGGTGTCGCTGCCCACGAGGGTGGCCGGGGCCGTCCGCCCGTCGGGCAGTTCCACGGCGAGGCTGCCGCCGGAGGTGATCACGTGCGCGTTGGTCAGGATCAGCCCGTCGGCGTCGAGGACGACGCCCGAGCCGAGGCTGGTGCCGCCGGCGCCGGTGGCGGTGATCGTGACGATGCTCGGCGACACCCCGGCGACCACCCCCGAGAGGCTGTCGACCGTGCTGGTCGAGGCGGGGACGACCCGGACCGCCGTGGCGACCGTCCCGTCGTCGAGCAGCCGGTCGGTGACCAGCGCGCCGGAGGCGCCCCCGCCCAGCATGAGCGCCAGCGCGGCGCCGGCCGCGACGACCCGGCGGGCCGTCCGCCGGCTCCGGGGCGGCGGAACCGCCTCCGGAACGGCCGAGGCCGGCGGCGGCGCGACGGGCGGCCAGCCGGCGGCGGAACCGGGCGCCGGCGGTTCGGCCGGGGCCGGGCGCACGGGGACGGCAGCGGCGGGGCGGGCCATCGCGTCGGTCATCGGGCCACCGCCGCCCGGTGCGCCAGCCGGAGCCGGGTCGGTGCTGTTCATGGATCCTCCTCGCTTCGGTGCTGGCTCCACCGTGGCGCGGGGATCTGGGGCTGGCTTGTGCCCTTCCTGTGGAGTTCCGGTGCGCCCCTGGTCCCGGTCGACGGGACCAGGGGCAGCCGGTGACTCAGGCGTTGCTGGGCATCTCCTCGGCCAGCCAGATCGGCTGCCAGTCGGCCTCCTCGTGGAAGCGGCGCAGCTCGGCGAGCCCGGCCACGCTACCGCTCCAGGCCGCGTACGGGGGGTTGCCCTCGTCGAAGCCGGACTGCACGAAGGTCAGCTTCGTCCGGCCACCGGACTCGGCCAGCTCCCAGGTGCTGATGCCGGTCGGTCCCCAGTCGACGGAGAGCGCCTGGCCCGGCGTCAGGTCGACGACCTTGGCCGCGTAGCCGGCGTCGAAGCCGCCCATGGCGTAGCGGCCGCCCACCCAGGGCTCGATGCCGATGGGGAAGCCGAACCAGGCGCTGGCCTGCTCGGAGTCGGTCAGCGAGGTCCACACCTTGTCCATCGGCGCGTCGATGAGCAGCTCGCCGCGCAGGTCGGCGGAGGTGAAGTCGGTGCGCGGCAGCAGCGGGCGCCCCTCCAGGTGGGCGTTGAGGTTGGCGATCGCGAGCGCCCAGAAGGTCTGCAGGACGCCGCGGATGCTGCTGCCGCTCATCGCCTCCTCGAAGCTGAAGTGGCTCTGCCGCAGGGTCAGCACGGTGCTCCCGTCCTCCGGCGTCAGCTCGAGCTCGGTGGTGGTCTCCACGCCGTCGAGCGTCCAGGCGAAGCGCAGCGTCCGCTCGTCGGCGTGCAGCAGGCGCTGGTGCGGCGCAGCGCCCTCGGGCGTGTGGCGGCCCCAGAACTCGTAGCGCTCGGGCAGGTCGACCTCGGCGTGCTCGGCGAGCCACACGCGCAGCTCGGCCGGGTCGGTCAGCGCGCGGCGCACGGTCTCGACGGGCGCGGCGAGGCGGGCCCGGACGGTCAGCAGGTCACTCATGGTTGTCGCCCTTCGGGTAGCAGGCCACGGCGAGCTTGAAGGCGTCTCCCTCGGCGCCGCCGTAGCGCGTGAAAAGGTCCCGCAGCGTCGACTGCAGGTCGTGCAGGAACTCCTGCCGCCGCTCGGCGGGCACCCGGATCTCGCCGGAGACACCGATCGACGGCAACTCGGGGGCGGTGCGGTCCAGCGCGGCAACGTCCGCCTGGACCTCCTCCATGAGGTCGAGCAGGTAGCCCAGGCTCAGCTCGTCCTGCGCCCGGCGCGCCCCGCCGATCCGGCCGACGAGCCGGGGCGAGAGCCAGTAGGACCGGGCGACGGCCTGGTAGATGCCCTCGCTGATGCCGCGCACCCGCCGCTCGGCGACCTGCTCGGCCAGCCCGGCGGCGACCAGCTGCTTGACGTGGTAGTAGACGCGCTGCGGCGTCTGCTCCAGCCGGGCCGCGATCTCGGTGCAGGTGCGGGGCTCGGCGAGTTGCCGCAGCACCTCGATCCGCTGCGGCTTGAGCAGGGCTTCGGCCTGCTCGCGCTCTTCCAGGTACAGGACGTCTCTCATGGCAAAATCAGTTTGTACGTACAAAACTTCTTTGTCAATACGTTCGACGAAAGGCCGCGCGGTTCCGCGCGGCCTTTCGTGGGATCGGGACCGTCAGGGCGTCCAGTCGGGACGCAGCGGGTAGCCGTTGGCCCCCTGCGGCTCGTTGTGCGTGGCGAGCACCTGGTGCAGCTGGATGCCGTTGCGCTCGAAGGCCATCCGGGAGCCGGCCATGTAGAGCCCCCAGACGCGGGCGGTGCCCGCACCCACCTCGTTCACGCAGAAATCCCAGTGCTCGACGAGGTTGCGGCACCAGCCGGCCAGGGTCAGCGCGTAGTGCTGGCGCAGGTTCTCCTCGTGGTGCACCTCGAGCCCGGCGTCGTGGATCTCGCTGATCAGCCGGCCCGGGCCGGCCAGCTCGCCGTCCGGGAAGACGTACCGGTCGATGAAAGCGCCGGAGCGGTGCGGAGCCCGGTTGTCCGCCCGGGTGATGCAGTGGTTGAGCAGCCGGCCGCCCGGCTTGAGGCGGCTGCGCAGCGCCCCGAAGTAGGCGGGGTAGTTGCGGACACCGATGTGCTCGGTCAACCCGATCGAGGAGATCGCGTCGAACTGCTCGCGCGGGGCGTCCCGGTAGTCGAGGTGGCGCACCTCGGCCAGGTCACCCAGCCCCTCCCGCTCGATCGCGGCCTGCGCCCACTCGGCCTGCGCCCGCGACAGGGTCACCCCGAGCGCCTTGACGCCGTATTCGCGCGCCGCGTGCCGGACCATGCCGCCCCAGCCGCAGCCGACGTCGAGCAGCCGCATCCCCGGCTTCAGCGCCAGCTTGCCGGCGACCAGGTCGTACTTGGCCCGCTGCGCCTCCTCCAGGGTGTCGGTGGGGCTGTGGAACACCGCGCAGGTGTACGTCATCGACGGGCCGAGCACCTTCTCATAGAAGGCATTCGAGACGTCGTAGTGGTGCGAGATCGCGTTGCTGTCCCGCGTCCGGGAGTGGCGCAGCCCGTTCACCACCCGCTTCCAGCGCGGCGCGGCCTCCTGCGGCGGGGGCGGCGGGGGCAGCAGCCGCTCCCAGCCGAGCCCCTTGACCAGGGCGAGCGCCTCGGCGACCGGCGGCATCCGCAGCGGCAGCTCGTCCTTGAGCACCCGCAACGCCTCGTACGGGTCGCCCGGGTGGACGCCCTCCAGCCCGAGGTCGCCGCTCACGTAGGCCCGGGCCATGCCCAGGTCACCGGGTGCGGTGAGCAGGTAGGACAGGCCGCGTTCGGAGCGGATCGCCAGGGTCATCCCGGCGTCGGCCGGGCCGACCGCGCTGCCGTCGTATCCGGTGATGCGCACGGGCAGGTCGCCCGTGGTGACCGCGCGGATCACGTCCGCCACGGTCGGTCCGCCACGCCGGCCCCCCGCCGGCGGGCCGGCCGGGGCACTCGCCGCCCCGGGTGTTCGGTCGGTCAGACTCATGCTCGCGCTACCGCCTTTTCGTACAGTCCGGTCAGCCGGTGGTCCGGGTCGTAGCGGTCCTTCACGGCGCGCCAGGTCTCCCCGCCGTAGAGCCGGTCGAACGCCGCCCGGTCGTAGTACGCGTCGGAGTAGAGCGACTTGTGGCCGCCCGACTCCGACACCGCGCGCTCGATCTCCCGGTTGACGTCGCCGTCGGCGGCGCCCTCGGCGATCGGCACGCTCCCCCAGAAACCGATGTTCACATAGGTTTCGCCCGGTTGGAGGGGATACAGCGGCCAGGCCCGGGCGGATCCCGGGCCGGCCGGCTCCCGCAGCCGCAGCGGGCAGAGCCACACCGGGTTCATCCGCACGGTCCGGGCGAACCAGCGCAGGAAGTCCGGGGTGGCCGCGAGCGGGATCTCCACGTCCTGCACCACCCGCTCCCGGGCCGGCCGGCCCCGCCAGCGGTCGATCCGGGCCGCCACCTGGTGCCGGTGCTCCAGGCGCACCAGGCGGTGGTAGAAGTCGCTGCGCCGGTAACGCTGGGGCCAGAGCCGGCGGACCACCGGGTTCTGCACCCCGAACGCCGCGGAGCACCAGAACCAGTCGGTGTCCCAGCGCCACAGGTAGTCGTGGGTGGTGAGCACGTCGCGGGTGCGCCGGCGCAGCGAGCGGTAGTAGATGTCCTGGCCGGTGTAGTCGCTCGGCGGGCTGTCGGCCTCGTCGGTGAACGTGGCGAGCACCAGGTACGCCTCGCCGGGGCTGAACATCACCCCGTCCATCCCGTCGACCGGCTCGCCCTCCCAGGAGCCCTTGGCGACCACCTCGGCGATCGCGTCGGTCAGCTCCTCCAGCCGGCTGAACCGGATGTTGCGCAGCGCCACGTGGCGGCGGACCGGTTGCAGCTCGATGCGCAGCCGGGTCGAGTAGCCGAGGCTGCCCAGCGAGTTGGGGAACGCCCGGAAGAGGTCGGCGTGCTCGCCCACCGGCCGGGCGGTGACGAGGTCGCCGGACCCGGTGAGGATGTCCAGCTCGGTCACCGACTCGTGCGGCAGCCCGTTGCGGAACGAGGTGGACTCGATGCCCAGCCCGGTCACCGCGCCACCCAGGGTGATCGTGCGCAGCTGCGGCACGACCAGCGGCATGAGGTGGTGCGGCAGGGTCGCGTCGACCAGGTCCTCGTAGGTGCACATGCCCTGCACGTCCGCGGTCCGGGCGTCCGGGTCGACGTTGAGCACCCCGGTCAGCCCACTCACGTCCAGGCCGGGGGTGCGCGGCGCGGATCGGGGTCGGAAGAGGTTGGAGGTCTGCTTGGCCAGCCGTACGGGTTCTCCGGCGGGCACCGCGGCGTATGACCGCCGCAGCGCGTCCACCGCCCGCTCATGATCACGGACAGCGTGCATGAGATCACCTTACGCCTGGGTACGACAATTCGTGGGATGTCCACGGTGGCCATTTCGAGACCGCTCGGAGATCCACGGGTTACCGTGGCCGACATGCCCTCCCCCGCGCTCGCCGCCCTGGACGCCGCCGGCCTGCCCTACCGGGTGATCCGGCACGGCCCGGTGCGCAGCCTCGCCGAGGCGGCGGCGGCGCGCGGCGTCGAGGTCCCCGACGTGGTCAAGACGATCGTGGTCCGGTGCGGTGCGGACGACCACCTGTTCGTGCTCACCCCCGGCGACCGGGTCGTCTCCTGGCCGAAACTGCGCCACCTGCTCGGGGTGAGCCGCATGTCCATGCCGGACGCGGCGGCGGCCCGGGCGGTCACCGGCTACGAGCGGGGCACCATCACCCCGTTCGGCGCCACCACCGCCTGGCCGGTGGTCGCCGACGAGCGGCTGCGCGGCCGGGAGATCACCCTCGGCGCGGGCGAGCACGGGGTGGCCGTCGCGGTCGACGCCGACACCGCCCTCGCCGCGCTCGACGCGACCGTCGCCGACGTCACCGACCCGGAACCGGCCCGCTGAGAGCGGAGATGGTGCGCGACCGGGTGGCGTTCTGGGAAGGACGTGCGGGTCGTCGACTGAGTCACCCCGCCGCCG
>NZ_WBKT01000192.1 GCF_008868175.1 Micromonospora sp. AMSO31t
CCCATCCCCGCCCGACGCCGCGCCCCCGCCCGACGCGGACACGCCCGAATCGTCGACTCCCCGAGGAGCGCTCCGGTGCCCACCCCAGACGTGAGCGTCGTCATCCCGGTCTACAACACCCGGCCCTACCTGCGGGCCTGCCTCGACTCGCTGCTGCGCCAGACGATCGGCCGCGACCGCCTGGAGATCGTGGCGGTGGACGACGGCTCGACCGACGGCAGCGGCCGGCTGCTGGACCGGTTCGCCGCCCGCCACCCCGGCACCGTGAAGGTGCTGCACCAGGCCAACTCCGGCGGCCCGGCCGCACCCTGCAACCGGGGCCTGGAGGTGGCGACCGGCCGGTACGTCTTCTTCCTCGGCTCCGACGACCACCTCGGCCCGGAGGCCCTGGAGCGGCTGGTCGCCGCCGCCGACCGCCACGGCTCGGACGTGGTGCTCGGCAAGGTGGTCGGGGTCAACGGCCGGCACGTCTTCTCCGACGTCTTCGCCGCCGGCAACGCCGTCGACGTGAGCCTGTTCGACTCCGCGCTGCCCTGGTCGCTGGCGAACACCAAGCTGTTCCGCCGGGACCTCGTGGACCGGCTCGGGCTGCGCTTCCCCGAGGACATGCCGGTGCTCAGCGACCAGCCGTTCACCCTGGCCGCCTGCTACCACGCCCGGCGGATCTCGGTGCTCGCCGACTACGACTACTACCACGCGGTGCGCCGCCTGGACGCCCGCAACATCACCTACCACAGCCGCGTCGACCAGCGCCTGGTCAGCGTGGAGCGGCTGTTCGCCTTCGTGGCCGGGCTCATCCCGGCCGGCGTCCGGCGGGACGCGGTGCTGCGCCGGCACGTCGGGCTGGAGCTGGCGCACCTGGTCGGCGACGACTTCCGCCGGCTGGACCGTGCCGCACAGGAACGGGTGCACGCGGCGGTGCGCCGGCTCGTCGAGCGGTACGTCACCGACGGGCTCCGGGACCGGCTCGACATCGAGGCCCGCCTGCGGCTGGGCGCCGTGACCGCCGGGGGCGTCGACGAGCTGCTGGCCATCATCGACCAGGACGCCGAGCGGGGTGTGCCGGCCACGGTGGTCGCCGACGGCCGCTGGCACGCCGGTTACCCGGGCGCGCCGGCCGCCTGGACCGACGTCACCGAGGTACGCGCCGACTGGCTCGCCCGGCTGGACACCGTGACGGTGAGCTGGACGGACGCGCACACGCTCGCGGTGACCACGCGCAGCCCGTACCCCCGCTTCGCCGCGGAGGCGGGGCCGGTGCGGCTGGTGGCCGGCCCGGTCGCCGGCACCACCCTGCTGGACGCCACCGACCCGACCGGCCGGACGGTACGGACCGACTTCCCGGTCGACCGGCTCCTTGCCGGCAGCGCGGCCAGCGGCCAGCGCCACCCGGTGCGGGCGGAGGTCGACGGTGGCCACGGCCGGGGCAGCGCCCCGGTCCGCGCGCCCCGGCTCGCCGCCGGCCGCCCCCGGCTGCTGCGCCAGGGCGCCCGCCTCTACGGGGTGGCCGCGACCGTCGACCCGCGCAACGGCCAGCTCGTGCTGTCGGTGGTGCCGGTGACCGTCGGGCAGCTGGCCAGCCGGCTGCGCCGGCGGTGGCGGCGGGCCGCGCCGGCCGTCACCCGCCCGGCGCCGGTCCCGGCGCCGGCCCGGCCGGCGGGCTCCCCGGCGCCGCTGAGCCCGACGAACCACGCCGAGCCGACCCCGAGCCAGGTGGGTCAGCTCACCGTCGCGTCCTGAGCCGCGGGGCGGGACGCTCGCGGCGGCGTCAGAGCGGGCGGGGATGCGGCTGGTCGAGGGGCATGGGGATCTGGAGGAAGGTGGTGCCGCGCAGGTCGAGCCAGGCCCGGTCGGGGGCCCGGACCAGACGCACCATCACCTCGGTGCACGCCGGGCAGCGCCCGATCAGCCCGGGGGCGTGCGAGTAGACGTGCAGCCCCGCCACCGGGCCGGTCATGCCGCAGTGGTCGCAGCGCCCCATGGCGGAACTCAGGTCGACGGCGAAGAGTTCGCGCATCGGGCCGTCGAGCATGTTGCCGTCCAGGTAGGACATGTCGGTCATGCGCTCTCCTCGGGTGGTCAGCCGGTCGGGCCGAACCGCTCGGTCCGCACCCGCCGGGTCGGGTGGCCCAGCCCCACCAGCAGGTCCGCCACGGTCTCCACGAAGCCCGTGGGGCCGCAGACATAGCAGAGCGGCTCCAGGTCGGGCGGCCAGCCGTGGCTGTTCACGTCGGCCAGGCCGATCCGGTGCGGCTCCCCCCGCCAGCCCTCCGGCGCCGCCCGGGTGTAGACGTAGGCCACGTCCAGGCCCTGGTCGTCGCGGGTGCGGCGGCGCAGCTCGTCGGCGTAGATGACGTCGTCGGGGGTGCGCACCGAGTAGATGAGCCGGAACGGCGCCCGGCTGCCGGCGGCCCGCCGGGCCCGGACCATCGCCATGAGCGGCACCACCCCGGAGCCGCCACCGACCAGCAGCACCGGCGCGGTCTCGTCGGTGCGCCAGACGAACCAGCCGCCCACCGGGCCGCGCACCTCCACCGGATCGCCCTCGGCGTAGGTGTCGCTGAGGTACGGCGACACCTCCCCGTCGGGCACCCGCTGCACGGTCACGGTGATCCGCTCCCCCTCGGCCGGGCCGGCCAGGGAGTACGAGCGCGCCGCCTGGTAGCCGTCCTCGGCGGTGAGCCGGATGTCGAGGTGCTGCCCGGGCTCGTGCCCCGGCCAGCCGGGCACGTCCAGCACCAGGGTCTGCGCGGTCGGCGTCTCGACCCGCCGCTCCACCAGCCGGGCGACCCGCCAGGTCAGTGGGGCGACCACCCGGCCGCCGGTCGTCGGGGCGGCCACCTCAGTCGCCCTGGTAGCGCTGCTCGCGCCAGGGGTCGCCGTAGTCGTGGTAGCCGGCGGTCTCCCAGAAGCCCGGCTGGTCGTCGGCGAGCAGCCGGACCCCGCGGACCCACTTGGCCGACTTCCAGAAGTAGAGGTGCGGCACGAGCAGGCGGGCCGGGCCGCCGTGCTCGGCCGGCAGCGGGCCGCCGTCGTAGGTGTGGACCACCCAGGCCCGGCCGCCCCGCAGGTCGTCCAGCGGCAGGTTGGTGGTGTAGCCGCCGTAGGAGTGGGCCAGCGCGTACCGGGCGGCGGTGTCGACGCCGTCGAGCAGGGTGTCCAGCGACACCCCCTGCCAGTCGGTGCCCAGCTTGGACCAGCGGGTGACGCAGTGGATGTCCACGTGCGGCGTCTCCTGCGGCAGGCCCATCAGCTCGTCCCAGGACCAGCGGTACTCGGCGCCCGTCTCGGCGGTGAGCACGAACTCCCAGGTGTCCAGCGACACCCGGGGCGTCGGCCCGGCGGAGAGCACCGGGAAGTCCTCGGTGAGGTACTGGCCCGGCGGCAGGGCCGGTTCGGCCGTACGGGGCCGGCCCTGGAAGCCCGGCGAGACGATTCCCACGCGTCAGTCGTACCACCTGGCGTGGGCCGGGGCGACGGGTTCGGCCGGGAGCCGCCGCGCCGGGTGACCGGCGCGGCGGCCGGGTCACCGCCGCTCGGCGAGGACCGCCTCCTCGCCGGTGGCCCGGTCGCGGGTCGCGCGCAGGCTGGTCAGGGTGACGATCACCAGGACGCCGATGATGACGCCGAGCGAGGCGAGGGTGGGGATCTGCGGCACCCCGGGCCAGATGCCGTGCGCCCAGTGCAGGCCCAGCTTGAGGCCGATGAAGGCGAGGATGGCGGCCAGGCCGTAGCTGAGGTGCACGAGGCGGCTCAGGGCGGCGTGCAGGACGAAGTAGAGCGCCCGCAGGCCGAGCAGGGCGAAGGCGTTGGTGGCGAAGACCAGGTACGGGTCCTCGGTGATGCCGTAGACGGCGGGCACCGAGTCGACCGCGAAGACCACGTCGGTGGCGAGCACGGCGACCACCACGAGGGCGAACGGGGTGAGCGCCCGCCGGCCGCTCTGCTGGATGGTCATCTTCGGACCGTGGTACTCGTCGACCACCGGCATGACCTTGCGCAGCAGCCGGACCGACCGCATCTTGTCGATGTCGACCTCCTGCTCGTGCCCGGACAGGGCGTCACGCAGCAGCTTCACCGCGGTGGCGACCAGGATGAGCGCGAAGAGCAGGAAGGCGAAGTCGAGGGTCTGCAGGGCGGCGGCGCCCAGGGCGATGAAGACCGCGCGCAGCACCAGCGCGCCGGCGATGCCGTAGAGCAGCACCCGCTGGGCCAGCACGGCGGGTACCGCGAACGCGGCCAGCAGCAGCATGAAGACGAAGAGGTTGTCGACCGAGAGCGACTTCTCGACCAGGTAGCCGGTGAGATACTGGACGCCCTGCTCCGAGCCGTAGCGGCCCCACACCCAGGCGCCGAAGGCCAGCGGCAGGGCGATGTAGAAGGCCGACCAGCCCAGCGCCTCCCGGAGGGAGACCTCGTGCGGCCGCCGGGTGACCAGGAAGTCGAGCACCAGCAGCGCCAGCACGCCGGCGATGGTCACCGCCCACAGGGTGGGGGTCCCCACCGACGACAACTCGGCAGCGGACAGGTACGACAACTCGGTCATGGAGCCTCCTCGAACACCGTGTCATGTTCGAGGTCTCCTTCACCCACCGTTCGTGGGCAACCACCCGAGGCGCGCCCGGGGCCCGCCGTACTGACCGGAATGGTTCGTGGGAAGTACTCCCCTCGCCGCCTCAAGGTTAGGGCAACCTCAACGTGGACGCCAAGTGGCGACGCGGGTGATTGCCCTGGTCAACCGCTGTGCGGAACGGTGGCCGTGGTGCCGCGCGGGCCGGGGCCCTATGGTGACGCGATGAGCAGTCAGGGACCGCTGACCGGCGTACGGGTGATCGAACTGGCCGGCATCGGACCCGGGCCGTTCGCCGCCATGATGCTCGCCGACCTCGGCGCGGACGTGGTCCGGGTGGACCGGGTCGGCGGCGGCGGCTTCGGCGACATCCCCGGTGACCTGCTGAACCGCAACCGCCGCTCGCTCGCCGTGGACCTCAAGACGCCCGAAGGACGCGAGGTGGTGCTGACCCTGGTCGCCGGGGCGGACGCGCTGATCGAGGGCTTCCGGCCCGGGGTCACCGAGCGGCTCGGCCTCGGCCCGGACGACTGCCGCGCCGCGAACCCCCGACTGGTGTACGCGCGGATGACCGGCTGGGGGCAGGACGGCCCGCTCGCCCACACGGCCGGCCACGACATCGACTACCTGGCGCTGACCGGCGCGCTGCACGGCATCGGCCGGGCCGGCGAGCGCCCCGTGCCGCCCATGAACCTGCTCGGCGACTTCGGCGGCGGCGGGATGATGCTGGCCCTCGGCGTCGTGGCCGCCCTGTACGCGGTCCGCGCCGGCGCACCCGGCCAGGTCGTCGACGCGGCCATCGTGGACGGCGTGTCGGTGCTGTCCACCCAGATCCACGCGCTGCGCCGCGCCGGCATGTGGCAGGACCCGCGCGGGGTGAACCTGCTCGACGGCGGCGCACCCTTCTACGACACGTACGAGTGCGCCGACGGGCGGCACCTCGCGGTCGGCGCCCTGGAGCCGCGGTTCTACGACGAGCTGGTCCGGCTCACCGGCTTCCCGCTCGACGGTGACGAGGCCCCCGACCGGCACGACCCGGCGAACTGGCCGGCGCTGCGCGCGGCCTGGGCCCGGCTGTTCCGCACCCGCACCCGGGACGAGTGGGCCGCCCTGCTGGCCGACTCGGACGCCTGCGTGGCGCCGGTGCTCGACTGGGCCGAGGCCCCGGGGCACCCGCACCTGGCCGCCCGGGAGGTCTTCGTCGCGCCCGACGGGGTTCCCCAGCCGGCCCCCGCGCCGCGCTTCTCGGCCACCCCCACCTCCGTGCGCCGGCCACCGCCCCGGCCCGGTGAGCACACCGACGAGCTGCTGGCCGAGGCCGGTCTCGACGCCGCCCGGATCGCCGCCCTGCGCGCCGCCGGCACGGTGGCCTGACGGGCGGTGTCAGCGGCGGGGCGCCAGGGCCGGTTCCACCATGTCCCGGAAGTCGCGCGGCAACTGGACCACCACGTCCTGGAACTCCCCGCTGGTGATCGCCTCGCGCAGCGTGCAGAACACGGCCCGCACCCCGTCCCGGGCGGTGTTCTCGTCGACGCCGGCCCGCGCGGAGACCCGGGCGACGAACTCGGCCGCGCCGAAGCGCTCGGCCGCCTCGGCGTGCGGGTCCGGCTTCAACAGCCCCTGGAGGGGCTTCGGCATCTGGGCGGCGAGATCCAGCACCTCACCGCCGGTCAACCGGTCGGTGAGGGTGGCCAGCGTGGCGCGCGTGAGCTCCGCCGCCAACTCCTGGGACGTCCCGGTACGCCGCGCCACCCGGCCGACGAAGGTGAGGTAGTGCATGGGTGGTACCCCCTTCGATGCTCAGCACCCGCGCGGCTACCCGTCACGACGGCCCGTAAACGGTGGCGGAATTCCACCGGCGCGCGGGGCGTGACCCGCGGTCCGGCGGGTAACCGCCGCCGGTCGTGACCGCAACTACAGGCGCGAGGAGCCCCACCCATGGCGAGTTACACCGACGTCCTCGAGTATCTGTCCGCGCTGGACTACCCGGCCGGCAAGGACGACGTCATCCAGGAGGCCGAACGGGAGGGCGCGCCGCCGGAGGTGTTGAAGGCGCTGCGTGCGCTGCCGCCGGTGGACTACGCCAACGGCACCGAGGTGGCCCGGTCGGCGGGCATCGACGCCGCCCCCGAGGTGGGTCGCTCGCAGCGCGCGGCGCAGGCCCGGGAGCCGCACACGCGGGTTTCGCAGCACCTGCGCGGCATCTGACCCCGCTCGGTGCCGCGCTGGACGGCCGCCCGGGTTCACGGACACGTGCCGGCGGCGCTTCAACTGGTGGTGATGGCGCTGGTCGGCGGCGCCGCCGCCGGAGCCGCCGCCGTCATGCTCGCGCCGGCACTCATCCCGCTCGTCGGGTGGGACGCCGCCGCGCTGAGCTGGCTCGCCCTGCAGTGGACGCGGCTGTCCCGGCTGGACGCCGCCCGCACCGCACGGCTGGCGAAGCTGGAGGACCCCAACCGGGCGACGCGTGACGCCCTGCTGCTGGCCGCCTGCCTGGCCAGCCTGCTGGCGGTCGGACTGGTGCTGACGATGGCGCACGACGTCCGAGCCGGACTGGTCCGGGACCTCTACGGTGCGCTCGGCGTCCTGAGCATCGTGGTCTCCTGGTTCGTGGTGCACACCGTCTACACCACCCGGTACGCCCGCCTCTTCTACAGCGGCGAGCCGGGCGGGATCAACTTCCACCAGGACGAGCCGCCCTGCTTCTCCGACTTCGCCTATGTCGGCTTCACGGTCGGCGCGACCTTCCAGGTCTCCGACACCGACCTGTGCACCTCGGAGATGCGCCGGACGGCCCTGCGGCACCTGCTGCTGTCGTACCTGTTCGGCGCGGTCATCATCGCCGCCACGGTGAACCTGCTCGCCAGCCTCGCCCAATGAGGCCGAGGTGACAGGCGGGCGCCCCGGGTCACGAACCGCGACCTGGGGCGCCACGCAGCACCTGTCCCCGCCGGTCCGCGCCCGAACCGGGTCGCGACCGACAGGCGGTGGATGTTCGCCCGAACCGGGCGGGCATCGCTGCCACGATCATCATACGACAGGGCATCAGCCGAACGGGTGAGTATCCCGGGATTGTGGCGGTCGGCACGTCCCGGTCATGCGGTCACCTCGGCGTACCGCTTCTCCAGATCCACCCGGGCCAGCGCCCCGACCAGCCAGGCCAGCCGCTCCGACTCGCCGCTCCCGGCCAGCCCGGCCAGGTCGTCGGCGGAGCGGCCCAGCCCCAGCCGGCGGGCCGCCGCGAGCGCCCGCCGGTCGGCCACCGGCGCCACCTCGCGCCACACCGCCTGCACCTCCCGCAGGAACAGGTCCGTGACCTCGTCGTCGACCCCGGGCAGCCCGGTCAGCAACCGCCGCTCCCGGCCCGGATCCTGGTGCGCCTCGGTGCGCAACCGCCGCAGGTCGCCCCGGTACGCGTCGACGATGTTCTGCGCCAGGTCACCGAGCGTGGCGGCGAGCGCGTCCACGTCGCCGCGCTGCCCCGCGGCGCGCAGCACGCGGACCCGGTCGGCGTGTAACGAGCGGGCCAGCCGGGCGGCGCTGTCCCAGCCGGCGTCCCGCAACCCCGTCGCCGCGTCGATCGCCTTGTGGAAGTCGCCCCGCCGGGCCAGCAGAACGGACAGGTAGAGCACCTGGAACAGCTGGGACGGGTTGTTCGTGACCCGGAACCCGTACCGTTCGGCGAACCCCCGCCCGTCCCCGGCGAGCCGGCGGACCAGCCGCTTCTTGTCCTCGACACTGGAAATCGCACTGGTGGTGGGCATGCCCGCCGTCTACCCGGGGCGGGCCAGGGCATTCAGCCGAGCGTGCCGCCGCGCCGGTCCCGCGCCTTGAGCCGGGTGGTGGGCAGCGCCGGGGCGGGCAGTGGAGGCGCCGCGTCGTCGGCCACCACGCCGAACCGCCGGCCCGCCATCCAGTCCTCGCGGGCGGCCACGACCTCCTCGTGCGACCGGCCCACGAAGTTCCACCACATGACCAGCGGCTCCTCGAACGGGGTGCCGCCGAGCAGCAGCAGCCGGCTGCCCGTGGCCGCCCGCAGGGTCAGCGCGTCCCGGCCGGCGCCCAGGTAGAGCAGCGCGCCGGGGGCGAAGGCCACCCCGTCCACCTCGGCGGAGCCGGACATGGCGAGCAGCCCGTACTCGAAGTCGCGGCGCAGCGGCAGCGTGGCCGGCGCCGGGCCGCGGACCTCCAGCTGCGCGCCGACCAGCGGGGTGTGCACCACGGCCGGGGAGCGCTCCCCGCCCACCTCGCCGACGAGCAGGGTGACGTCGAGGTCGCCGTCGCGCCATCGGGGCAGGTCGGCGTGGTGGGCGAAGTCGGCCGCGCCGCCCCGGGCCGGGTCGGGCAGCGCCACCCACAGCTGCACGCCGTGCATCACCGGCGGGTGCACCAGGGGCGAGCGTTCCGAGTGGGCGATGCCGTGCCCCGAGGTCATCACGTTGAGCTGGCCGGGCCGGATCGGCTGGACGTTGCCCAGGCTGTCGCGGTGCAGGATCTCCCCGTCGAGCAGCCAGGTGACCGTCTGCAGCCCGGTGTGCGGGTGCGGCGGCACCTCCATGCCGGGGCGCTCGGCCACGTCGTCCGGTCCGAAATGGTCGACGAAGCACCAGGCGCCGACCAGCCGCCGCTGCCGCTGCGGCAGCAGGCGGCGCACCGTGGTGTAGCGCCCCAACGGCACGTCGTGACCGGGCAGCAGCACGCTGCCCGGGTCCGTGGAGCCCACGCCAGGTGGGAGGGTCTGCGCCGGCAGGGATTCGGTACGGTCCACCGCCCGACTGTACGCTCAGGCGGCCGCGACGCTCCGGGTGTTCGCCCCGCTCACCGGCCCGAGGCGCCGCGCTCAGCCGGCCGAGACGCTCACGGTGTTCGCCCCGGCCGTCAGGTCGAGGTCGAGCCGGATCCGGGCCTGGTCCCAGCCGGGTGAGCTGACCACCTGGCCGGCGGCCACCCCGGTGCGACGGTCGCCGTACACGGCCACCGAGCCGGCGCCGGCCCCGACCCGGACCCGGGCCGGTGACCCGCCGGGAACGAGCACGGTCAGCTCGCTGACGCCGCCGCTGACCCGTACGGTCAGCGCGCCGGTCAACGGCGGCAGCCGCAGCCCCGTGCGGGACGCCCCGCCGACCAGGTCGATCTCGGCCAGCCGGGCCGCGCCCAGGTCGAGTTGCTGCTCGCTGACCCCGCCGGCCAGGCGTAGCCGCCAGGTCACCCGGGAGTTCAGCACCGCCTCGACAGCGGCCGGCCCGGACCGGCCGTTGTCCTGGACGCGCAGCCGGACCCGGTCCCCGGTCACCTCCGGCCGCGGGGTGACACCCGCAGCGTCTGGCGCGCCGATCCGGTACAGGTCGTCGCCCAGGTCCGCGGCCCGCAGCGTGAAGCTGGCCAGCGGGTCGACCAGCTCGAAGTCGGCCTGCCGCCGGTCGCCGCGCGGGGCGGTGAGCGTCTCCTCCGCCGCGGTGGTCACGCCGCCCGGCCGGCGGCCCTCGGCCGGCGTGGGCCGGTCGCTGTCGGCGGGCGTCACCTGCTGACCCTCGGTCGGCGTGGACCCGTGGCTCTCGATCGGCGCCGGCTGGTCGCCCTCCGCCGGCGTCGGCTGGCGGCCCTCGCCCTGCGGAGGCGCCTGGCCGGAGAAGGCGATTCCGAGTCGGCTCGGGTGGGACAGCGTCACGACCACGGCCGCCACGCCGAGTGCCACCACCAGCACCGCGGCGGCGGCCAGCAGGCGGGCGGCCCCGGACCATCCCGACCCGGTCGGCTCAAGGTCGGTCATGGTTGTTGTCCCCTCTCACCGGTCCCCGTCGGCTGATACGTCTCCATTTCGGGTTCAGTTCATTCCTGGAGACGCCGCTGGCCGGCACCCCGTGTTCGGGGTGCCGGCCAGCTCGCTTGTGTCAGCTGTTCCAGTGCTGGGCGACGATGCCGGTGGCCTGCTGCTCCCACTGGGCGTAGGCGTCCGGGTAGGCCGAGACCTGCACGGTCTGCGCGGCCTCGGTCAGCGGCATGCTCTCCCAGCCGTCAACCTGCTTCAGACCCTTCAGGAACGCCAG
>NZ_WBKT01000193.1 GCF_008868175.1 Micromonospora sp. AMSO31t
CACCCGAACCCAACCAAGGAGCAGCCATGGTCTTCCGGAACGTGATCGTCTGCCACATGGTCCCCGGCAGCGACAAGATCGTCGGGGACGTCTTCGGCCACTACGACCAGGCCACCCGACCCCAGGACCTCGGGGTCGTCGGGCGCATCCTGCTGTCCCACCACGACCTCTACATCCACGTCATCGAGCGCGAGCAGGACCCGCGGATCTCCGGCCAGACCCGGGGGCTGCCCGCGTTCCAGAAGATCGCCGAGGCCATCGGCCCGTACGTGACGCCGTACCCGCGCTACTGGAAGAACCCCTCCGACTCGGTGGCCAAGGAGTTCTACCACTGGGCCCCGGAGGGGGAGCCGCCCGCGGACACGACGCTGACCGTCATCGTCGGGCGGATCAAGCCCGGCGCCGAACCGGACGTGGCCCGGGTCTTCGCCGAATCCGACGCCGGCTCGCTGCCGACCGAGCTGGGTGTCACCGGGCGCTGGCTCTACGCGATCGACGACGTCTACGTCCACCTGCTCGAACAGGAGGCGTCGGCCGCCGAGGCGACCCGGAACAACCACGACGCGAAGCCGGTCTTCGCGAAGGTGATGCAGGACCTGGCGCCGTACGTGAGCCCGTACCGGCCGGAGGAGTGGCACGGCCCGCAGGACTCGGTGGCCACGGTGTTCTACCGCTGGCAGGCCCAGGACTGAGCCGCCCGGTGGGGGCGTCCCACGGCGCCCCCACCGCCCGCTATCGTCGGCCTCTCCGGACGGCGCCGGGCCGCACCGGGTGAGACGCGAACAGGCGGTCGCGGTGTCCCGAGCACGCAGATTCGTCCCACCGGCGCTGCTGGTCCTGGTCCTCGCCGCCCTCGTGGCCTCCGGCATCCGGCCGTACGACCGGCTGACCTGGCTGCTGGAGACGGTCTGGGTGCTCGTCGGCGTCCCGCTGGTGCTGGTCACCTGGCGCCGGTTCCCACTGACCACGCTGCTCTGCTGCCTGCTCGCGGCGCACGCGCTGATCCTCGTGGTCGGCGGCCACTACAGCTACGCGCGCACGCCGGTCGGCGACTGGGCGCGGGAGACGTTCCACCTGTCCCGCAATCCCTACGACCGGCTCGGCCACTTCGTCCAGGGCTTCGTGCCGGCGATCCTGGTCCGCGAGATCCTGGTCCGCCGGTCGCCGCTGCGCGGCAGCCGCTGGCTCGCCCCGCTGGTGGTCTGCGCCTGCCTGGCGTTCAGCGCCCTCTTCGAGATGATCGAGTGGTGGGCGGCGCTGGCCGGCGGGTCGGCGGCCGACGACTTCCTCGCCACCCAGGGCGACGTCTGGGACACCCAGTGGGACATGTTCCTGGCGCTGCTCGGCGCGATCACCTCGCTGGCGCTGCTCAGCCGCCTGCACGACCGCCAGTTGCCGGCCACCAGCCGGCCGCCCGCCGGGATCGATGTCCGGGCGGCCCGGACCGACGCCTGACCGGCAGGCTCACTCGTCGCCGACGGTCTCCGTCTCGCCGTCGTGCTCGAACCGGGCGGGCAGGTGCTCGTCGGGCTGCGGCGCCTGGGCCAGGTTGTGGTGGGGGTCCCCGTCCGCGGAGTACAGGACGTCGTCGGTCTTCTTGGTCTTCTCCCGGTCCTCTTCCGGCTCCGTCACGTCCGCTCCTCGCAGTCGCCGTCGGTGACCGCCCGCCAGAGCGGTGGGACGGTCGGGTCCGATTCCCACCCTAGGTGCGGCGGCGGGCCGTGGTAGGCGAATGCCGGCGCGGCCCGCGTCCGGGCGGGCTCGGGCGAAAGCCGCCCGCCGGCAGCGGTGATGCGACAGGGTGGTGCTGCGGACGGCCCGCGCGGGGCCGTCGTGGGTGCGGCCGGCCGTACGGGGGTATCGGGTGCCGACCAGGGAGATCATCCAGCACGTCGGCACCCTCCTGGACCTGGCCGGCGTGGTGGTCATCGCGGTCGGCGTCGCCATCGCCACGGTCGTCTTCGGGCTGCGCTGGTGGCGCACCCGGCAGGTCGTCGACCACTACCGGTCGTACCGGCAGGGGGTAGGGCGGGCCATCCTGCTCGGCCTGGAACTCCTGGTCGCCGGGGACATCATCCGGACCGTGGCGGTGTCGCCCACCTTCACCAGCGTCGGGGTGCTGGCGCTGATCGTGGCGGTCCGGACGTTCCTCAGCGTCTCGCTGCAGGTGGAGCTGGACGGCCGCTGGCCGTGGCAGGGCAAGGTGCCGATCGGCGGCTCCGGCGTGGGGTCCCGACCGGAGCGCTGAGAACGCCTCAGATGTTGGCGGAGTCCGCGGGCACGCCGGCCGGCAGCGACGCCGCGCCGCCCGATGGCTGCGCGCCCCGGCAGCGCAGCCCGAGGGTGTACGCGGTCATCGACAGCGACCCGTACGCGTACCCGTCGACCAGCACGTCGGGGCGGTCCCCGGCGGCGGCGGCCAGCCCGGCCAGGTAGAGCAGCGGGATGAAGTGGTCCGGGGTCGGCACGGCGAGGTCGAAGTCCCGGTGCCCGTCCAGCCGGGCCGCCTCGGTCGGTGCGTCCTGGACCGTCTCCCGGGCGGCGTCGTCGAAGCGGCGCGCCCAGTCGAAGCCCTCGTCGGTCAGCCGCGGGTCGACGCCGCCCAGGTTGTGCACCACGTTACCGCTGGCCACCACGAGCACGCCGCGCTCGCGCAGCGGGGCGAGCCGGGCGCCGAGGTCGAGGTGGTAGTCGAGGGGCTTGAACGCGTTGATGCTGAGCTGCACCACGGGGATGTCGGCGTCGGGGAACGCGTGGGTCAGCACCGACCAGGTGCCATGGTCGATGCCCCAGGAGTCGACGTCGGCGCCGACCCAGGTGGGGTGCACCGTGTCGCTGATCTCCTCGGCCAGCTCGGTGAGCCCGGGCGCCGGGTAGCGCACGTCGAAGAGCTGCTGCGGGAAGCCGTAGAAGTCGTGGATCGTGCGCGGCCGAGGCATCGCGGTGACCGCGGTGGCGCCGATGTACCAGTGCGCGGAGACCACCAGGATGGCCCGGGGCCGGGGCACCGACCGGCCGAACTCCCGCCAGGCGGCGGTGTAGCGGTTGACCTCCAGCGCGTTCATCGGGTTGCCGTGCCCGAAGAACGCCGCCGGCTGCACCGTCTGGGTGCTCTGCTCGCTCATCTCGCTCCCCGGGCCGACCTTGCCCCGAGGCTAACCCGCGGGCCCCCGCGTGTCCGGCCACCGGTCGCGACGGGACCGGCGGGTTGGCACATACCCCCTAGGGGTATAAGGTGGGGCGCGGAGGTGGAGTTCGATGCAACACGAACACGGGCACCGCGGCGCGGACCACGACCCGCGCGCGGGGCACGACAAGCACGCCGGGCACGACCCTGAGCAGTTCCGCCGGAAGTTCTGGCTGAGCCTGGCGCTGACCGTGCCGATCGTGCTGACCAGCCACATGGTCATGGACTGGCTCGGCTACTCGCTCGACCTCCCGGGCGTTCGCTGGGTGGGCCCGGCCCTCGGCACCGTCGTCTTCTTCTACGGCGGCTGGCCGTTCCTGGTCGGCGGCGTCCGTGAGGTGCGCGACCGGGCGCCGGGCATGATGCTGCTGATCTCGACGGCGATCACGGTCGCGTACCTGGCGTCGGTGGCCACCAGCCTCGGCCTGTTCGACCTGGACTTCTGGTGGGAGCTGGCGGCCCTGGTCACCATCATGCTGCTCGGTCACTGGCAGGAGATGAAGGCGATCGGGCAGGCCCAGGGCGCGCTCGCCGCGCTCGCGGCGCTGCTGCCCGACGACGCCGAACGCCTCGACGAATCCGGCGCCCCGCACCGGGTGCCGGTGGTCGATCTGCGGGTCGGTGACCTGGTGCTGGTGCGCTCCGGCGGCCGGGTCCCGGCCGACGGCCGGATCGTCGACGGGGCCGCCGAGCTGGACGAGTCGATGATCACCGGGGAGTCCCGGCCGGTGCCGCGCGCCGCCGGGGACCGGGTGGTCGCCGGGACGGTGGCCACCGACTCGGCCCTGCGGGTACGCGTCGACGCCGTCGGCGAGGACACCGCGCTCGCCGGCATCGGCCGTCTCGTGGCCCAGGCCCAGTCCTCCGGCGGCCGCGCCCAGGCACTCGCCGACCGGTTCGCCGCGCTGCTGTTCTACGTCGCGGCCCTCGCGGGCCTGGCCACCTTCGCGGCCTGGCTGCTGCTCGGCGACACCGACCAGGCCGTGGTCCGGACCGTCACGGTGCTGGTGATCGCCTGCCCGCACGCCCTCGGCCTGGCCATCCCGCTGGTCGTGGCGCTCTCCACGGCGCTGTCCGCCCGGGCCGGCATCCTGGTGAAGGACCGGCTCGCCCTGGAACGGATGCGCACCGTCGACGCGGTGCTGTTCGACAAGACCGGCACCCTCACCAAGGGGCGGCACACCCTGACCGGGGTGGCCGCCACCGGCGGGCTGGACGACGACGGCGCGCTGCGCCTCGCCGGGGCGGTCGAGGCGGACAGCGAGCACCCGCTCGCCCGGGCCCTCGTCACCGCCGCGCAGGACCGGGGCCTGCGGGCGTCCGCCCGGGACTTCCGCTCGCTGACCGGCCGGGGCGTACGCGCCACGGTGGACGGCGCCGACTGGGCGGTGGGCGGCCCGGCCCTGCTGCGCGAGCTGGGCACCGACGCGCCGGCCGAGCTGGCGCGGGCGGCGGAGGGCTGGTCCCGGCGCGGCGCCGCGGTGCTGCACCTGGTCCGGCTGCCCGGCGCCGGCCGGCCGGAGGTGGTCGGCGCGTTCGCGCTCGAGGACGAGGTCCGCCCGGAGGCCCGCGCGGCCATCGCCGAACTGCGCGAGCAGGGCGTGCGGAAGATCGTGATGATCACCGGGGACGCCCGGCCGGTCGCCGAGGCGGTCGCCGCCGACCTGGGCTTCCGCCCCGGTGTGGACGAGGTCTTCGCCGAGGTGCTCCCCGCCGACAAGGACAAGGCGGTCACCGCACTCCAGGCCCGCGGGCTGACCGTGGCCATGGTCGGCGACGGGGTCAACGACGCCCCGGCCCTGGCCCGCGCCGACGTGGGCGTGGCCATCGGCGCCGGCACCGACGTGGCGATCGAGTCCGCCGGGGTGGTGCTGGCCGGCTCCGACCCGCGCGGGGTCACCGGCGTGATCCGGCTGTCCCGGGCGTCGTACCGGAAGATGCGCCAGAACCTGGCCTGGGCGGCCGGCTACAACGTGGTGGCCATCCCGCTCGCCGCCGGGGTGCTGGCCTGGGCGGGCGTCGCGCTCAGCCCGGCGGTGGCCGCGGTGCTGATGTCCGCGTCCACCATCGTGGTGGCGCTCAACGCCCAACTGCTCCGCCGGGTGCGGCTCACCCCTGCCGACGACTAGTCCGCCGCAGCTACGGCCGGCGTGACCCCTCGCTCCTGGCGGATGCGAGGGGTCACGCCGCCTTTCACCCGCACCTGCGAACCGCTAGGGTGGCCGCGTGACGGTATTCCGGATCGGCGAGGCCGCCGAACTGCTCGGGGTCAGCGCGGACACGGTCCGCCGCTGGATCGACGCCGGGCGGCTGCCCGCCATCCGCGACGAGCACGGCCACCGGGTGCTCGACGGCGCCGACCTGGCCGCGTTCGTCCGCGCACCGGGCCATCCCGAGCTCTCCTCGGCCCGCAACCGGCTGCGCGGCATCGTCACGGCCGTCGTCAAGGACACCGTGATGGCCCAGGTCGACATCCAGGCCGGGCCGTTCCGGATCGTGTCCCTGATGAGCCGCGAGGCCGTCGACGACCTCGACCTCCAGGTCGGCTCGGTGGCCGTCGCCGTGATCAAGTCGACCACCGTCGTGGTGGAGCGCGCGCCGACGGGGAGGACCAACCCGTGACCGCATGGTGGATCCGCGCCACCCTTGCCGGGGTGGCCGCGCTGAGCCTGGCCCTGACCGGCTGCGGCGGCGCCGACGGCGGGTCGAGCGCCGACCGGGGCGGCACGGTGACCGTCTTCGCCGCCGCCTCGCTCACCGAGACCTTCACGACGCTCGGCCGGGACTACGAGGCCGCGCACCCCGGCAGCCGGGTCGTCTTCAACTTCGCCGGCAGCTCGGCGCTGGCCACGCAGATCACCCAGGGCGCGCCGGCCGACGTGTTCGCGGCCGCCTCGCCGGCCACCATGAAGACCGTCACCGACGCGGGCGACGCCGCCGGGACACCGGCCGTCCTGGTCCGCAACCAGCTCGTCATCGCCGTACCCAGGGGCAACCCGGACCGGGTCGCGGGCCTGGCCGACCTGGTCCGGCCCGGGGCGAAGGTGGCGCTCTGCGCCGAGCAGGTGCCGTGCGGCGCCGCGGCGAGGACCGCCCTCGCCGCGGCCGGCGTGCGGCTCACCCCGGCCACCCTGGAGCAGGACGTCAAGGGCGCCCTCGCCAAGGTGAAGCTGGGCGAGGTCGACGCGGCGCTGGTCTACCGCACCGACGTGCGGGGCGCCGCCGCCGACCTGGACGCCGTCGAGTTCCCCGAGTCCGCCCGGGCGGTCAACGACTACCCGATCGTGGTCCTGAAGCACGCCGGCAACCCGGCCGGGGCCCGCGCCTTCGTCGACCACGTCCGCTCCGACGCCGGCCTGGCCGTGCTCACCGCCGCCGGGTTCCAGGCCCCGCCGAGCCGGTGAGCCGACCCCCGCGCCGCCGGCAGCGGGTGCCGCTGGCGCTGCTGCTCCCCGCCGGGCTCGGGCTGCTCTTCCTCGTCCTGCCGCTGGCCGGGCTGCTGGTCCGGGCGCCCTGGACCACGCTGCCCCGGCGGCTCGCCCAGCCGGGCGTGCTCACCGCGCTGCGACTGTCCCTGGAGACCGCGACGGCCGCCACGCTGCTCTGCGTCGCGCTCGGCGTACCCCTGGCCTGGCTCCTGGCCCGGGTCGAGTTCCCCGGCCGGCGGCTGGTCCGCGCGCTGGTCACCGTGCCGCTCGTGCTGCCGCCGGTGGTCGGCGGGGTGGCGCTGCTGCTGGTCTTCGGCCGGCGGGGGCTGCTCGGGTCCTGGCTGGACGCCACCTTCGGGGTGAGCCTGCCGTTCACCACGGCCGGGGTGGTGCTGGCCGAGGCGTTCGTGGCCATGCCCTTCCTGGTCATCGCCGTTGAGGGCGCGCTGCGCGGCGCCGACCCCCGCTACGAGGAGGCGGCGGCCACCCTCGGCGCCGGGCGCTGGACCACCTTCACCCGGGTCACCCTGCCGCTGGTCGCCCCCGGGGTGGCGGCCGGCGCGGTGCTCTGCTGGGCCCGCGCGCTCGGCGAGTTCGGCGCGACCATCACCTTCGCGGGCAACTATCCGGGGCGGACCCAGACCATGCCGCTGGCCGTCTACCTGGCGCTGGAGACCGACGTGCAGGCCGCCATCGTGCTGAGCCTCATCCTGCTCACCGTCTCCGTGGCCATCCTGGCCGGGCTGCGCGACCGCTGGGTCGGTGTGACGTGACCGCCCCGCCCCTGCTCGACGCGCATCTGGTCGCCGACCGGAGCGCGTTCCACCTCGACGTGCGGCTGACCATCGGCGCCGGGGAGGTGGTGGCGCTGCTCGGCCCGAACGGGGCCGGCAAGACCACCGCCCTGCGGGCCCTCGCCGGGCTGCACCCGCTCACCGCCGGGCACCTCACTCTCGGCGGCGTCGACCTCGACCGCCCCGACCGGCGGGTGTGGACGCCGCCCGAGCGGCGCCCGGCCGGCGTGGTGTTCCAGGACTACCTGCTCTTCCCGCACCTCAGCGCACTCGACAACGTGGCGTTCGGGCCGCGCCGCCGGGGCGCCGACCGGCGGGCCGCCCGGGCCCGGGCGCAAGGCTGGCTGGACCGGGTCGGCCTGGGCGGGCAGGCCCGGCACAAGCCGCGCCAGCTCTCCGGCGGGCAGGCCCAGCGGGTCGCCCTCGCCCGCGCGCTCGCCGTCGAGCCGACCCTGCTGCTGCTCGACGAGCCGCTCGCCGCGCTCGACGCCCGGACCCGGCTGGACACCCGCGCCGAACTCCAGCGCCACCTCGGCGCGCACCCCGGCGCCACCCTGCTGGTCACCCACGACCCGCTGGACGCCCTGGTGCTCGCCGACCGGCTGGTCATCGTCGAGCAGGGGCGGGTGGTCCAGGAGGGCGACGCGGCGACCGTCACGGCCCGCCCCCGCACCGACTACGTGGCCCGGCTGGTCGGCCTCAACCTGCACCGCGGGCACGCCGACGGGCACGCCGTCACGGTCGGCGGCCTCACCCTCACCACGGCGGACACCGTGCGGGGAGAGGCGTTCGTGGCCTTCCCACCGGCCGCCGTCGCGCTGCACCCGGCCCGACCGGACGGCAGCCCCCGCAACGTCTGGCCGGCCACCGTGACGGGTGTGCAGCGGCACGGCGACAACCTGCGGGTCCAGCTCTCCGGGCCGGTCGACGTGGCCGCCGATGTCACCCCCGCCGCGGCGGCCCACCTCGGGCTGCGCCCCGGCCAGCCGGTCTGGGCGGCGGTCAAGGCCGCGGAGACCCGCGCGTACCCGGCGTGACGCAGGCCGCTGGCCGGTCCACCCGGGCCGGTGGGACGTTTGATGTCGGCCCACCCGGTCACTGAACAGGGGGAGCGATCACACGAAGGGGGAAACGGGGTGCCCGAGACGACACGGTTCCGGTCCAGTCAGGACGTCGTCCTGCCGGACGACGTCACCGACCCGTTGCTGTGGCGGGCGGCGTACGACGTGGCCGCCGCGCACCAGCCCGACGCGGCGGGACACTGCACCAGTCTGCTGTGCGCCGGGCGGAGCGCGCCCTGCGAGCCGATGGACAACGCCCGCCGGGCGATGCGGCTGGCCCGGGCCGGCACGCGGCGCGCCGAGTTCCGCGAGACCCCCGACCGGACCGCCCGCGACCGGCGCCGGGCGGCCTGAACCGGTCGCGGCATCACCTCAGTGCGCGGGAGAGAAGGCGGCGAGGAAGCGGTCCCGGAAGGCGTCCATCCGCCACACCGGGGCCTGCGGGCCGGGGCGCAGCCCGTCCTGCCAACCCCAGTCGGCGACCCGGTCCAGCACGGCCGGGTCCTTCGCCACGATGGTGATCGGCACGTCCCGGCTGGCGCCCTCGCCGGTCACCGAGGCCGTCGGCTGGTGGTCACCGAGAATCACCAGCACCAGGTCGTCCCCGCCGTGGGTCAGCACGTACGACACCAGGGTGCCGAGACTGTACTCGATGGAGTGCGCGTAGTCGGCGCGGATCTGGGCGGCGTCCCGCTGCACGACGTCCCGGCTGCCGCCCGTGCTCGTGGACGCCGTGTGGAAGATGGTGCCGTCGCCGACCGCTGCCCAGGGCACCGGCTTCGGGATGGCCGACCAGGGGGAGTGGCTGGACACCAGCGGGATCTCCGCCATGAGCGGGGCGTGCGGGCGGTCCCGCTCCAGCCGCTGGAAGGTGGCCAGGGTGTACTGGTCGGGCATCGGCGCGTAGCTGAACTTCGGGCCCCGGTAGGCCAGCTTCTCGGCGTCGTAGTACCGGTCGTAGCCGAAGAACTTCCCCTCCGGCCAGGGCTGGGTGGCGGCCGGGAAGACGCCGACCGTCTGCCACCCGGCGCGGTGGAACGCGCCGTTGAGGGTGAGCCGGTCCCCGGCCAGCAGGTCCCGGTGCCGCTGGTCGTTGTCGATCCACAGCCCGGAGAGCAGGGTGGCGTGTGCCAGCCAGCTGCCGCCGCCGAAGGTGGGCGAGGTGAGGAAGCCGCTGCGGGCGTCGTAGCCGCCCGCGCGCAGGCGGCGGTAGCCGTCGTCGAGGACCGCGGTCACGCCCGGCGCGAGGGCCGGGTCCTCCACGGCGTCCCGGCCGTAGCTCTCCACGAACGTGACCAGGACGTCCTTGCCGCGCAGCCCGGTCAGCAGCCGGTCGCCGGACACGTCCCGGTAGGCGTCGGCCGTCATCTCCCCGGCGAACGCCGCCCGGTCGCGCAGGCCGGTCCGTACCTGGCCGACGTGCGACGCCACCAGGGCGGTCGCGGTCCGGTCGGCGACCGGCACGCCGGCGGCGAGGCGCACCCCGAGCAGGGCGCAGCCCAGCCACAGCACGGCCAGTGCGGCGACCACCCGCGTCGCGCCGGTGCGGTGCCGCGCCACGAGCCGGGCCAGCCGCCGTGCCGCGAGCGCCACGAGCACGGGCAGGCCGGCCACCAGCAGCACCACCCCGACCGCCGCGGCGACGGCGGCGGCCCGGCCGGACGAGTCGGACAGGTAGCCGTAGCCGTCGTCGAACAGCCCCCAGTCGAGCAGCACGTCGAACGGCCGGTCCCGGGCCACGAAGAAGCCCGTGTCCAGCAGCTTGACGACGGTCAGCAGGCCCAGCACCAGGCCGAGCGCCACGGCGACCGGCCGGCGGGCCCGGTCCGGCAGGACGAGCAGCAGCGCCACCGCGACCAGGGCCTCGACCGGGATCCGCAGCACCGCGCCCGGCCCGGCCTCGGTCGGCCGGTCCGGCGCAACCAGCGCCGCCACCACCAGCAGCGCGGCCAGCCCGGTGAGCACCCCGGCGGCGACCCGACGGGTACGCGAGGCGTGCCGCGCCGGACCGGCGGGTGGCGCCGCGTCGCCGGGTGGCGTGGCGTCCTCGCCCGGCGTGGGCGCGGACGCGTCGGTGTCCGGGGCGGGGGTGGCCGGCCCGGCCGGCCGGCGGAGACGGATACG
>NZ_WBKT01000194.1 GCF_008868175.1 Micromonospora sp. AMSO31t
GGGGACGGCCGACGAGGCCACCGGCGAGCCGGCCGTCCCCTGCGCGCCCCGCCCGGCCGGCGAGGCCGCCTGACCCGCCCCTCGATCACGCAGCGTCACCCCCGCCGCGCCGACCGCCACCTCCTGGGACGACCCGGACGCCGCTGAGCTGCGACGACGTCCGACAGCGAAACCAGGTGTTTTCTCCGCCGTCGCGGCCGGGCATCATTCGTCCATGGGGGAGAACGGTTGGCGTTGGAGCGACGCCTGGATCTTCGTCTCACTGGTCATCGCGAGCGGCGCCGGTCGGCACCGCCGGGCCGCCGCCAGCCGGCGCCCGGAGGGCGTACGCCTCGCCGACGTGCTCTCCACCGCCGACCACCTCAACCAGGCCATCCCCGAGCGGCACGAGGTGGAGGGGGCGGTCCGCCGGCTGGTGAGCGCCGGCCTGGTGAGCGTCGCCGACGGCTGGTTCCGGGTCACCCCGGACGGCGAACGGCTCTGGCGCACCCGGCCCAGCGCCGGGCTGGGCACCACCGTGGACACCGTGCAGGGCGTGCTGAGCCGCGGCCCGGCTCCCGACGAGGTCGACTGGCAACTGGACGAGGACGACCACGCCGCCGCCGTGCAGGAGTACGCGGTCCGCTCGATCCCCATGCCGCGCCGCTCCCCCGAGGGCCACCCCGGCCGCCCCTGACCTCCGCCGTCGGCGTCCGGGTGCGCGCGGTCAGCGGACCGGGTGGCCGGCCCCGCGCAGGGCGTCCTTGACCTCGCCGACGGTCAGCTCGCCGAAGTGGAAGACGCTGGCCGCGAGCACCGCGTCGGCGCCCGCGCCGATGGCCGGCGGGAAGTGGGCCACCCGGCCGGCCCCGCCGCTGGCGATCACCGGCACGTCGACGACCGCGCGGACCGCCTCGATCAGCGGCAGGTCGAAGCCGGCCTTGGTGCCGTCGGCGTCCATCGAGTTGAGCAGGATCTCCCCGGCGCCCAGCCCGGCGGCGCGCGCCGCCCACTCGACCGCGTCGAGGCCGGCGCCCCGGCGCCCGCCGTGGGTGGTCACCTCGAAGCCGCTGGGCGTGGTGCCGGCCGGTGCCCGGCGGACGTCGAGGGAGAGCACCAGCACCTGGCGGCCGAACCGGTCGGCGATCTCGGCGATCAGCTCGGGGCGCGCGATGGCCGCGGTGTTCACCCCGACCTTGTCCGCGCCGGCGCGGAGCAGGGTGTCGACGTCGGCGACCTGGCGGACGCCCCCGCCGACGGTGAGCGGGATGAAGACCGACTCGGCGGTGCGCCTCACCACGTCGAGCATGGTGCCCCGGTCGCTGCTGGAGGCGGTGACGTCGAGGAAGGTCAGCTCGTCGGCGCCGGCCCGGTCGTACGCGGCCGCCAGCTCGACCGGGTCGCCGGCGTCGCGCAGGTCGAGGAAGTTGACCCCCTTGACCACCCGTCCGGCGTCCACGTCCAGACACGGGATCACCCGCACCGCAACCGTCATGCCGCGAGCCTATCCAACCGGCACGGCACGGCGGCCGGCCCGAGCGGGCCGGCCGCCGCGAACGAGTGCTGGCTCACACCCGGACGAGCATCTTGCCGAGGTTCTCGCCGCGCAGCAGGCCGAGGAAGGCCTCCGGGGCCCGCTCGATGCCGTCGACCACCGTCTCGTCGTAGGAGATCCGGCCGTCCCGCAGCCAGCCGGCCATCTCCTGGACGAACTGCTCGCGCAGGTGCCCGTGGTCGCCGACCAGGAAGCCGCGCAGGGTGAGCCGCTTGCCGATGAGCAGCGCCAGGTTGCGCGGGGCGGCAGGCGGCTCGGTGGCGTTGTACTGCGCGATCATGCCGCAGATGGCGGCCCGGCCGTGCAGGTTCATGGCACCGATGGCGGCCTCCAGGTGCTCGCCGCCGACGTTGTCGAAGTAGACGTCGACGCCGTCCGGAGCGGCGGCCCGGAGCTGGTCGCGGACCGGCCCGTCGTGGTAGTCGAACGCGGCGTCGAAGCCCAGCGCCCGCAGCCGCTCGACCTTGGCCGCCGAGCCGGCGCTGCCGACCACCCGGCCCGCGCCGCGCAGCTTGGCGATCTGGCCCACCATGCTGCCGACCGCGCCCGCCGCGCCGGAGACGAAGACGGTCTCGCCCGGCTTCATGGCCGCCACGTCGAGCAGCCCCGCGTACGCGGTCAGCCCGGTCATGCCGAGCACGCCCAGGTAGGCGGTGACCGGGGCCAGCCCCGGGTCGACCTTCCGCGCGCCCTTGGCGTCGACAAGCGCGTACTCCCGCCAGCCCAGGCCGTGGAGCACGACGTCCCCGGGCGCGAAGCCCTCGGCCTCGCTGGCCACCACCTCGCCGACCGCGCCGCCGTCGAGGGGGGCGTCGAGCCGGAACGGCGGCACGTAGGACTTGACGTCGTTCATCCGCCCACGCATGTACGGGTCGACCGACATGAACTGGTTGCGGACCACGAGCTGGCCCGGCCCCGGGGTGGGCACCTCGGTGGTGACCAGCCGGAAGTTGTCGGCGGTCGGCCAGCCCTGCGGCCGGGACGCCAGGTGGATCTCCCGGTTGGCCGTCATGCGGCGTCCCGGACGGTCAGGGTGACGTCGATGTTGCCCCGGGTCGCGTTGGAGTAGGGGCAGACCTGGTGGGCGGCCTCGACGAGCTGCTGCGCGGCGGACCGCTCGACGCCCGGCAGGTCGACCACCAGCGTGACCGCGAGGCCGAATCCGCCGCTGCCGTTCGGGCCGATGCCGACCTCGGCCTCGACGACCGAGTTCGAGACGTCCGCCCGGGCCTTGCGGGCGACCAGGCGCAGCGCCGAGTGGAAGCAGGCCGCGTAGCCGGCCGCGAAGAGCTGCTCCGGGTTGGTCGCGCCGCCGGCGCCGCCCATCTCCTTCGGGACGGCCAGGTCCAGGTCGAGGCCGCCGTCGGAGGTGCGGACGTGGCCGTCCCGGCCGTCGCCGGTGGCCCGCGCGGACGCGGTGTAGAGCACCTGCATGGTGGTCACTGCTCCTTCTGTCGGTGGATCGTCTCGGTGACCCGGGTGAGGGTGTCCCGCAGGGCGACCAGCTCGGCCTCGGTGAGGCCGGTGGCGAGGGCCACCCGCCGCGGCACCTCGTCCATCCGCTCCCGCAGGGCCCGGCCCTGGGCGGTGAGGCCCACCTCGACCCGGCGCTCGTCGGCCGCCGAGCGCGTGCGCACCACCAGACCGGCCGCCTCCAGCCGCTTGAGCAGCGGGGAGAGCGTGCCGGAGTCGAGCCGGAGGCGCGCGCCGAGTTCGGAGACCGTGGGGGCGTCGTCGCCGCGCTCCCAGAGCACCAGCAGCACGAGGTACTGCGGGTAGGTCAGGCCGTGCTCGTCGAGGATGGGCCGGTAGACGTCGGTGAGGGCGCGCGACGCCGCGTAGAGGGCGAAGCACACCTGCCGGCGCAGCACCAGATCATCGGTCACCGCCAAACCGTAGCGCCCAATTGAATCGTGCACAACCAATCGGGGCACGGAGTGGCCGCGCCCACACCCGGGGAACGGCCGTCAGCGATCGCCGAGCCAGGCCTCCAACTCGACCTCGACCAGGTGCTCCGGGTCGATCAGCCCCGCCACCACCACCATGGTGGCCACCGGCCGGACCGCGCCGAACACCGCGTTGTGCGCCCGGCCCACCTCGTCGGCGAACATCCGGTCGGTCACGTACATGCGGGTGCGCACCACGTCCGCCGGCCCGGCGCCCACCTCGGCGAGCGCGTCCAGGCCGATCCGGATCGCCTGGGCGGTCTGCGCGGCGGCGTCCCCGACGTGCGCCACCCGGCCGTCCACCGTCGAGGTGCAGCCGGCCGTGATCGCCACCTGCCCGGCCCGGACCACCCGGCAGTAGCCGTAGAGCGCCTCCCACGGGCCGCCCGAGCCGAGCCGGGTGACGGCGTCACCAGCCGACAGCTCCGGCCGGGCACCGTCGCCCGCGACCGCCGTCACGCGCCGGCCCGCAGGGTGGCCAGCGCCTCGGCGACGGTGAACGCCCCGGCGTAGAGCGCCTTGCCGGTGATCACACCCTCCACCCCCACCGGCTCCAGGGTGGCCAGCGCACGCAGGTCGTCCAGCGTGGACACGCCGCCGGAGGCGACCACCGGGGCGTCGGTGCGGGCACAGACCTCGCGCAGCAGGTCCAGGTTGGGCCCCCGCATCGTGCCGTCCTTGGTGATGTCGGTGACCACGTAGCGGGCCGCGCCGGCCTTGTCCAGCCGGTCCAGCACCTCGTAGAGGTCACCGCCGTCGCGGGTCCAGCCCCGGGCGGAGAGGGTACGGCCGCGCACGTCCAGGCCGATGGCCACCCGGTCGCCGTACTCGCCGCAGATCCGGTCACACCACTCCGGGTCCTCCAGCGCGGCGGTGCCGATGTTGACCCGGGCCGCGCCGGTGCCCAGGGCGGCCTGCAACGACTCGTCGTCCCGGATGCCGCCGGAGAGCTCGACCTTCACGTCGAGCCGGCGAACCACCTCGGCGAGCAGATGCGCGTTGGTGCCCCGCCCGAACGCGGCGTCCAGGTCGACCAGGTGGATCCACTCCGCCCCGTCGGACTGCCAGGCGAGGGCGGCCTCCAGCGGATCACCGTAGGTGGTCTCGCTGCCGGCGGCGCCCTGGACGAGCCGGACGGCCTGCCCGTCGGCGACGTCCACGGCGGGCAACAGGGTGAGGCTCAACGGACTTCTCCTCGCATCAGGAACGTCGGTCCAGCGCGATCACCACGACCGCGGGCAGGACCAGCAGCAACAACACGACCAACGCCAGCCGCAGCGCCAGGTCGTCCACGAAACTCCAGATGCCGGCCACGGCCGCGCCGGTGAGCAGCACGATCGCCGCCCGCTCGCCACGACTGTGCCGGCGCAGCCGGCCGGTGCGGCCCCGCCGCACCTCGGGCGTCAACCGGCGTACGACGGCACGCCGCCGGTCCCGGCGCGCCAGCCTGCGGGCGCGCGCGGCGCGTTCCCGCTCCAGCTCGGCCCTGCGCGCCTCCCGGCGCCGGGCCCGCTCCTTACTCAAGTGTGCCCAGCCAGTTGCGCAGCAGCGCGGCCCCCGTGTCGGCCGACTTCTCCGGGTGGAACTGGGCCGCCGACAGCGGACCCCGCTCGATCCCGGCGACGAAGTCCGTGCCGTGGTGGGCGGTGGTGACGGTGCCCCCGGCGGCGGCCAGCGCCGCCGGCGCGGTCACCCCGTAGGAGTGGACGAAGTAGAACCGGGCGTCCGCCGGCAGGCCAGCGAAGAGAACCGAGCCGGCCGGGGCCTGCACGGTGTTCCAGCCCATGTGCGGCAGCCGCGGCGCGGGCAGCCTGGTCACCCCGCCGGGCAGCAGCCCGAGCCCCTTGGTGACCACGCCGTGCTCGTCGCCGTGCTCGAAGAGCACCTGCATCCCCACGCAGATGCCGAGCACCGGGCGGCCGGCGGCGACCCGGTCGGCGATGACCGGGCCGGCGCCCAGCGCCTCGATCCCCGCCATGCACGCGGCGTACGCCCCGACGCCTGGCACCACCAGGCCCTCGGCCTCGGCGGCGGCGGCCAGGTCGGCGGTGACCGTGACGTCCGCACCGACCCGCGCCAGCGCGCGCTCGGCCGACCGCAGGTTGCCCGACCCGTAGTCGAGCACCACCACCCGCCGGCCCATCAGCTCTCCCCCGGCAGCAGCCAGAGCAGCCCGCCGGCGGTGGCCAGCACGGCCAGCAGGCCGGTGATCACCACGGCCGGGCGGGCGGCGCCCTGCTTGTAGAGCGACCAGGTCCCGCCGACCAGCACCCCGGCCAGGATCAGCAGCAACGTCGGCAGCACCCGCATCAGAGCCATCCTTCATTCGCGACTGCGGTACTCCGCTGCGCTGCGTTCCTCGCGCTCATCAGAGCGCGCCCTTCGTGCTGGGGATCGCGCCCTCGGCCCGCGGGTCGATCGAGGTGGCCTCGCGCAGCGCCCGGGACACCGCCTTGAACTGGGCCTCGACCACGTGGTGGGCGTCCGGGTGGCCGCCCGGCCGCGCCGCGCGCAGCACGTCCACGTGCAGCGTGACCCGGGCGGCCTGGCCGAACGACTCCCAGATGTGCCGGGTCATGCTGGTCGGGTAGACCGGCCCGATGTACGGCGCGAGCGCCGGCTCGTCGTGCACCACGTACGGCCGGCCGGACAGGTCGACCGCGGCCCGGACCAGCACCTCGTCCATGGGGACGGTGGCCGAGCCGTACCGCCGGATGCCGGCCTTGTCCCCCAGCGCCTGGTCGAACGCGGCGCCCAGGGCGAGCGCCGTGTCCTCCATGGTGTGGTGGGCGTCGATCTCCAGGTCGCCGACGGTGTGCACGGTCAGGTCGAAGCCGCCGTGCCGGGCGATCTGGTTGAGCATGTGGTCGTAGAAGCCGACACCGGTCTCGATGTCGGCCTTGCCGGTGCCGTCGAGGTCGATCTCGACGAGGACCTTGGTCTCCTTGGTGATCCGCTCCACCCGGGCGGTCCGGCTCATTGCTCGCCTTTCGGTCGCGACTGCGGGGCTCGCACGCTCACTCCTCGCGCTCCCACTACAGCTCCTCCATTGCCGACAGGAAGGCGTCGGTCTCGGCGGGGGTGCCGGCGGTGACCCGCAGCCAGCCGGGCAGGCCGACGTCGCGGACCAGCACGCCGGCGGCGAGCAGCGTGCGCCAGGCGGCGGCCTGGTCGACGGCTCCGGGTCGGGGCGCGGCGTCAGACGCGCCGAGCCGGAGTTGTCGGTCGCCACCGACCTCGAAGAGCACGAAGTTGGCGTCGCTGTCGGCCACCCGGTGCCCGCGGGCGCGCAGCTCGGCGACGATCCGGTCGCGCTGCCGCATGATCGCGGCGACGGTGCCGAGCAGGGCGTCGCGGTGGGCCAGCGCCGCGCGGGCGGCGGCCTGGGTGAGCGCCGACAGGTGGTACGGCAGCCGGACCAGCTGCACGGCCTGCACCACGGCCGGGTCGGCGGCCAGGTAGCCGAGCCGGCCGCCGGCGAAGCCGAACGCCTTGCTCATGGTGCGGGTGACCACCAGTCGCGGGTGCCCGGGCAGCACGGCGAGCGCGCTCACCGTGCCCGGCCGGGCGAACTCGGCGTACGCCTCGTCCACGACCACCATCCCGGGCGCCTCGGCCAGCACGGCGGCGACCACGGCCGGGTCGAGCGCCGTGCCGGTCGGGTTGTTCGGCGAGCACAGGAAGACCACGTCGGGCCGGTGCGCCCGGACCTGGGCCACCGCGTCGGCCACGGTCAGCCCGAAGTCCGCGTCGCGGGTGGCGGGGATCCAGCCGGTGCCGGTGCCGAGCGCCAGCAGCGGGTGCATCGAGTACGCCGGGGTGAAGCCGAGCGCCGTGCGCCCCGGACCGCCGAACGCCTGGAGCAGCTGCTGCTGGATCTCGTTGGAGCCGTTGGCGGCCCACACGTGGTCGGCGGTGAGCCCGTGGCCGAGGTGGCCCGCCAGGTCGGCGCGCAGCGCCACGGCGTCCCGGTCGGGGTAGCGGTTGAGGTCGCGCAGCTCGGCCGCGAGGGCCTTGCCGATCGCCTCCGCCACCGGCTCGGGCACCGGGTAGGAGTTCTCGTTGGTGTTCAGCCGCACCGGCACGTCGAGCTGCGGCGCCCCGTAGGGCTTGAGGCCCCGAAGGTCGTCGCGGATCGGCAGGTCGTCGAGAGTGGTCACGGGGTCTCCCCCGGGAAGCGCGCGCTGACCGCCTGGCCGTGGGCCGGCAGGTCCTCGACGCCGGCCAGGGTGACCACGTGCGGGGCCACGTCGCGCAGCGCCTCCTGCGTGTATTCCACCAGGTGCACGCCGCGCAGGAAGGACTGCACGGACAGGCCGGAGGAGTGCCGGGCGCAGCCGCCGGTGGGCAGCACGTGGTTGGAGCCGGCGCAGTAGTCGCCGAGCGACACCGGCGACCAGGCGCCCACGAAGATCGCGCCGGCGTTGCGCACCCGCAGCGCCCACTCGCGCGCGTCCGCGGTCTGGATCTCCAGGTGCTCGGCCGCGTACGCGTCGACCACCCGCAGCCCGGCCTCCAGGTCGTCGACGAGGACCACCCCGCTCTGCTCGCCGCGCAGCGCCGTGCCGATCCGCTCGGCGTGCTTGGCGGCCGGCACCTGCCGGGCCAGCTCGGCGTCGACCGCGTCGGCGAGCGCCGGCGACGGGGTGACCAGCACGCTGGCCGCGAGGGGGTCGTGCTCGGCCTGGCTGATCAGGTCGGCGGCGACGTGCGCCGGGTCGGCGGTGTCGTCGGCCAGGATGGCGATCTCGGTGGGCCCGGCCTCGGCGTCGATGCCGACCACGCCGCGCAGCAGCCGCTTCGCGGCGGTGACCCAGATGTTGCCCGGGCCGGTGATCATGTCGACCGGGTCGCAGCGCTCGGCGCCCGCCGGGTCGACGGTCGCCCCGTACGCCAGCATGGCCACGGCCTGGGCGCCGCCGACGGCGTAGACCTCGTCGACGCCGAGCAGCGCGCAGGCGGCGAGGACCCGCTGGTCGGGCAGGCCGCCGTTCTCCTTCTGCGGCGGGCTGGCCACCACCAGCGAGCGGACCCCGGCCGCCTGGGCGGGAACCACGTTCATGACCACGGTCGACGGGTACATGGCCAGGCCGCCGGGGACGTAGAGGCCCACCCGGTCGACCGGCACCCAGCGCTCGGTCACCGTGCCGCCCGGCACCACCTGGGTCGTGTGGTCGACGCGGCGCTGGTCGGCGTGGACCTTGCGGGCCCGGGTGATCGACTCCAGCAGCGCGGCCCGGACCTGCGGGTCGAGGCTGTCCTCGGCCGCGCGGATCACGTCGACCGGCACCCGCAGGTGCACCGGGGAGACGCCGTCGAACCGCTCGCTCGCCTCGCGGATCGCCGGGTACCCATGCTCCCGGACCGCCTCCACGAGGGGGCGGATCCGCTCGACGGCCACGGAGACGTCGAGTTGGGCACGCGGCAGCAGGCGGCGCGGGTCACGGACCCCGCCGCGCAGGTCGATCCGGTTCAACACCCTTGCGAGTCTAGGCTGCCGCCCCGCGCGCCGACCGGAGCCGCCCGTACGCCGGGACGGTGAGCCGGGACACGCCACCGGGACGCGATCGGGATAGTCTCGATCACGTGACCGCACGGCTGCCGGTTTTCCCGCTCGGGACGGTCCTGTTCCCGGGGCTGGTCCTCCCGCTGCACATCTTCGAGGAGCGTTACCGGGCGCTGGTGCGCCACCTGGTCGGGCTGCCCGAGGGCGCGGCGCGCGAGTTCGGGGTGGTGGCGATCCAGAGCGGCTGGGAGGTCGCGACGGCCGGCCCGCCGGGCCGGTCGGGCCCCGCCGGCGGCGAGGTCACCCTCCACGACGTGGGCTGCACCGCCGAGCTGCGGCAGGTCACCGAGCTGGCCGACGGCGGGTTCGACATCGTCACCGTGGGGCGGCGGCGGTTCCGCGTCGCCGAGGTCGACGACGCCGCCGCGCCCTACCTGACCGCCGAGGTCGAGTGGCTGCCCGAACCGGCCGGCACCGACGAGGTCACCGACCTGCTGGCCGCCCGGGTCATCTCGGTGTTCCGGCAATACCTGGGCCTGGTCCGGCCGGACCCGCAGGAGATCTCCGAACAGCTCCCGGAGGATCCGACGGTGCTGTCGCACCTGGTCGCGGCGACCGCGGCGCTGACCGTCGACGACCGGCAGCGGCTGCTCGCCATCGACGACACCGCCGGGCGACTGCGGGCCGAGCTGCGGCTGCTCAACCGGGAGACCGCCCTGCTCCGCCAGGTCCGGGCCGTCCCGGTGCCGCTCAGCGAGCTGGCTGGTCCCCCGGTCCCGAACTGATCCCCGGCCCGCCGGGCGCCGGGCCGCCGGGCACTGGCCCGCCGGGTGCCGGGCCGCCGGGTGCCGGGGCGTCGGGTGCCGGGGCGTCGTCCCACTCCGGCTCCGGCCGCAGCGAGGGCCACCGCGACCAGCCGGCCAGCAGGGTGTACGTCACGGCGGCGCCGAACGCCGCCAGCAGCAGGTTGCCGTGCGGGACGGGCAGCGGCCCGTACCAGTCGATCCCGCCGGCGCGCAGGTCGGCGGGCTTGGTGAAGTCGGTCCCGGGCGGCGCGGTGTCCAGGAGCCGCTGATAGGTGCCGAGCCCGATCCGGCGGCCGACCTGCCAGGCCACGACCGCCGCCCCGAGCCCGCCGAGCGCCCCGGCGACCAGGCCGATCGGGCCTCGCCTGCGGCGCAGCGCCACCCAGAGGGTGATCGAGGCGAGCACCCCGAAGCCGAGCGCGAGCAGGCTGAACCAGCCGTCCGCGGCGATCGGCTGCTCCGGCTGCGGGGTGGCGTAGACGGCGCCGTCGGCGGTCATCTGCACCGGCGTGCCGGGGGCCACCAGCGCCCAGAGCAGGCCCAGGGGCGCGCCCAGCGCGGTCAGCAGCAGCGCCGCGCCGAGGGCGACGGCGGTGGCCCGGCCCCCGGCCCGCTGGGTGGCCGACGGCGCACCGGGCACCGCGCCCACGACGCCCGGGTAGCCGGCGAGCGGGTCCGCTCCGGGCGCGGTGATCGGGGTGCCGGCGGGCACCGGCAGGCCGCCGGGCCACGCGGGCGCCTCCCCCTCGCCCACGCCCGGGGACCGGTCGGCGGCCTCCCGCCCACCTGGT
>NZ_WBKT01000195.1 GCF_008868175.1 Micromonospora sp. AMSO31t
GCGCCGGTGCGGCGGTGGCTCGGTGCCGCCGCTGTGGCGGGCCGCGTCGTCCTCGGACATCCTCCACCCCCGCTCCGGCGCTTCTGCTCCCTCGCCAGGCACAACGAGTGCGACGCCGGTGAGGTCGCTGCTCGGGGGCCGCCGGTCAGCAGCCGCGCCGGGGGAGGGGGAGCTGACCGGGAAGCAGTTCGGGGGCGAGCGTGATCCCGGCCGCCCGTAACGCCGCGATGAGCGCGTTCTGCACCAGGTACGAGTCGGGCAGCCGCCAGCGCGCCTGCTCGGGGGCGACCGCCCAGCGGACCGTCCCCTCGGGCAGGCGGGTCGGCGGGGCCGGGATCCACGAGCCGGGACCGTGCCGGACCACGTGGAAGCAGTGCTCCAGCTCCGGGCGCAGCGGGTCGCCGGGGCGCACCAGGAACATCCAGCGGCCGGTGGGGGTGACCAGCACCGGCCCGCGTACGCCGAAGCCGGCCGGATGGGTGGCGACCGTGTCGAGCACCCGCCGGCCCAGGTGGGCCGCGACCTCCAGGACGTCGAACGCGCCTCCGGTGGGCAGCAGCACCCCGTGCGGGCGGCTGCGCCACCAGGTGGCCACCCGGGCCGGGTCGGCGCTCGCCGCGTGCTCCCAGTTCTCCAGGGCGGGGTGGCAGCCGACCGTGGGGCAGCCGGCCCGGCCGCAGACGAAGCGGCTGTTGGCCAGGCAGGCGCCGGGGGTCACGGCCCAGCCGTGGGCGGCGTAGCGGACGGCGACCCGGCGCAGCCGGACCCGTTCCAGCGGCGACAGGTGAGCCACGCGCGGTCCGACATTCCCCCACATGTGTCCCATCCCCTCTCGCCCGCCCGGAACTGTCCACACACCACACGTCGAACGCCGTCACTGCCGTAACCCACGCTCGTTGAGCTGACGAACGGCTGATGCAACTTGCACGAAAACTACGAGAACTGGCTGTACGGACGACGTACAGACTGTGCGACCAGCGAAAACCTGAGAACCGACGGCCGTTGCGAAGGTCGACCGGGGGAGATCAGCCGGACGCGGGCAGGGGGAGGGATGGCGAGATGGACGAGCTACCCATAGGCCGGCGGGTGGCGTACTGGCGGAGCCGGCGCAAGATGTCCCAACAGGTCTTCGCCGACCGGCTCGGCAAGTCCAAGAGCTGGGTGGACAAGGTGGAGCGCGGCGTCCGGCGGCTGGACAAGTTCTCCGTGCTCTACGAGATCGCCGACATCCTCCAGGTCGACGTGCAACTGCTCCTCGGCAAGGACCCGGAGCGGCGTACCGACGCCCTCAACTGCATCGACCAGGTCGAGGTCGAGGAGATCCGGGCCGCGCTGGAGCGCTACGACTCGATGAGCGCGTACTTCGACGCGGCGCCCTACCCCCCGCCGCTGACCGACATGCGCAAGGCGGTCAACCACGCCTGGCTCACCTACCAGTACGGCCGCTACGGCATGCTCACCCGGGCCCTGCCCAAGCTGCTGCGCGACGCCCAGGCCGCCGACGCCGGCTACGGCGGCGACCAGGCCCGGGAGGCCGCCCACCTGCTCGGCCAGGTCTACCAGATCGCCTCCTCGGTGCTGCGCAAGCTCGGCGAGTGCGACCTGTCCTGGCTGGCCGCCGACCGCTCGATGGCGGTCGCCCAGCGGGCCGACGACCCCCTGCTCGCCGGCATCGCCACCACCCGGGTGTGCAACGCCCTCGTCGCCATGGGCCGCCCCCGCCCCGCACTCGAACTCAACGTGCGGATCGCCAACCGGCTGGCCCCGGGCGGCGAGAACGACGTCCGGCCGGAACGCCTCTCGGTCTACGGGATGCTGCTGCTCCAGGGCGCCATGGCCGCGGCCCGCATCGGCGACTCGGCGACCGTGGACGACCTGCTGACCGGGGCGGCCGAGGCGGCCACCCTGCTCGGCGGGGACCACAACCACTACTGGACCTCGTTCGGCCCGACCAACCTCGAGCTGCACCGGGCCGCCGCCGCCGTCGAGCTGGGCGACGGCGGCCGGGCGGTGGAGACCCACCACCGGCTGGCCGAGCCCGCGTTCAACGCGCTGCTGCCCGAGCGGCGCGCGCACCACCTGCTGGACATCGCCCGCGGCTTCGCCCAGGTCGGCGACGTCGCCAACGCCGGGGACATGCTGCTCCGCGGCGACCGGCTCGCGCCCTCCGAGATCCGTTGCCGGCCCATCGCCCACGAGGTGATGTCGGACGTACTCCGTCGCACACGGGGTGCGCCGCCTCCGCCGATCGCGGAGTTGGCTGAGCACATGGGAGTCGGAGTATGAGTGAGCGCAGCGAGCGAATCAGCGGGCACAGTGCGGCCCCGCCTCAAGCCGACGCCGACCGCAGGGGAGGCGGCGGCTTGAGCGCGGGTCGGGCCGGATGAGCGGTCCGCACACCAGCAACGGGCACCGACCGGTGCTCTACGTCATCGCCTGCGGTTCGCCGCTGGCCCGTCACGTCGGCCGGCTGGTCGACCTCGCCCAGCAGGACGGCTGGCAGGTCTGCGTGGTGACCACGCCGGACGGCGCGAAGTTCGTCGACCGGACGGCGCTGGCCCGGCAGACCGGTCACCCGGTCCGCACCCACTACAAGAACCCGGGTGACCCGGACGTGCTGCCCCCGGCGGGCGCCATGCTGGTCTGCCCGGCGACGGTCAACACCGTCAACAAGTGGGCGGTCGGCATCGCCGACACCCTCGCACTCGGCCTGCTGGTCGAGGGCCAGGGGATGGGGGTGCCGATCGCGGCCGTGCCGTACACCAACGTGGCGATGGCCGCCCACCCGGCGTTCCGGGCCAGCCTGGCCCGGCTGCGCGAATGGGGCGTCCGGGTCGTCTTCGGCGACCACGTGGTGCCGCTGCACCCGCCGGGCACCGGTGAGCGGCACCTGGACACCTTCCCGTGGGGGGCCGGCCTGGCCGCCCTCCGCGTCGCGCCACGCCCGGCCGCCCCGGTGGGCTGAGGTGCAAGCAGGGGCCCCTTGTTAACGCATTCCGTTGTACAGGGGGCCCCTCCTGACCGCCATCGGGCATGTCGGCCGCCCGGCGCCGGTAAGCTGGCCGGCCGTGAGCACAACCGGATCGTCGCCCACGGTCGCCGACGTGGTGGCCGCGCTCGACCGGCGCTACCCGCCCGCCTGGGCCGAGGAGTGGGACCGGGTCGGGTTGGTGCTCGGTGAGCCCGACGCCACGGTCCGGCGGGTCGCCTGCGTGGTCGACGTGGTCCCGGAGACGGTGGCCGAGGCGCTCGCCGCCGGGGCCGACATGATCGTTGCGCACCACCCGCTGCTGCTGCGCGGGGTCTCGTCGGTGGCCGCCACCACGTACAAGGGGCGGATCGTGCACCGGCTGATCAAGGCCGACGTGGCGCTGTACGTGGCGCACACAAACGCCGACGTGGCCGACCCCGGGGTGTCCGACGCGCTGGCCGCCCGGTTCGGGCTGACCGGGCTGCGCCCGCTGCACCCGCCCCGCCCCGGCTCGCCCGCCGCCGGCCCCGGCCGGGGCATCGGCCGGATCGGCAAGCTGCCCACCCCGCTCACCCTGGCCGAGCTGACCCGGCACGCCGCCGCCGTGCTCCCCGTCACCGCCTGGGGAGTTCGCGCCGCCGGGGATCCCGGGCGTATGGTTCGTACCCTCGCCGTCAGCGGCGGCTCGGGGGACAGCTTCCTCGCCGAGGCGACCGCGGCCGGGGTGGACGCGTTCCTCACCGCCGACCTGCGCCACCACCCCGCCGGAGAGCACCTCGCCGCCGGCGGCCCGGCCCTGCTGGACGCCGCCCACTGGGCGACCGAGCGACCCTGGCTGGACGACCTGGCCGCCCACCTGCGGGACGAGCTGGGCGTCGAGACCACGGTGTCCGACCTGGACACCGACCCATGGACCGTGCACGCCGCCGCACCCGACCGGACGACAAGGAGCCCCGACCGTGAAGGCTGACCCGAAGGTGCAGCGCCGCCTGCTCGACCTGCAGGGGATCGACACCGCCCTCGCCCAGCTCGCCCACCGCCGCCGGACGCTGCCGGAGCTGGCCGAGCTGGAGGCCCTGGCGCGCGAGCTCTCCGCGCTGGAGGACGAGCGGGTCCGCGCCCAGGTGGCCGTCGACGACCTGGACCGGGACATCGCCCGGCTGGAGAAGGACGTCGACCAGGTCCGGGCCCGCAAGAGCAAGGACGAGAACCGGCTGGCCGCGGGCACCGGCCCGGCCCGTGAGCTGGAGGCGCTCCAGCACGAGCTGGCCTCGCTGAACCGCCGGCAGGGCGACCTGGAGGACGCCGAGCTGGAGCTGATGGAGCAGCGGGAGACCGCGCAGGGCGTGCTGGACGGCGTCGAGCGGCGGATCGCCGAGGCCCGGGACCGGCGCGTCGCGGCCGAGCAGCGCCGCGACGACAGCCTCGCCGAGATCGCCAAGGACGAGGAGTTCAAGCGCGGCGCCCGCCAGCCGCTCGCCGGCGACCTGCCGGCGGACCTGGTCGCCCTCTACGACAAGATCCGCACGGACACCGGCCTCGGCGCGGCGCTGCTCACCGGCGCCCGCTGCGGGGGCTGCCGGCTGGAGCTCTCCGGCGCCGACCTGGCCCGGATCCGCAAGGCCGACCCGGACGACGTGGTCCGCTGCGAGGAGTGCCGGCGGATCATGGTCCGGACCAACGAGTCGGGGCTGTAGCCGTCGTGGCGGTGCGCGCGGTCGTGATCGAGGTCGACGGCGGCTCCCGGGGCAACCCGGGGCCGGCCGGTTTCGGCGCGGTGGTCCGGGACCCGGCAACCGGCGAGGTGCTGGCCGAGCGGGCCGAGGCGATCGGCATGGCCACCAACAACGTGGCCGAGTACCGGGGCCTGATCGCCGGGCTGGAGGCAGCCGCCGAGCTGGGCGCGGCCGAGGTGGAGGCCCGGATGGACTCCAAGCTGGTGGTCGAGCAGATGTGCGGCCGCTGGCAGATCAAGAACCCCGGGCTGCGGCCGCTCGCCGCGCAGGCCGCCGGCCTGGTCGGCCGCTTCGCGAGCGTGCGGTTCACGTGGGTGCCCCGGGAGCGCAACAAGCACGCCGACGCACTGGCCAACGCGGCGATGGACGCGGCCGCGGGGCTGGCCCCGGCCGGGCCGGTGGTGGAGTTGCCGCGCGAGGTCGCGGCCCCCGAGCCGGCCGTGCGCGAGGTGGCCGCCCGGGCCGCGACCGGCCGGGCCACCGGCACCGACCCGGCCACCACGCCGGCCTCCTGGGAGCCGCGCCCCACCGAGGAGGCCACCCGACTGATCCTGGTCCGGCACGGCGAGACCGAGCGGACCGTGCAGAAGCGCTACTCCGGGCGCGGCGACGTGCCGCTGACCGACCGGGGACGGGCCCAGGCCCGGGCCACGGCCGCCCGGGTGGCCGCCCTCGCACCGTCGGTCGCGGCCGTGGTCAGCTCCCCGCTCGCGCGCTGCGTGGCCACCGCCGAGGCGGTCGCCGCGCTGGTCGGCAACCCGCCGGTACGCCCCGACGACGACCTGATCGAGTGCGACTTCGGGGTCTGGGAGGGGTGCACCTTCGCCGAGGTGCGTGAGGGCTGGGCCGGGGAACTGGACGCCTGGCTGGCCTCCACGAGCATCGCCCCGCCGGAGGGCGAGTCGTTCGTCGCCGTCGCCGAGCGGACCGGCCGGGCGGTCGACCGGCTGCGGAAGGCGTACCCGGGGGAGACCGTCGTGGTGGTCTCCCACGTCTCGCCGATCAAGCTGGTGCTGCGCGACGCCCTCGCGGCCGGCGACGCCTTCCTGCACCGGCTCTACCTGGACACCGCGGGCGTCTCGGTGCTCGACCTCTACCCGGACGGCGGCGTCGCGGTCCGCTCGGTCAACGACACCTCCCACCTGGCCGACCTCTGACCGCCTCGGCGCGCCTGACGCCGCGCCGCAACCCTGAGCCGCGGCCGTTCGGCGCACGCGGGCGGCCGCTCGGCGCATCGCCGTCCTCCGGTAGAACGTGACCGCACTCACAGGGTCGTAGCCTCCGGCCGTCACATGGCAAGTTACGAGTTCCCGGAGGTGTGTCACATGGCAGCACCAGAACCGGAGGCGCCGACAACGGCGCGATCCAGGGCGAAGGACCACAGTCCCTGGAACTGGTTGCTCTTCATACCGATCGTGGTGCCGCTGATCCCGGCCTTCTTCAACGCCGACTCGCCCCGGCTGTTCGGCTTTCCGCGCTTCTACTGGCTGCAACTGGCCTGGATCATCCTCGGCGTGGCCACCACCACGCTGGTCTACCAGATGACCAAGAAGCGGGGAGGTGACCGCTGATGTGGCGCGACCACCTCACCGAGATCATCGTCTTCAGCCTCCTCTTCCTGCTGGTCAGCGCCATGGGTTTCGTGGCGGCCCGGTGGCGGGCGCCGCGGGACATGGCCCACCTGGACGAGTGGGGCCTGGGCGGCCGCAGCTTCGGCGGCTGGATCACCTGGTTCCTGGTCGGCGGTGACCTCTACACCGCGTACACCTTCGTGGCGGTGCCGGCGCTGATCTTCGGGGCCGGGGCGGCGGGTTTCTTCGCCGTGCCGTACACGATCGTCATCTACCCGCTGGTGTTCCTGGTGCTGTGCCGGCTCTGGTCGGTCTCGCACCGGCACGGCTTCGTCACCCCGGCGGACTTCGTCCGCAACCGGTTCGACTCGCCGATCCTCGCGCTGCTGATCGCGATCACCGGCATCGTGGCGACCATGCCGTACATCGCCCTGCAGCTGGTGGGCATCGAGGCGGTGCTCAAGACGATGGGCGTGACCGGGGACAGCGCGCTGGCCCGGCACCTGCCGATCATCATCGCCTTCGCCATCCTGGCGGCCTACACCTACCAGTCCGGGCTGCGCGCGCCGGCGCTGATCGCCTTCGTCAAGGACTCGCTGATCTACATCGTGATCCTGGTGGCGGTCGTCTACCTGCCCTACAAGCTGGGCGGCTGGGGTGACATCTTCGACGCGGCCGACGCGAAGTTCAAGGCGTCACCGGCGCCGGGGGACGGCATCCTGCTCAACGCCAACAACCAGCTCCAGTACGTCACTCTGGCGTTCGGCTCGGCGCTGGCGCTGTTCCTCTACCCGCACAGCATCACCGGCGTGCTGGCCAGTAAGAACCGGGACGTGATCAAGCGGAACATGTCCGCGCTGCCGGCGTACAGCCTGCTGCTCGGGCTGATCGCGCTGCTCGGCTACATGGCCATCGCGGCCGGCGTGAAGCCGCTGCCCGGCGCCAAGGCCGGCAGCGTCGACGGCAACACGGTGGTGCCGCTGCTCTTCGACAGCCAGTTCCCGGACTGGTTCGCGGGCGTGGCGTACGGGGCCATCGGCATCGGCGCGCTGGTGCCGGCGGCGATCATGTCGATCGCGGCGGCGAACCTGTTCACCCGCAACATCTACAAGGAGTACCTGAAGCGGGACGCCAGCCCGGCGCAGGAGGCGAACGTCTCGAAGATCACCTCGCTGGTGGTGAAGGTCGGCGCGGTGGCGTGCATCGTCTTCCTCGACCCGCAGTTCTCCATCGACCTCCAGCTCATCGGCGGCGTGATCATCCTGCAGACGCTGCCGGCGGTGGCGCTGGGCCTCTACACCCGCTGGTTCCACCGGGGCGCGCTGATCGCCGGCTGGGTGGCCGGCATGGGGCTCGGCATGTGGATGCTCTACCAGATCGGGAACCCGGCGACCGGCAAGAAGCACTTCGCCGGCTCGGCCTTCCCGCTGGAGAAGTTCGGCTTCGACACCACGAAGACGATCTACGTGGGCATCGTGGCGGTGCTGGTCAACCTCGCGGTGGCCGCGCTGCTCACGCTGGTGCTGCGGGCCGCGAAGGTGGCCGACGGGGTGGACGCCACCACGCCGGACGACTACTTCGCCGACGAGGGCGACCCGCGGGTCACCCCGGGCACGGAGCGAGACGCGGACGTCGCCCCCGAACCGGTCGCCTGAGCTGCCGCGAGGCCCCGGTCGCCAGGACGGCGGCCGGGGCCTCGCCGTGCGTTCAGCGGCGGCGGGTGCGTGATTCGAGGGCCTCGTTGAGCCGGTGCAGGAGGTCCGCGAGGCTCTCCCGGTCGGCCGGTGACCAGGCGGCCAGGATGTCGCCGTAGAGCCGGGTGCGGGCCGCCCGTACGGCGGCCATCCGCTGGAGGCCGGCCGGGGTCGGTGAGATCACCGTGCCGCGCCCGTCGGCCGGGTCCGGGGTACGCGCGATCAGCCCGTCCCGCTGCATGGCCGAGACCTGGCGGGTGACCGTGGAGCCGTCCAGGTTCAGCTTCGTGGCCAGCGCGGAGACGTTCTGCGGGCCGGCGCCGGCCAGGTGCCGCAGGATCACGTACGCCGCCCGGTCCAGCACCCGGTGCTCGGCCGTGCCGCTGGCCCGCCGGGTCGCCTCGCCGAGGCGCATGAGCAGCGCGACCTCGGTCTCGATCCGGCCGAGTGTGACATCTTCCGCGTGGGCGTCGTCCCTCATAGCTGTATGATACAACTGATTTACCTGTAAGATACAGCTATCTGTCTGGAGGCGCGGAGTGGATCGGCGATCCGAACCCAACCGCAGTGCCATCTACGCCACCACCCTGGTGGCCTTCCTCGCCATCGCCGGCATCGCCGTGGTGGACCCGATCCTGCCCGCCATCGGCGAGGCGATCGGCGTCACCGCCTGGCAGGTCGAGTTGCTCTTCACCGCGTACATCGCGGTGATGGCACTCGGCATGATCCCGGCGACCCTCGCCAGCGGGAAGTTCGGCTTCAAGCCGGTGCTGATCACCGGCGTCTCGGTGGTCGGCCTGGCCGCCATCCTCGCGTCGTTCAGCAACGACATCGTGCAGCTCTCCGTGCTGCGCGGCGTCTGGGGCCTGGGCAACGCCATGTTCTTCGCCACCGCCATGGTGGTGCTGGTCAACCTTGCCAACGACCGGGAGTGGGTGGTCGGCCTCTTCGAGACCGCGCTCGGTCTCGGCTTCGCCGTCGGCCCCCTGATCGGCGGCCTGCTCGGCGAGGTGTCCTGGCGGCTGCCCTTCTTCGTCTGCGGCGTGTTCATGGTGCTGGCGCTGGCCGTCGCCTCGCGCAAGCTCCGCGAACCGGCCAACCGGCAGGCGCCCGTACGCCTCGACTCGATCTTCTCCACCTACCGCAAGCCGGCGTTCATCACCCTCTGCGTGGTCACCGCCGCCTACAACTTCGTCTTCTTCGTGGTGCTCGGCTACACGCCGCTCTACCTGCACCTCGACGTCATCCCGCTGGGCCTGGCCTTCACCGGCTGGGGCCTCGGCCTGGCCGCCGGCATCCTGCTGATCGGCCACCGGCTGGCGCACCGGATCGGCGCGGTGCAGACCGTCGGCGTCGCCATCGCCGGCCTGCTGGTCTGCATGGTTCTCTTCGCCACCTCCACCGGCACCGCCATGTCGCTGGTGGTCCTGGTCCTCGCCGGCCTGTTCATGGGCCTGGCCAACGCCAACCTCACCGACCTCGCCCTGGGCCTCGGCTCCAGCGACCGGCGGGTCGCCACCGGCGCGTTCAACCTGGTCCGCTGGGGCGCCGCCGCGCCGGCCCCGATCATCTCCGGCAAGCTCGCCGAGCACTCGCTCGCCCTGCCGTTCTGGGTCGGGTTCGGGGTGCTCGCCGTCGGCGTGGTGGTCTACCTCGCCTTCGCGCACGTGATGGCCGCCGGCTACGGCGAGCGGGTGCTCTGGTCCCGGTGGAACTCCGCCGCCCGACGCAACGAGCACGCACCGGAGGAGCCGGTCGGCGAGGCGTACTGATTCTGCGGAGGGGCCCTTCCTGCCGGGGCCCCTCCCGGGTCGGTCAGCCCAGGGCGCGGTAGAGCAGGTGGAGGCCGATCACCGTGCCGAAGACGACGATGAGGGTCCGCAGCACCACCGGCGGGAGCCGGCGGACCAGCCGGGCGCCCACGTACCCGCCGACCAGGGTGGCCGGCGCGACCACCGCGACGGCGGCCCAGTCGACCGGCCCGAAGAGCGCGAACACCACAAGCGTGGTCAGCCCCACCACGGCCGAGAGCAGGTTCTTGATGGCCGACACCCGGGCCAGCGTGGCGTCCAGCACCAGGGCCAGACCGGCCACCAGCATCACCCCGAGCGCCGCGCCGAAGTAGCCGCCGTACACCGTGCCCAGCGCGACCATGGCCTGCACGGTGACGGTGCGGCGGCGCGGGCTCAGGTCGGCCGGATGGCCGACCAGCCGGCGCAGCGGATCCTGGAAGGCCAGCACGGCGGTCGCGCCCAGCACCAGGAACGGCACCACCAGTTCGAACGCGCGGGCCGGGGTGGCCAGCAGCAGCACGCAACCGACGATCGTGCCGGCCACCGCCGTCGGCAGCAGCGGCCAGAGCGCCCGCCCCCGGGGCAGGTCCGCCCGGCTGCCCGCCACGCTGGCCACGTAGCCGGGGAAGACCGACACCGAGTTGCTGACGTTCGCGGGCACCGGGGGCAGGCCGATCGCGATCAGGGCCGGGAAGGTGATCAGGGAGCCACCCCCGGCCACCGCGTTCACCGTGCCCGCGGCGAGACCGGCGGCGACCAGCAGCGCGACGTCGGAGAGGTCCATGATCCCGCAGGCTAGCCCTCCCGACC
>NZ_WBKT01000196.1 GCF_008868175.1 Micromonospora sp. AMSO31t
GGCCCGCCGCCGACGCCGGACTGCTCGGCGGCGATCTTCTCCTGGAGACGGAGGATGCCGTGCAGCAGCGCCTCGGGGCGGGGCGGGCAGCCGGGCACGTAGACGTCGACCGGGATGAGCTGGTCGACGCCCTTCGTCACCGAGTAGGAGTCCCAGTAGGGTCCGCCGCAGTTCGAGCAGGCGCCGAACGAGATCACGTACTTCGGTTCGGGCATCTGGTCGTAGAGCCGCTTGACGGCCGGGGCCATCTTGTCGGTGACCGTGCCGGAGACCACCATGAGGTCGGCCTGGCGGGGGCCGTGGGCGAACGGGATCACGCCGAGCCGCATGAAGTCGTGCCGGCCCATGCTGGTGGCGATGAACTCGATGGCACAGCAGGCCAGCCCGAAGTTGAACACCCAGAGCGAGTAGCGGCGGCCCCAGTTCAGCACGAACCGGATCGGCTCACCGAGCACGGCCGGCACCTGCACCTCGGGCCTCCCTCCCTCGCCTGTCTCCGGGTTGACAGTCAACCACAGTGCCGGAGCGGGCAACCGGCGCAACCTGCGGCGGCGTCGGGGCGTGTGACGGGCGTGACCGCGCCGGCGGCACCCGCACGGGGAGGACCAGATGACGGTGACGAGGGAGATGCGGCTCGACGAGCCGCCACCCGAGGGGACAGCGGGGCGCCCGGACGGGCGCGAGGCGGTCGACTTCGACGGCCTCTACCATGCGCACTTCCGGTCGCTGACGCTCCAGCTCGCCGCGTACTGCGGTGACCTGTCGCAGGCGCAGGATCTGGTGCAGGAGGCGTTCTGCCGCGCGTTCGCCCGCTGGTCGCGGGTGTCCCGCTACGACGACCCGGTGGCCTGGGTACGCCGGGTCGCCTGGAACCTGGCCACCAGCCGCTGGCGGCGGCTTCGGACGGCCCAGTCCTGGCTGCACCGGCAGCGCGAGGAGCACGTGCCGGGTCCGGGGCCGGACCGGGTGGCGCTGGCCGCCGCGCTGGCCCAGCCGCCCGCCGCCCAGCGCCGCGCCGTGGTGCTGCACTACCTGGCCGACCTCACCGTCGGGCAGATCGCGGATCAGGAGGGGGTGCCGGAGGGACCGGCTGAGGACGCGGTGACGGACCCGGCGCCTCCGCGCCGGGTCCGTCACCGCGCTACCAGGTCGGCCGTTGCAGCAGCCCGACGAACTCCACGAGCAGCCGCTCGCGCAGCCGGACCGGGGCCGCGTCGAGCAGGGTGTTGACCGCCGCCATCCGGTCCGGCGCCGACCCGGCGTCGAGCCCCAGGCCAGCCGCGAGCCCGGCGATCAGGTCGGGGGTGAGCGCCTCCGGGGTGAGGCTGCCGGCCAGCGCCAGCAGCTCCGGCGGCAGCACGACCGGCCCGGCCGCCCGGGCCGCCGCCGCGGCCTCGGCCAGCGCCGGGCCGAACTCGGCCACCCGCGGGGCCACCGCCGCGGTCACCGTGAGGTGCACGCTGGCCGGCAGGCCGGCGTACGCGAGCTGCGGCTGGGTGTGCCAGCCCCGGGCGGTCAGCTCGTCCACCAGCACGAACAGGTCCAGCCCCGGGTCGCCGGCGGTGAAGCAGACCACCGTGGACTCCGGCTCGGCCATCAGCCGCAGCCCGTCGACCGCGCGGACGGCGTCGGCCAGTCCGGCGACCGCGTCCCGGGTCAGCGCGGCCAGCCGCAGGTAGCCGTCCTCGCCGAGGTGCCGCAGGGTGGCGTACGCGGCGGCGATCGGCCCGCCCGACCGGGTCGAGGCGATCACCGGGTTGACCATCGTGTAGCCGGGCCAGTCGGCGTACGCGAAGAACTGCGGGACGCGCAGCCCCGGGTCCCGGTGCAGCAGCACCGACACGCCCTTCGGGGCGTACGCGTACTTGTGCAGGTCGACCGAGATCGAGGTGACTCCGGGCACGGCGAAGTCGAACGGGGGCACCGGGGTGCCGAGCCGGCGTAGCCACGGCAGCGTCCAGCCGCCGAAGCAGGCGTCCACGTGGCAGCGCACGCCGGCCGCGGCCGCCACGGCCGCGATCTCCGCCACCGGGTCGACGACGCCGTGCGCGTACGACGGGGCGGAGGCGACGACCAGCACGGTCTCCGGCCGGATCGCGGCGGCCACGTCGGCGACGGCCGGCCGCAGGGTCACCGGGTCGACGGGCACCGGGTCGAGGGCCACCCGCAGGTAGTGGGCCGCCTTGGCGAAGGCGGCGTGCCCGCTCACCGGCACCACGATGCGCGGCTCGGCGAGGTCGGGCCGGGCGTCCCGGGCCGCCTTGACGGCCAGGATGAGCGACTCGGTGCCGCCGCTGGTGACGCTGCCGACCACGTCCGGCGCGGACGTGCCGGGGCCGCCGCCGAGCAGCCGGGCGGCCGCACCGACCACCGCGTTCTCCATGGCCAGCAGGGACGGGAACGCGGTCGGGTCGAGGCCGTTGACGTGCGCGCTCTCGGCGTGCGCGGCCTGCGCCAGCTCGTCCAGCCCGGCCACCCCGGGGTCGTAGACGTAGGCGAACAGCCGCCCGCCGTGCGTCGGGCGGTCGGCCGCCCGCAGGGCCCGGATCTCGTCGAGCACCCGCGCCGCGGGCACCCCCTCGACGGGCAGCGCGCCCGTCCCTGCCGTGTCGGTCATGGTGCTCGGGTTGTTCCTCTCGTGACGGTCCGGCCGGGCGGACGGACTCGCGTGCCTCAGGCCCGCGCCGCCGGGGCGACCTCGCCGGGCGCGGGCGCGGCGGCCAGCTGGGCCGGGGTCAGGGTGTAGCCGCGCAGCAGCACCACGGGGGCGGCGACCAGCACGGCCGGCAAAACGGTGAAGCCGAGCAGCACGCCGAGTCGGGCCGTCGCCGACTGGGCCGCCGCGACCCCGGTGGACGAGGAGACGTAGCCGGAGAGCTGGAGGACCAGGCCGTAGATGCCGGGGCCGAGGGCCAGGCCGAAGGTCTCCCCCGCGGTCCACAGCCCGGTGAACACGCCGGCCTGCCGGCGGCCGGTGCGGGCGGTGTCGTAGGCGATGCAGTCCGGCAGCATGGCCAGCGCGAAGACCTGCTGGCCGGCGTAGCCGACGCCGATGAGGGCGACCACGGCGTAGACCCCGGCAGGCGGGAGCGCGGGGGCGGCGACCAGGGCCAGCGCGCCGGCCCCGAAGATCAGCGAGGCGGCGACCAGCGCGGCGCGCTTGCCCAGCCGGGCGCCGGCCCGGGTCCACAGCGGCATGACCAGCAGCGCCGGGCCGACGAAGCAGGCGAAGAGCAGGGTCGGCCCGCTGTCGGGGGCGCGGAGCACCTGGTCGGCGAAGTACTTCACCCCGGCCAGCACGGTGGCCACCCCCGCGGACTGGATCACGAAGCAGACCAGCAGCGCCCGGAAGGGCCGGTTCCGGCCGGCGACCGCGAGCTGGGCGCGCAGGCTCGGCTCGCTCTCCCCCACGGTGCCGGTCGGCGCGGACCGGGTGCCGAGGAACGCGCCGACCGTGCCGGCCACGATCAGCGCGGCCACGAACAGACCCATCCAGCGGTGCCCGGGCACGCCGTCGCCGCCGGCGGTCACCACGGCCGGGGCGACCGCGCCGGAGACCAGGATGGCCAGCGCCAGCACCGCGATCCGCCAGCTCATCAGCCGGGTACGCTCCGCCGGGTCGTCGGTCAGCTCGGCGGGCATGGCCACGTAGGGCACCTGGAAGAACGCGAAGGCGGTCGCGGTGGCCAGGAACGCCACGGCCACGTACGTCCCGGCGGCCGGGCCGGACCCGAACGGCGCCGCGAAGATCGAGGCGAAGAGCACGGCCAGCGCGAGCCCGCCGCCGAGCAGCCAGGGCCGGCGCGCGCCCCAGCGGGACCGGGTCCGGTCGGAGATCCGCCCGGCGACCGGGTTGACCAGCACGTCCCACGCCTTCGGCAGGAGCACCAGCAGGGCCGCCATCCCGGCGGCGACACCCAGCGTGTCGGTGAGGTACGGCAGCAGGAGCAGCCCGGGCACCGTGCCGAACGCGCCGGTGACCAGGGAGCCCAGCGCGTATCCGGCGTGCACCCGGCGAGGCAGGCTCCCGCCCGTTCCTGTCATGGAGCCGAATGCTACTCACGTTATGTCGGCGGTCACATCCCCTCGTCGGGCGACCACGCCGCCGTCATGTCCACCCCCGACGGGCGCAGGGGGCAGCCCTCGGCACGCAGCCGGGCCCGCGCCTCCACCTCGTGCCCCGGTGGCAGCCGGCCGGCCGAGTTCACCACCCGGTGCCACGGCACCCCGCCACCGTGCCGGGCCATGATCGAACCGACCAGCCGGGCCGACGCCCGCCCCGACCGCTCGGCGAGGGCGTCGGCCACCGCCCCGTACGACATCACCCGGCCCGGCGGGATCCGCTCGACCAGGTCCAGCACCGCCTCGACGTACTCGTCAGGTGTCACGGGCTGCCACGATATGGGAACGCGCCGAGGTGCGGCGGACCGCAGCGCGCAGAATGGTCCGGTGCGCGAAGCAGTCACCTCGGCCCGCCGGATCGTCGTCAAGATCGGCTCGTCCTCGCTGACCACCCCGGCCGGCGGCCTGGACGACGCCCGGGTCGACGCACTTGTCGACACGCTCGGCGCGCTGGCCGCCGCGGGGCGCGAGGTCGTGCTGGTGTCCTCCGGCGCGATCGCCGCCGGCCTGGCCCCGCTCGGGCTGCCCCGGCGCCCCCGCGACCTGGCCACCCAACAGGCCGCCGCCAGCGTCGGGCAGGGCCTGCTCATCGGCCGGTACGCGGCGGCCTTCGCCCGGCACCGGCTCACCGTCGGGCAGGTGCTGCTCACCGTCGACGACGTGACCCGGCGGGCGCACTACCGCAACGCGTACCGGACCCTGCGCAAGCTGCTCGACCTGCGGGCCGTGCCGATCGTCAACGAGAACGACACGGTCGCCACCGAGGAGATCCGGTTCGGCGACAACGACCGGCTCGCCGCGCTGGTCGCCGCCCTGGTCGACGCCGACCTGCTGGTGCTGCTGTCGGACGTCGACGCGCTCTGGACCGGCGACCCGACCCGCGCCGGCAGCACCCGGATCACCGAGGTGCACGGCGAGGGCGACCTGGCCGGCATCGACATCGGCGGCGCGGGCCGGGCCGGAGTGGGCACCGGCGGCATGGTCACCAAGGTCGAGGCCGCCCGGATCGCCACCGGTTTCGGCGTTCCCGTGGTGCTCACCGCCGCGCCACTGGCCGGGCCGGCGCTGGCCGGCGAGCCGGTCGGCACCTTCTTCCACCCGAGCAGCCGGCGCCCCGCCGCCCGGCTCTTCTGGCTGGCGCACGCCACCGCGCCGCGCGGCCGGCTGCACCTCGACCCGGGCGCCGTGCAGGCCGTGGTCGGGCGGCGCAAGTCCCTGCTCCCGGCCGGGATCACCGCGGTCGACGGCGCGTTCACCGCCGGGGACCCGGTGGACCTGGTCGACACCGAGGGCGCGCCGGTCGCCCGTGGGCTGGTCAACTACGACGCGGTCGAGCTGCCCGGTCTGCTCGGCCGCTCCACCTCGGAACTCGCCGCGGCGCTCGGCCCGGCGTACGAACGGGAGGTCGTCCACCGCGACGACCTCGTCCTGCTGTGAGGAGTGCTGGCATGAGTGTGGTCGAGCAGGCCCGCCGGGCCCGGGGCGCGGCGGAGGCCCTGGCGGTCGCCACCCGGACGGTCAAGGACGCCGCGCTGCACGCGATGGCCGACGCGCTGGTGGCGCGTACCCCCGAGATCCTGACCGCGAACGCGGCGGACCTGGCGGCCGGGCGGGAGGCCGGGCTGAGCGCGGCCGTGCTGGACCGGCTGGCCCTCGACGAGGCCCGGGTGGCCGCCATCGCCGACGCGCTGCGGCAGATGGCCGCGCTGCCCGACCCGGTCGGTGAGGTGGTCCGCGGCGCGACCCTGCCCAACGGGCTGGAGCTGCGGCAGGTCCGGGTGCCGTTCGGGGTGGTCGGCATCATCTACGAGGGCCGTCCCAACGTGACCGTCGACGCGGCCGGGATCTGCCTGAAGTCCGGCAACGCGGCTCTCCTGCGCGGCTCCTCCTCGGCGGCGCACTCCAATGCCGCCCTGGTCGCGGTGCTCCGCGACGCGGTCGCCGGCGCCGGCCTGCCGGCCGACGCGGTGCAGCTCCTCGATGCCAGCACCCGCGACTCGGTCAAGGAGCTGATGCGTGCCCGCGGCCTGGTCGACGTGCTGATCCCGCGCGGCGGCGCGTCCCTCATCCGGACTGTGGTCGAGGAGTCGACCGTGCCGGTGATCGAGACCGGGGTGGGCAACTGCCACGTCTACGTGGACGCCGCCGCCGACCTGGCCAAGGCCGTGGCGGTCACCCTGAACTCCAAGACGCAGCGCCTGTCCACCTGCAACACAGCCGAGTCCCTGCTGGTGCACGCGGGCGTCGCGGACGCCTTCCTGCCGGCCGTGCTGGCCGCCTTCGCCGACGCCGGGGTGACCGTGCACGGCGACGCGCGGGTGGCGACCTACTCCGACGCCGTGGTGCCGGCCACCGACGAGGACTTCGACACCGAATACCTCTCCGCCGACATCTCGGTCGCCGTGGTCGACTCGCTGGACGCGGCGGTCGCGCACATCCGGCGGCACGGCACCGGCCACACCGAGGCGATCGTCACCGACTCCCAGCCGGCGGCCCGCGAGTTCGTGGCCCGGGTGGACGCGGCGGCCGTGATGGTGAACGCCTCCACCCGGTTCACCGACGGGGGCGAGTTCGGCTTCGGCGCCGAGATCGGCATCTCCACCCAGAAGCTGCACGCCCGCGGCCCGATGGGGCTGCCCGAGCTGACCAGCACCAAGTACGTCGTCACGGGCGACGGCCACCTGCGCTGAGCGGGCCGGCTCAGGCGGTCGGCTCAGCCGGGGCTCAGGCGGTCGGCGCGGCCGGCTCGGGTGGCGCCGCCTCCGGTGGCGGAGCGGACGGCGGGGCCGGCCTCGGCAACGGGACGGCGGGCGGCAGGACCAGGTCGGACACCGGCGCCGGGCGGGGCGCGGGCACCAGCGGCGGCGCGGCCGGCTGCGACCCGACGAACGGGGCGCCGGAGACCGGGGCCTCCGGGGTGGTCGGGCGGCAGGCCCGGATCGCCCGCAGCGTGGTGTGCACGTCGAACTGGTGGCCGTCGTCGCTGTCCCAGCCGCCGTCGCTGCGCTGGGTCTCGGCCAGCCGCCGCCGGGCCGAGACGAGCAGCCACTGCTCCTCGCCCACGTCGACCCGCCGCAGCGTGGCGGCCAGCCAGGCCACATCGGCCGGGGACATCTGCGGGATGCGCTCGGCCAGCACCGCCTGGATGCGGGCGGACTCGTAGTAGAGCTGCTGGCGGTGCAGCACGGCCGCGGCGAGCCAGCCGGCCGGGAGGAAGGACGGCCAGCTGCCGTCCGGTGCGAGCTGCCCGGCGAGCGCCTGGGCCGCCGCCTGCACGACCCCGGCGTACGCCCCGCCGACCCGGTGGTCGAGCGGCCCGGCGGCGCGGGCGTCCAGCCCGGCCACGGTGAGCCAGAACCCGGCGTTGGCGGTGAGGAAGAGCCGGGCCTCCGGGTCGCCCGGGGTGGCCCACTCGGGGGCGAACCCGGCCAGCGACGGGTCCTCGTCCCAGCCGCCGTCGGCGAGCTGGCGGGCGGCCAGCCAGTCCAGGGCGTGCCGGGCGGCGGGCCGGCCCAGCGCCCCGAGGTCGTCCAGCTCGGCCAGGCGGTAGCAGGTGGCGTCGACCGAGGCGACCTCGCCGTCGAGCACGGCGGCCCAGCCGCCGCCGGGCGCCTGCCCGGACTCGGCCGCGTCGAGCAGGTCGGGCGGCACCGGGGCGCCGGTGCGCAGCCGGGAGAGGCGGGCGCGGTCCACCGCGTCGCCGTGTGCCACGACGAAGCCGATCGCCGCGTCCAGATCCACCACGCCGGTCACGCTACCGGCGCAAACGTCGTTACGCCTCGGTAGCTCGGCCAGGGGTGGCCCGGCCCACCGGCGGTACGCGAAGGGCCCTCCCGGCACACCCGGGAGGGCCCTTCGACGAGCGCGACTCAGTACGCCGGCAGAGCCGGGTCGATCTGCTTGATCCAGGAGAGCACGCCGCCCTGGACGTGCACGGCGTCCTTGAAGCCAGCCGCCTTGAGCGCGGCGAGCGCCTCGGCCGAGCGGACACCGGACTTGCAGTGCAGCACGATCTGCTTGTCCTGCGGGAGCTTCGCCAGCGCCTCGCCCGAGATGATCTCGCCCTTGGGGATCAGGGTGGAGCCGGGGATCCGGACGATCTCGTACTCGGCCGGCTCGCGGACGTCGACCAGGAAGACGTCCTTGCCGGCGTCCTGCCACTCCTTCAGCTCCAGGGCGGTGATGGTCGAGTCGACCACCGCCTCCTGCGCCTCGTCGGAGACCCCGCCGCAGAAGTCCTCGTAGTCCTCCAGCAGGTCGGTGACCGTCGGGTTCTCGCCGCAGAGCACGCAGTTCGGGTCCTTGCGGACCTTGATCTTGCGGTAGCTCATCTCCAGGGCGTCGTAGACCATCAGCCGGCCGACCAGCGGCTCGCCGATGCCGGCGAGCAGCTTGATCGCCTCGTTGACCTGGATCGACCCGATGGACGCGCAGAGCACGCCCAGCACGCCGCCCTCGGCGCAGGACGGGACCATGCCGGGCGGCGGCGGCTCCGGGTAGAGGCAGCGGTAGCAGGGACCGTGCTCGGCCCAGAACACCGACGCCTGGCCGTCGAAGCGGTAGATCGAACCCCAGACGTACGGCTTGCCGAGCAGCACCGCCGCATCGTTGACCATGTAGCGGGTGGCGAAGTTGTCGGTGCCGTCGACGATCAGGTCGTAGCCGGAGAAGATCTCCCGGACGTTGTCCCGGTCCAGCGCGGTGTTGTGGATCTCCACGTTGACCAGCGGGTTGATCTCGCGGATCGAGGCGGCGGCGGACTCGGCCTTGGACCGGCCGACGTCGGACACGCCGTGGATTACCTGGCGCTGGAGGTTGGACTCGTCGACGGTGTCGAAGTCGATGATGCCGAGGGTGCCGACACCGGCGGCGGCGAGGTACAACAGGGCCGGTGAGCCGAGCCCTCCGGCGCCCACGCACAGCACCCGGGCGTTCTTCAGCCGCTTCTGCCCCTCGACCCCGACGTCCGGGATGATCAGGTGGCGGGAGTAGCGACGGATCTCGTCTACGGTCAGCTCGGCGGCGGGCTCGACGAGCGGGGGCAACGACACGGTGGACTCCCCGGGATCGGCGGTGGGACCGCGCCATTGTCGCTCGCCCCGCTGGGGATCGGCCATGATGAGGGCCACGTAGCCCGACATGCGGGAGCGGGAATATCTCAGACCCCGTCGATCGGCTCGCCCTCGTAGCGGATCCCGTCGACGTACGGCCAGGCGTTCGCCACGCAGCCGTCCAGCCCGTACGTCTGCTGCTGCATCACCGGGGCCGGTGCGCCGGGCTCGGGGCAGGCCTGGTGCAGCTCGCCGAACTCGTGCCCGACCTCGTGGTTCACCACGTAGGTCCGGTAGACCTCCAGCGGGGCCCCGTAGTCGGGCACCGCCTCCATCCAGCGGGCCAGGTTGATGACGACCCGGCCGGGCAGCCGGCAGGAGGTGTACCGCTCGGTGCTCAGCCCGCCCTCGGCGCACATCCGCTCCGAGGTGGCCGGGGTGGCCAGGTAGATGGTGAAGTCGGCGGCGTCGGCCTCGGGCACCCGCTGCACCCGCAGCTCACCGGAGGCGATCCAGCTGCGCGGGTCGCCGAGCACCGCGTCCACGGTGGCGGCGAACTCGTCCACGTCCTGTCCGGCGTCCTGCTCGACCTCCACCCGGTAGCGGCGCAGTGGTCCGTCCTGACCGTGTACGGGTGAGCGGCCGTCGGCAACGGCGAAGTTGCCGGGGCCGGCGGTGGGGTACCCGCTCGGCTCGGTCCGGGGCCCGTCACCGGTGCCGTTGGCCAGGGACGGGTCGGCGGCGGACAGCGGGTGCCGGCCGGACAGGTGCACCGGCCCGTCCGGCCCGGACAGCCGGGTCACGCCGGCCGCGCCGGCGCCCGCGGCGAGCAGCGCCACCAGGAGCAGCACGGCGCGCCGCCGGCGGCGCCGCATCCGGCGCAGGCCGGGCCGGGCCGGCGGGGTTGTTCCCGGGTGGGCCGGCGGGCGGTCGAAGTCCAGCCTCGGCGGGCGGGGATCGTCAGGCGGGTCGTAAGGGGACGACGACGTCATGCCCTCAGCGTGCCATGGCAATTCGGGCAATTAGCCCTTTTTGCCGGTTCTCCCACGGAATACTTCTCATCGCCACGATCAGGTCCTTCACACCGGCGGGCCGGTGTACCGCTTCCCGCCCACGAACGGCCATGGGTTCGGCCGGCAGCCGTTCAGGAAGAGCGTCTGCTGCTGCATCACCGGCGCCGCCCGGCCCTTCCCGGGGCAGGCCTCGTGGTGGTGTCCCAACTGGTGACCGACCTCGTGGTTGATGACGTAGAGCCGGTAGGTGTCCAGCGGGAGCTTCGCCGCCACCAGGTGCGGCGCCGAGGTCCGCCACCGGTCCAGGTTGATCACCACCTTGCCGGTGACCCGGCAGGACGTGTACGGCACCCCGCCCAC
>NZ_WBKT01000197.1 GCF_008868175.1 Micromonospora sp. AMSO31t
GAGCACGGCGGGCCCGGCGGTGGCCACGCGGGTGTAGTTGCGGCGGGCCTCGTGCCGGTTGCCGAGTTCCTCCGCCACGCCGGCGAGGTCGAAGCTGAGCGCGAGCATGAGCGGGTCGGCGTCGCCGCGGCGACGCTCGCCGGCGGCGTACGCCTCTTCGAGCACCCGTCGGGCGGCGGCCGGATCGTCGGCCTCACGGTGCAGGCGGGCCAGCAGGTGGCCGGTGGCCAGTACGTCGGGGTGGTCCTCCCCGTACGCCGGTCGGGCCGCCGCGATCGCGTCGGCGAGCAGGCGGCGGGCGGTCGCCAGGTCACCCGCGGAGCGCAGCGCGAGGGCCTGGTGTTGAGCGGCGGTCAGGGGGGAGGGGTGGGACACGGGAGCAATGCTGCCCGGAATCGCCGGTTCCTCGCTACCCGGGCCCCGGGATCCGGTATTCGGCAGCGGTGCCCGCGGCCACGTCAGTGCCTTGACCTGGGGAAACTCTGCGGGGTGGCGGTGATGTGCATGATCCACCCGGGCCGTGTACAGTAATGCCCCGTGCGGCCCGCCGGGCCGGCCGAACCGGTGCGAAGATCACCTTGGCCGACAGGGTAGGCTGGACGAGCAGGTCCGGGTGGCGGAATGGCAGACGCGCTAGCTTGAGGTGCTAGTGCCCGTATAGGGCGTGGGGGTTCAAGTCCCCCCTCGGACACAACTTATAGGCCCACGGTGCGCGCTGAGATCAGCTTCAGCGTGCACCGTTTGCGTTTGCGGGTGGTACGTCAGCCGCAGGCCGAGCTGGCGGTAGACCTCGGCCTCACGGTGACAACGGACCGGGCAGACCGTTGGGTTCTGAGACGGCCGCTGAGGAGTTGGCCGCTGAGGAGTTGGTGAACCGGGGGTTGGCGGGACGGGTCTGATGCTGGGAAGCAACAGAGTCATCGCCGAACGGGCCGCAAATGTTCGTCAAGGTCCGCGACACTGATCAACTGGTTGCCGCCTTCACCGAACAGTACAACGCACTCAACCTGGGTGCCGCAGCCGTCAGCACCGCGCTGGCGCAGTTGTGTGCGGACTCCGCTGGCATCAGCGAAGTCGAGGCCCTCGACCGGGCGCAGGCGCTGATGCACGTCGGGTTCGACGTCTGACCGTCCTGCTGTCGAACCGGGAGTCAGGCGGCCGCGCAGCGGTCAGCACGTCCAGTACCCCGTCACCTGCATCGTCCGTCCCGTGCGTGATGCCGCCGGCGTTGAAGAGGTCCTGACAAATGACCGTCCGTCCTCTGCGGACTGGATCTACGGTGCCGGACCGGCCGTAAGCGGAACCGGAACGCCGCGGACATCATCGAGGCGTCCGACCTCGACTTACACAATCGGCCGGCCCGCGTGGCTCACCGACGCCGATGAGGTCGACTACAAGATCACGCAGCGGGGTCAGCAGTTCAAAGGCACAGGGGTGTCGCGCCAGAAGATCCGCCGCCGCGTCACCGAGGCCGTCGTTGGCCCGGCCGCTTCGCCCGCACGAACATCAGCGTCGGCAGCTCGGCACCGATGGGCGCAAGCCTGCCTCTATGTAGCAGGCCTCGACACCAAGGAGGAGAGAGACCGTCTACGGCCCGGCCATGGCGAAGGTGGGCTTGGTCGTCATCGCGTTGTCAGTGGCCGATGGTGGCGTGATCGCGATTGTCATGGACAGCCGGATTGGTCGGCTTGGTCGAGGGGATGCGGCTTCTATGCGGAGGCTGGATCGGTGGTGGGGGAGGTCCTCGGTGAGGGACCTGGGCGGCGGGCACGCCGCGCGCGTCGAGGGCTTGCTGGACACGTGGCGGCAGCAGACGAGGACCACTGAGCGCGATCGCAGGCGACAGTTGGCCATCTACTCAGTGGTGGCTGTTCAGGCGGGCCTTGCGGCCGGCCTGGCGTGGCTAGCGGCGCGCGAGATCGGTGTAAGCATGCACAATCCGGTGTTTGCGCCGATCGCGGCCGTCAGCACGGTGGCGGCGGCGGTGGGACAACGCCTACGCCGGGTCGTCGAGCTCATCGCCGGCGTGGGACTCGGTATTCTGATCGCGGACGGCCTTCTGGCGCTCATCGGACGTGGTGCGGCGCAAACCGGTCTCATTGTCACTGCCACCATCCTCATCGCGATCGCGCTCACCGGTCGCGGAGGTCTCATCACGCAGGCCGGCGGAACCGCTGTGCTGGTTTCCTCGGTTACGCCGACCGCGTCGAAGGTGGAGGTACCCCAACTGGTCAACGCCGTGACGGGCGGCGTGATCGGGCTGATAGTCGTGATCGCCTTGTTTCCCCTCAACCCACTGCGCATTGTGCACAAGGCCGCCGTTCCCGCGATGAATCGACTGTCGGCACAGCTGACGGCCGCGGGGCGGGCCTTGGCGAACCGGGACGCCGCGGGCGCCCAGGCGGCGCTCGACCAGCTGCGGGACATGGGTAGCGAGCTGACACGGCTGTCCGACGCGCTGCAGGGCGCGAACGAAGTGGTGCGGTTCTCACCGCAACAACGACGCTGGCGCAACGCCCTTCAGCAGTACAGCGACGGCGCGGAGCACCTCAACAGGGTGGTGCTCGCCAGCCGCGGTCTGACCCGCCGCTCGGTTACCCTCATCACCGACAAGGAACCGCTCCCGCCCACCCTGCCGGACGCGGTGACCAGTCTCGGTCTGGCCGTTCGCGACCTGGACCGGGACTTTGTCGCCGGGCGCGAACCCGACCAGGCACGCCGTCGTTCCCTGACCGCTGTGTGTCAAGCGAGCGAGGCATGCCAGGCGGGCCTCGGGCTGTCCGGAACCGCGATCATGGCACAGGTACGGACCATCGCCGGTGAACTCCTCCAAGCAACCACGATCGGACGCACCGACGCCAACCGGCTGATCCGTCAAGCAGCGAACTGACCCCCTCCGTGGTCGATCCATTCCCAGGCAGCGGCGGCTGGGAGGCCCGGCTTGGCAAGACGCAGCCTGCCGTGCTCAGTCAGGCGTGCGTTAGCGTGGGGCACGAGGACCTCCCGGGTGGTGCGGAACCTTCGACAAGCTCCACCTCACCCGGAGGTCCTCACCTATTCCAAGATCCCAGCCCTGTCACCAACGTCCGTGGGCAGAACACCTAGGGCGTCGGCGCATTACCACCTACTTTGGCGTGCCCAGCAATTCCGTTTTGACGCCGCGGCGGATCAGCAACGAGGTTGGCGGCCAAGCGGCGAAGAAGCCGATGATCAGCCCAACCTGGATAATGAACCAAAACACCGGACTACTGGGCCGCAGAGTCTCGTGGAAGGCAAGGAAATGCATTGTGGAAGGCAAGGAAATGCATTAGCGCCAGCCAACCTAATAGGCCGAGCTCGAAGACGGACACGGTCAGCAGGTCGCTCCTGAAAAATTTCCGCATTGCGGCCAACGTTCTTCGACCACCCGCGTGAGCCTCAGCAGAGTAGCGAAATGCAACGCCCAGGGCCACTGCGCCTACATAGTCGCCGACGACTTCGGGCCACAGTGTGCTGCCGAATATTTCGAGGCCAACACCGTAGGTAATTGGCGTAGCAATGATGACACCCAGAGTGCAGTGCGTCCCACAATGATAAGTTTGGATTATCGAAGGAGCATGTCGCGACCTCCGGGGCGGGTTGCCGTGCCGGTCCAGCCACCGTACGTCGGCTTGGCCGGGGTGGTGGCGGCGATGACGGTATTGAGCACCTCGAAGTCGACGACCTTGGTCGCCGGGTGTCGACGCGCAGGATGGCGCCGTGCGCGCCGGCCTTCGGGGTGGCCGTCACCGCCACCGCCACGGTCCTGCTCAGCGGCAGCCGCACCGATTCGGCGGAGCGGAAGGTGCCGTCGTTGCCCCGCCACACCAGGTTGTGCCGGATCGACCCGGCCGGCCCGCTGGTACGGGTGATCTTCACCTGGTACGTGTCCGTCGGGACCTGCGCCAGCACGTAACCGACCTGGTCGACCCGGCGGGTGACCGTGCCGCCGAGCTTGCGGATCCCGGCGGTGACCTCGTCGGCCTGGCCCTTGTCGGTGGCGATGATGACCGTGACGGCCGGCTGGTGCTGCGCCTGGGCGTCGGCGAGCAGCTCGGCGTCGTGGTTGCCGAGGGTGTCGGCCGCGATTCTTTCGGCGCATCGGCCGCCGGAGCCGGTGTGGCCGATGGATCGGCGGTCGCCGCGCTGGCGCCGGTCAGCGCGACCGCGCCGGTCGCGACTGTGGACGCGAGCAGGGCGGCGAAGCTCCGCCTGCCCCACGGGATTTCATGTCTCACGGGCGGATTCCTCCCAGAGCGAGCGGCCGGTGACGGGCGCGACTGAAGGGGACCCTCCGCCCATTGAAAGCCGTTGTCACTAAGCGAACGCGGCGTTGTGACCTGTCCGTGACAACCCCGACCCCCCGCGTCACACCCGCTTTCCCCCGACCCGCGCGGTACATGGTCTGTACTGCCTGGCCACGGACCAGTCAGGCCTCCGACCGTGAGCTGCGCGCAGCAAGGAAGCGCCCTGCTGGCGCCGTCGCTGAAGACGGACCGACGAAGCGGAAGCTGGTATGGCGGTGTGAACATATGCGCAAGGCATAATGGATACGGATGTCAGGTGGCCCCCGAGGAACGCGGGAGCGCGGCAGAGCAGGCACCGAGAAGGCGCCGGGACGAGCGGAGACAGGGAACGGTGATCGAGGCAACCCCGAGTGCGACCCGCAATACCCGGCAGCGCGCAGAGGTGCTGGCGCTGCTGCGCGAGGTGGAGGGCTTCCACAGCGCGCAGCAGCTTCACCAGATGCTCGTTGACCGCAAGGCGCGGGTCGGCCTGACCACGGTCTACCGGACGCTGCAGATGCTGGTGGACAGCGGAGAGATCGAATCGACGCGTCTGCCGGGCGGGGAGTACCTGTACCGGCGGTGCAGCCAGAGCCGCCACCACCATCACCTGGTGTGCCGCGAGTGCGGCCGCGCGGTCGAGGTCGCCGGCCCTGCCGTTGAGCGGTGGGCCGACCAGGTCGCCAGCCAGCACGGCTTCACCGACGTCGGTCACACCCTGGAGATCTTCGGCACGTGCGATAAGTGCGCCGCGTGACTGGCCCTGCCTGCGTCAGGCGCCCACCCTCAGCGGCAGCCCGATTGCCTGCGGACCCATCCGGAACTCCGGATCGATCTGATCGGTGAGGTCCATCCCCGCGCGCTCGTTGGCCCACGCGACGGCGTTGCGCTGGTGGAACTCATTCGCCCACCGAGTGAAGGCCGCCCAATCCTGCGGTGTGTCGTCCACTGCCCCCACGACCTCAGCGAGGGCTGCCTGGTTGGCGGGCTCCAGCTCGGCCAGGCCACCGACCGCGCCCCGCTCGGCTCTGCGCACGTAACCCGACCTGCTGAACCAGGTCAGCAGGTCGGCGCCGACGTGATCGCGGAGGAACTCCACGTCGCCGACGTCCTCGACCTTGTTCCCGACCACCGACAGGGCCACCCCGTAGTCGCGGGCGTAGCCGGCGTACTGACGGTAGACCCCGACACTGCGCACCGTCGGCTCGCACACCAGGACCGTGCGGTCGAAGCGGGTGAACAACCCGGAGGCAAACGAGTCCGCGCCCGCGGTCATGTCCACCACGACGTACTCACCCGGGCCGTCGACCATGTGGTTAAGCAACAGCTCCACCGCTCCTACCTTCGAGTGGTAGCAGGCCACGCCGAGATCCTCGGCGGCGAACTCACCGGTGACCGCCAGCCGCACCCCACCGACCTCCCGTACGCAGGCGGCGTACACCGGGTTGTCCTCCAACACCCGCAACAGCCGCGAGCCGCGTCCCGGCGGAGTCGTCTTGACCATTCGGTCCGCACTGGTGATGCGGGGGTTGGCGCCACGAAGGTAGTCCTTGATCGCCGGCAGGTGCTCACCGAGCGGCTTCACCGCCGGCGGCACGTCCGCATCGGCGCCGAGGGCGGCACCGAGGTGCTGGTTGATATCGGCGTCGACGGCCAACACCGGCCGGCCCTGACCGGCGAGATGCCGGGCGAACAGCGCAGCGAGAGTGGTCTTGCCGCTGCCGCCCTTACCCACGAACGCGACCTTCACCGCTGACACCCTCTCCCTATATTGGAAACCATTTCCATGAAGGGGAGCGTACGCGACCGGCCAGACTTACCGAGCAGTATCGGAGCGAATCGCCGCGAGTACTCGGCATGGGGCAAGCCGCCAGTCCCGCCGGCTGCACGCAAACGTCGGACGTAGTCGTCGATGTCAGACGGCCCAGCTGCGGCCCCATCGAGGCGAACATGTTCCCCGGTGCCCAGCAACTCCGGGGCAACCGCCGTAGGAGTTGAAGCGGTGCTCGGTGACCCGGACGCCGGCGTTGAAAGGGGGCTCCGCAACCACGCCGTAGCGGTGCGCGTCAGCCACCGGCCTGCGCGTGCGTGCCGCCGGCACCGTGCCCGGCGAGCAGGAACAGGTGCGACTGGACCTGCTCGCCGGACGGCGGGGTGCCGCATGGTTCAGCAATCACGCAGCTCTGGCGACTGGTTCAGCAACTGGCTCCGGACCGAGACGAAGCTGCGGTAGGTGGCGGAGTCTTCGGTTCCCAGCCGGAACGCCGCCACCCGGTGGCAGTTCTGGAACGCCAGCTTCACCCCGAAGTGGCGCTCCAGGCTCGCCCGGATGGCATCGCTGGCCAGCGCACGCAGCAGCTGCCCGCGCTCCGCCTCGGTGGGCGGCGGTACCACGTTGTCGGCGAATTCGGCGTCTGACGATTCCAGGTCGGCGACCACACGACGGACGGTGTCCCAGGCGTACGGGAGGGAGGTTTGAACACAGGCGACGAAAGCTTCGTCGTCCACGGCGCCGGTCTCAGCGGCTTGGAGCAGGGCGGGCGGCACGGTGAGAGACATGGTCCTCCTCAAAGTCTTAATGACGATGATTGCCGTTAGCGTTACTGTTTGAGCACATCACGTCACCACGCCCAGGTCAACAGTCAACACGTGATCCCGACCAAAGTGACGCCGCTCAACGCCGCTCCTGAGGCCCGTCGCATCGCCTATTTGGGCAGGGATGGCCGTGGGCTCGGTGACATCCGAAGCGAAATTCATTATCGTGATCGCGTCCGCGAGGTAGGGGTACTTGCCTCAGGTGAGGCGGACCCGGCCGACGGTGCTCACCCAGGGCGGCGTCGGCCGTGGGCGCACCATGGTCGCCCTTCGCTCGCATGACCGCACAACTCGTCGGACCGGTGAAGGTGGGCCGGCCGGACGCGGGGGTGGCTGCCGCGCTCGGTTCGGCTTGGGCGCCGGGGGCGGGCGCGAGGGTCGCGGACAGGAGTGCGGCGACTCCCAGGGCGGCCAGGCGGCGGATCCGTCGTCGTTGACTACCGTCGGGCACGTGGTCCTGCCATCGATAAACATGAGCACGTCGCGGCTGTGAATCTACGGGAACGTTCCACGGCTTCGTGGACTGTGGGTGGCGCGAGACGGACATTGCGGCCACGTGACGATCGTGCCGCGGCACCGGTACGGGTGGCCACTTCCCTCAATGGACGTCGATGGCTAGTGTCCGATCTCGGGGCGGTACGCCAACGGCGGCGTCCGCCGGACCCGTGAGGGGGAGGAGCGCGATGCGGACAACTCATCGGCGTCGGCGTTGCGTCGTCGCCACGGTGGCCGCCATGGCCACCATCCTGGCGACGGTCGTGCCGGCCCATGCCGAGCCGGGGGAGGACGAGGGCGAGGAGGCCGGCCCTCGCGGGATCAAGCCGTACGCGGCGCAGGAAGCCTCGGCCCGGCTGGCCCCGTACGGCGCGGTGGCGCCCGGCGAGTACGGCGACGCCCTCGCCGACCTGCGGGGCCTGCCCGGCACCCGGTCACTCTGGACCGAGGTGACGGACAAGCCCTACGACGCCGACGACCCGAACTACCGCGACCCGAACTTCTCCAACTCCGGCGGCGGCGCCGGCCTGGTGGCCGGACGCATCACCGGGCTGGCCGCCGGCCGCGGGCAGGTCTTCGCCGGCGGCGCGAACGGCGGCGTGTTCCGGAAGAAGCTCACCAGCGGGGCGTGGACGCCGATCTCCGACGGCATCCTCGCCCTGTCCACCGGCGACCTGGTCTACGACAGCCACGCCGACACCCTCTGGTACGCCACCGGCGAGGCCAACACGGGCGCCACCAGCTACACCGGAGCCGGGGTCTACCGGCTCCGCAACGCCAGCCGGGCGCGCGGCTTCTCGCAGGCCGACCGCGTGGGCGGTGACGAGCTGGAGTCGCGCAGCATCAACCAGCTCAAGTTCGACGGCGCCGGCCACGTGTACGCGGCCACCACCCGCGGGCTGTGGCGGCACTCCACCGACGAGCGCCGCCACGCACAGCGGTGGGAGTTGGTGTTCATGCCGAACCCGGCGTCGGACAGCGACATCACCAAGCCCTACGACAACATCATCAACGACGTGCTCATCGACCCCGGCTCGAGGGGCCACACGGTGCTGGCCAACGCGGCGTGGCGCTCCGGCGCCGCGTACAACGGCTACTACCTGTCGACGGCGGCCGGCACGGCGGGCAGCTTCAGTCGGGTGAACCTGCTCGGCGACATCGACAACGACGACGTCGGTAACGCCGAGTTCGCGGTCTCCGGCGACGGGCACAGCTACTACCTGGTGCAGGAGAGCCCCGAGCAGTTGATCGAGGGCGAACCGTCGGTCCTCAAGGGCGCGTACCGGTCCACCGGCGGCATCCTCGGCCCGTGGCGGCGCATCGCCACCTCCACCAAGCTGGCCGACTCCGGGTCGGCCCTGAAGAGCCTGCCGACATACCAGCCCGGCGTGCAGGCCTGGTACAACAACTTCATCGAGGTCGACCCGTCCGATCCCCGGCACGTCTACCTCGGCCTGGAAGAGGTGTACGAGAGCGAGGACGGCGGCGACAGCTGGAAGACCGTCGGCCCGTACTGGAACTTCTACTTCCCCTGCTTCGACATCACCGACCCGACCGGCGGCTGCCCGCCCACCACGCACTCCGACCAGCACTCCATCGCCATCAGCGGCGGCCGGGTGCTGGTCGGCAACGACGGTGGCGTCTACTCCCGCCCCCTCGCCCCCGCCGCCAGCCGGGAGGACGCCGACGGGCACGCCCTGGACTGGAGCAACCACAACGCGGGGCTGCGCACCCTCCAGTACTACTCCGTCGGCACCGGCCGGGACCCTGACCGGCGCGGCGTCACCGTCGCCGGTGGCCTGCAGGACAACGGCGGCTCCCTGCTGCGGGCCGGGGCCCGCAGGATGGTCAGCCCGTTCGGCGGCGACGGCGGCGACACGATCGTCAACCCGCGCAACGGCTGCCAGATCCTCGACGAGTACACCAACCTCGTGCTGTGGTTGACCAAGAACTGCGGCCGCAGCGACGGCACCTTCAGCGCGGTGTTCGACGTGACCGTGCCGGACGTCAACGCACGGTTCACCGCCCCGTTCAAGGCCATCCGTGGCTCGAAGAACACCCGGGACGGGAGCAGCGAGCGGTGGGTCGCCGGCGGCAACTCGGTCTGGCGGCACGACCTCGCCTTCGCATACACCCCGGAGGAGGCCGCGGCCGAGGAGGCCAACGGCTGGCAGAAGCTCTACACCCTCGACGAGGACGGCGCGCGGCTGGTCGTCGGGCTCGACGGGGTCGCCGACCCGAAGGCGCCGGCCGACGCGGCGCGGGACACCTACCTGGCCGCCTGGTGCGGCGAGGCGAACTGCAACAGCGCCGGGTTCACCCGGGGCGTGGCCACCAACTGGGGCGGCAACTGGACCGAGCTGGACCTGACCGGGCTGCCCAACCGCTACCCCAACGCGGTGACCTTCGACCCCGCCGACCCCACCAACTCCACGATCTACCTCGTGTTCAACGGCTTCAACCGACGGTTCATCGAGGGCCCCGGGGCCGGCGTCAAGCACGTCTACCGCGGCAAGCTGACGAAGACCCACGCCGGCGTCTCGGTGGCCTGGACCGACCTGTCCGTCGGCTTCCCGGACGTACCCGCCACCGACGTCCTGGTGGTCGGCAACAAGCTGGTCGTCGCCACCGACCTGGGCGTGCTCGTCGCCGACCGACGCGCCACCCCGGAGACGATCCGCTGGCGGAGGGTCGGCCGGGAGCCGGGTGACGGGCCGCGGGCGCTGCCCCTGACCGCCGTCTTCGACCTGCACCTGAGCATCGACGGCAACCTGTACGCCGCCACCCACGGGCGCGGCATCTGGAAGACGCCGGTCGCCCTGCTCTGAACAGCGTGGTGGGGCGGGCGGCAGGTTCGGCCCGCCCCACCCGCAACCCGACGACCACGCACGCCGTCACAACAGGCATGCGACTCACCCGCCTGCTGCTCGCCACCGCGGTT
>NZ_WBKT01000198.1 GCF_008868175.1 Micromonospora sp. AMSO31t
CGGTCCCCGCGCCGATGCCGGCCACCGCCGGCCCGGCTCCCGCCTTCACACCGACCCCGCCGGCCCCGCCGGGGCTGGGGCGGGGCAGCTCCGCACGGCTTCCTGGGGAACCAGCCGCCCGAGCCCTCACCGGCACGGCGGTCGCCGGGGTGGCTCCGGCTCACCGCGACCGTCGTCGGCACCGCCGGCGCGCTGCTGTCGTTCGGGGCGCTCACGTGGGCGGTCGTCCTCGGGTACGCGCTGTGGCGGCGTAGCTGGCGGTTGGCGCTGGCCGGCCTCGGCTACTTCCTGCTCGTCCTCAGCGTGTTCGTCCTCGCGGTCTTCAGCCCGGAGAACGAGGAGGTCAGCGACGGCGAGGCCCTCTGGTTCATCGTCGCGACGGGCATCTGCTGGCTGCTCGGGACGGTGCACGTGGTGCTGCTCAATCCGACCCTCTGGGCGGCCCTCGGCGGGCTGTTCTGGACCGGCCGGCAGCGCAGCGACGAGCAGCGGCGGTTGCGCCGTGAGCAGGCTCGCTACCTGCTGCACCACTATCCGGCCGCCCGGTCGGAGCTGCGCATCGGCCGCCCGGACCTGCTCCGCAGCTACGACGACGGCGGCCTCGTGGACGTCAACGCCGTACCCGATCCGGTGCTGGCGTCGCTGCCCGGGCTGACCGCCGGCCAGCGCCGGCAGATCGCGGTCGACCGCTGGCTGCGCGGCCCGTACGGGTCGCTGGAGGAGCTGGCCGAGCGGTGCGCGCTGCCGTACGCGGCGGCCGAACCGCTGCGGGACGTGCTGTTGTTCCTGCCGCCCGAGCCGCCGGCCGTCCGGCCGTCGTGATCCGGGCTCCGTCGGGGGAGCCTGGTAGAAATGCCGGATGGGTCAGGATCGGATGGCCGTCCGGGAACGCGCCGAGGCGGTGCTGCGGCGTCTGGCGGGTGAGCATGCCCGGCTCCGGGAGGACCAGTGGCGTGCCATCGAGGCGCTGGTGGTCGACCGGCGGCGGGTGCTCTGCGTGCAGCGCACCGGCTGGGGCAAGTCGGCCGTCTACTTCGTGGCCACCGCGCTGCTGCGCGAGGGCGGCGAGCACGGTCCCACGGTGATCGTCTCGCCGCTGCTGGCGCTCATGCGCAACCAGGTCGAGTCGGCGGCGCGGGCCGGCATCCGGGCCCGCACCATCAACTCGGCGAACCTGGACGAGTGGGACGAGATCACCGCCGAGATCCACGCCGGGGCCGTGGACGTGCTGCTCATCAGCCCGGAACGCCTCAACAACCCGGACTTCCGGGACGGCGTGCTGCCGAAGCTCGCGGCCACCACCGGGCTGCTCGTGGTGGACGAGGCGCACTGCGTCTCCGACTGGGGGCACGACTTCCGCCCCGACTACCGCCGGCTGCGCACCTTCCTCGCCAACCTGCCCGAGCGGACCCCGGTGCTCGCCACCACGGCGACGGCCAACGCCCGGGTCACCGAGGACGTCGCGGAGCAGCTCGGCGATGCTCTCGTGCTGCGCGGCACCCTCGACCGGGAGTCGCTGCGGCTCGGCGTACTGGATCTGCCGAATCCCGCGCACCGCCTGGCCTGGCTGGCCGACCACCTGGACCGCCTCCCCGGCTCGGGGATCATCTACACGCTGACCGTGGCGGCGGCCGGCGAGACCGCCGAGTTCCTCCGCGCCCGGGGCTGGTCGGTGGCCGCCTACACCGGGCAGGCCGAGGACGCCGACCGGCGGGCCGCCGAGCAGGATCTGCTGGACAACAAGATCAAGGCCCTGGTGGCCACCAGCGCGCTCGGCATGGGCTTCGACAAGCCGGACCTCGGCTTCGTGGTGCACCTGGGCGCGCCGCCCTCGCCGATCGCCTATTACCAGCAGGTCGGCCGCGCCGGCCGTGCCGTCGAGCACGCCGAGGTGCTGCTGCTGCCCGGCGTCGAGGACGCGGCCATCTGGCGGTACTTCGCCTCGCTCGCCTTCCCGCCCGAGGAGCAGGTCCGGGCCGTGCTCGCCGCCCTGGACACCGCACGGCCGATCTCCACCCAGGCCCTCGAACCGGTGGTCGACCTGCGCCGGGCCCGGCTGGAGCTGATGCTCAAGGTGCTCGACGTGGACGGCGCGGTCCGCCGAGTGCGCGGCGGCTGGCTCGCCACCGGCGAGCCCTGGGTCTACGACGAGGCCCGGTTGCGCCGCGTCGCCCAGGCGCGCACCGCCGAGCAGCAGGCCATGCGGGAGTACGCGGCCACGCCCGGCTGCCGGATGCGCTACCTGCGGGAGTGCCTCGACGACGCCGGCGCGGGGGACTGCGGCCGGTGCGACAACTGCGCCGCCCCGCTGTTCGGCACGGAGGTGTCCGACGCCGCGCTCAGCGCCGCGCAGACCTTCCTGGGCCGCCCCGGCGTGGAGATCGCCCCGAAGAAGCTCTGGCCGACCGGGTTGGAGGCGGTCGGCGTACCCCTGAAGGGGCGCATTCCCCCGGCGGAGCAGGCGCTGCCCGGCCGGGCCGTGGGCCGCCTGTCCGACCTGGGCTGGGGCGGGCGGCTGCGCGGCCTGGTCGGGCCGGACGCGGCGGACGGCCCCATCCCCGACGACGTGGCGGCCGCGGTGGTCGAGGTGCTGAAGGCGTGGGCGCACGGCGACGACCCGTGGCCGCGCCGCCCCGTCGGGGTGGTCGCGGTCGGCTCCCGCACCCGGCCGTTGCTGGTCGGCTCGCTCGCCGAGCGGATCGCCGGGGTGGGCCGGCTGCCGCTGCTCGGCGCGGTCGTCCCCACCGGCCCGTCCGGACCCGGCGGGCCGCGCGGCAACAGCGCCCAGCGGGTACGCGCGCTGCACGACGCCTTCGCGGTGCCCGCCGACCTGGCCGACGCGCTGCCCGGGCTGGACGGGCCGGTGCTGCTCGTCGACGACCTGGTCGACTCGGGGTGGACCATGAGCATGGTGGCCCGCCTGCTGCGCCGGGCCGGCGCGCCCGACGTGCTGCCGCTGGCCCTCGCGGTCGCCGGCTGAACCGTCGCTCCGCAGCGGCGGAAAGTTCCCGACCGGCCGGCGAATGCGAGCGTCGCCACCGTCGGCGGACCGTCGGCGGGCCGGGCGCCCGACGGCGGTACCGTGGGCGCATGACCGAGCAGCGATCCGTCGTCCAGACGTATGCCGTCACCGGGATGACCTGCGAACACTGCGTCCGTGCGGTCACCGAGGAGCTGTCCGCGCTGCCGGGCGTCGAGGAGGTCCGGATCGACCTGGCCGCCGGCACGGCCACGGTCACCAGCGCCGCCCCGCTGCGCGTCGACTCCGTCCGTGCCGCCGTCGACGAGGCGGGTTACGAACTGGCCTCCGGCGTTGCCTGAGTCACCGCCCCTCGCCGGCCCCGACGCGCCGCCGCCCGGCCCCGACCTGACGGGGCCCGGGCCGGACGTGGCGCTGCCCGGGCCGGACGTGGCGGTGCCCGGGCCGGGCCTGGCGGGGTCCGCGGTTGATGCCGACGCCCCCGTCGCCGGCGTGTCCGGTGCGGGCGGGCCCGTCGAGGTGGACCGGGCGACGCTGCGGCTCGCCCTCGTGGTGGGCGGGCTGGTGCTCGCCGTGCTGCTCGGCTTCGGCCTCGGCCGGCTCAACCCGCCGCCGAACCCGGCCCGCACCGGGACCGCGGCGGTGGCGGTGGCGCACAGCCACGCCCCCGGCACCGGGGCGCACTCGCACGGCGGGGCCACCGTCACCCAGGGCGGCGACGCCGACGCGGCCGGGCTGTCGATCAGCTCGGCCGGCTACACGCTCGCCCCGTCGACCGTCGAGTTCGCCCCCGGCAAGGCCGGTGAGCTGCGGTTCCAGATCAAGGACGAGAGGCGGCGGGTCGTCACCCGCTTCGCCGTCGTGCACGACAAGCCGATGCACCTCATCGTGGTGCGCCGCGACCTCACGGGCTACCAGCACCTGCACCCGACGATGGCCCCCGACGGCACCTGGTCGGTGCCGCTGACGCTGGCCGAGCCGGGCGCCTGGCGGGCGTACGCGGACTTCACCGCGGTCGCCGACGACGGCCGGCAGACCGCCGTGATCCTCGGCGCCGACCTGGCCGCCCCCGGCGGGTACGCGCCCCGGCCGCTGCCCGCCCCGGCCACCTCGACCACGGTCCACGGGTTCACCGTCGGCTACGCGGGCACCCCGGCCGTGGGGCAGTCGGTGCCGCTGCGGTTCCGGGTCACCGGCTCCGGCGGCGCGGCCGCGCCGCTGCAGCCCTACCTCGGCGCGTACGGCCACCTGGTCGCGCTCCGCGAGGGCGACCTCGGTTACCTGCACGTGCACCCCGAGCCGGTGCGGGACGGCGACGCCGTGACCTTCTGGTTGACCGCGCCCGGGCCGGGCCGCTACCGGATGTTCCTGGATTTCCAGGTCGACGGCGTGGTGCGCACGGCCGCGTTCACCGTGACGGTGGCCTGAGCGGCCGTCAGCCCGCCCGGCGGACCGGGCGGCGGGCCAGGTAGCGGAGCAGGTCGCGGATGTGGTGCTTCTCCTCGGCGGGGACGTTCGGGTCGGCCAGCCGCTCCAGGATCACCCGGACGTCGGCCTCCACCGGGCCGTCCTCGGCGCCCCGGCGGCGCGGCACGGCGCCGGCGTCGGGCAGGCCCAGCGCGCGGAACGCGGCCGCCACCGGCAGGTCCAGAGCCGCGCAGAAGCCGCGGACCTTGGCCAGTTCGGGGTAGTCCTGCCAGTCGCCGGCCAGCCAGCGGAACACGGTCGACCGCCCCACGCCCGTGTGCGTGGCGAGGTCGGTCACCGTCCAGCCGCGCTCCTCGCGGGCGTCATCGATGGCGCGTCGCACGAAGCGCGCGAAGGCCATCTGCGGCGATACCTCTGCGGAGCCCATCCCCGGGGTCTGTCCCTTTCCGCCGGAGCACCCGACTCTGGGCACCGAGCCTAGTACGCCGACACCGATAAGTAACTGACTGATCGGTCGGAAGGTCCCGTAGGCGGGACCGCCAGAGGCATAGACAGTTGTGAGCCGTCAACTAAACTCGACGGACCCGCTGAGCAGCGAATGACCGACGACGAGGAGCAGCATGACCGAGCCGGACCGTCCCGTGCCCCACCGCCCGGGCGCGATCAGCCTCTTCTTCGTGGCCAAGGCCGGCGTGTTCGCCCTCGGCTTCTGGATCTGGCTGCTGGTGCTGGCGGTGCGCGGCGGCCCGGCGACCGGCGTGCACCTCATCGCCGCGACCGGGGCGATCACCACGACGCTGGTCGGCGTGGTGCTGGGGGCCCGGATGGCGCTCCAGCGCAGCGCCGCCGTCCGGCACGCCGAGCTGAAGCGGCTGCTCGTCGACATCTCGTGGAACGCGTTCGCCGCCGCCGGCAACGCCGACGAGTCGGGGACGGTGGTCCCGTTCCCGTCCGCGTCGCCGGAGGCCGACCGGTCCACCAACCGGGGGCCTGGCGACCGGGTGCCCGCGTTCGAGCGGGGGGAACGCAACCGGGGCGACCGCCGCCGCTAGCGACGGTCGGCGAGCAGCGTCTCCAGCCGGGGCGTCACGCCCCACTGGTCGACGAGCTGGCGATATTCGGCGCGCTGGTCGCCGGTCGGCGCGCTCCCGGTGCGCCGGGCCCGGATCAGCAGGTTGCGCGGGGTGTGCCGGGAGTCGACGAACTCCACCACCTCGGCGCGGTAGCCGTGCAGCCGGAGCAGGCCGGCGCGCAGCGCGTCGGTGAGCACGTCGGCGAACCGCTCGCGCAGGATGCCCTGCCGGGTGAGCAGCTCGTACGGCGCCGGCGCGGGGTGGGCCCGGAGCTGGGCCGCCACGTCGTGGTGGCAGCACGGCGCGGCGAGCACCCAACGGGCGCCCCAGCGCAGCGCGCGGGCCAGCGCCTCGTCGGTCGCCGTGTCGCAGGCGTGCAGCGCCAGCACCAGATCCGGGGCCGGCTCGACCTGCGCGTCGGCGATGGTGCCGGCCACGAAGCTCACCCGGTCGGCCCAGCCCAGCCGCTCGGCCAGCTCGGTGTTGCGCCGGCGCTGGTCCTCGCGGACGTCAACCCCGACCAGCGTCACGTCCAGCCCCCGCTGCGTCAGGTAGCGGTGCGCCGCGAAGGTCAGGTAGGCGTTGCCGCAGCCCAGGTCGACCACGCGCAGCGGCCCGCTGAGGTCGTCCGGCAGGGTGGCCGCCAGCGCCCGGAGGAACGCGTCCACCTGCCGGCGCTTGGCCGCCGAACCGCCGATCTCGGCGAAGATCGGGTCGCCCGGGTCGAGCAGCCAGTCCTTGGCCCGGTCATGGCCGCCCGGCTCCGGCGCCGGCCGGCTCGCCGCCGCCCGGTGCACCTGCGCCTCACCCGACTTGGTCACCCGGAGCTGGAGCGTGCTGTCGGCGGTCTCCACGTGCCAGTTGCCGAAGGGCTCGGCCAGCAGCGCGTCGACCGCCACGTCGGCCTCCGCGCCCGGGGCCACGTTCCGGGTGTACGGCCGGGCCCCGTCGGAGGTCGAGATCTGGAGCCGCGGGCCGCCCTTGAGGGTGACCGGACGCAGCTCGGCGCGGACCACCGAGGGGCGCTGGCCGCGACGACGCCCCGCGGCGACCGCCCGGGTCAGGGCGGGGTCGAGCAGCAGCGCCCGCACCTCGCTCAGCGCGGCGTCCAGCGGTTCCGGCATGGCTTCCTCTTCCTCGACGAGCTCGGCCCCACGAACGGGGTGGAACGGGGACGTCCCCCGCACCGGATGACCGGTACGGGGGACGTCGGATGTCTCGCTGGTCAGTCGGCGGTCGCCTCGGCCGGCGTACCGGTGCCCCCGCCACCACGGCGGCGCCGGCGGCGGCGCGGCTTGCCGGCCGACTCGCCCTCGACGGCCGCGGCGGCCGGCTCGGCGCCACCCTCGGTGGAGATCACCGCGGTGGGCTCGCCGGCGACCGCCTCGCCGGCCCGGCGGCGCCGGCGGCGACGCGGGGTGCGGGTGCCCTCCTCGGCGGCCGCCTCGGTGGGCGCAACCTCACCGGGGGCGTCGCTGTCGCCGCCGCGACCCCGGCGGCGCTCCCGGCCCCGGCCGTCGCCGCGGCTCTCGCCCCGGCTCTCGCCCCGGCCGTCGCCGCGCCGCGGGCCGCGCTCGCCGCGCCGCGACCGGCCACCGCCCAGGTCCTCCTCGACCTCGGCGGACAGGCCGGCGCGAGTGCGGTCGGCGGTCGGCAGCGTGCCGCTGACGTCCCGGGAGATGTCCAGGTCGGTGTAGAGGTGCGCGGAGGTGTGGTAAGTCTCCGGCGGCTCGGGCATGTCGAGCCCGAGGGTCTTGTCGATGATCCGCCAGCGGGGCATGTCGTCCCAGTCGACGAAGGTCACCGCGACACCGGACGCCCCGGCCCGGCCGGTGCGGCCGATCCGGTGGGTGTAGGTGTCCTGGTCCTCGGGGCAGTCGTAGTTGATGACGTGGGTGACGCCGGTGACGTCGAGACCGCGGGCCGCCACGTCGGTGGCGACCAGGATGTCGATCTTGCCGGCGCGGAACGCCCGCAGCGCCCGCTCCCGCGCGCCCTGACCCAGGTCGCCGTGGACGGCCGCGACCGCGAAACCGCGGAAGTCGAGGTCCTCGGCCACCCGGTCGGCGGCCCGCTTCGTGCGGGTGAAGATCATGGTCAGCCCGCGACCCTCCGCCTGGAGGATGCGCGCCACGATCTCGACCTTGTTCATCGAGTGGGTGCGGTAGACGAGCTGCTGGGTCTGCGGCGACGGGCCGGTCTCGGCGGTGTGCCCGGCGTGGATCGTCACCGGCCGGCGCAGGAAGCGCCGGGACAGCGCGACGATCGGGTCCGGCATGGTGGCCGAGAACAGCATGGTCTGCCGGTCCTCCGGCAGCATGGCCAGGATCTTCTCGACGTCGTCGAGGAAGCCCAGGTCGAGCATCCGGTCGGCCTCGTCGAGCACCAGCGCGTGCACCCGGTCGAGCCGCAGGTGCTTCTGCTTGGCCAGGTCCAGCAGGCGGCCGGGGGTGCCGACCAGGATCTCGACGCCCTTGCGCAGCGCGTCGATCTGCGGCTCGTAGGCCACGCCGCCGTAGATCGGCAGCACCCGGACGCCCCGGGTGCGGCCCGCGGCGTCGAGGTCCTTGGCGACCTGCAGGCCCAGCTCGCGGGTGGGGACGACGACCAGCGCCTGCGGCACGCCGTCGCTGCCCTCGGAGGGCGCGAAGACGCGCTCCAGCAGCGGGATGCCGAAGCCGAGGGTCTTGCCGGTGCCGGTCGGCGCCTGGCCGATCAGGTCGACGCCGCGCAGCCCGATCGGCAGCGCGTACTCCTGGATGGCGAAGGCGCGGGTGATGCCGGCGGCGGCCAGCGCCTCGACGGTCTCCTGTCGGGCGCCGAGTTCGGCGAAGGTGGGAGCCTCCGGACGGACCGGAGCGGTGGGGGCCAGTTCGTGGCCCTGAATCTGCTCGCTCATATGGATTTGGGGGTGCCCTCTCGTGGTGCGCCCCGTCATGTCCTCAGGGCGCGAACGGTATGCCGCGGGCCACACGGTCGGCGGCGGTTACGCCGAGCCGGACCGGGCCGCACGCGCGCCGGGGACCGGTGCTGATCAGCTGAGCTGAACGAATCGGTGCCCACGGCAACTGTCTCATCCTACCTGAACTGCCTGGGAGCCGTCCTGATTCCAGGTGACGGCATCGCGTCCGGGGGTGACCGGTGTGACCTGGATCACGGCGAAGGCGCTGTTGCGTGCGGGCGGTAGCCTGCGCTCGTGTCCGCCCCCGACCCCGCCCTGGTCGACCTGCTCGGCCTCGTCGCCTACGGCGAACTGCTCGCCTTCGACCGGCTGGCCGCCGACGCCCGCCTCGCCCCCGACCTGCGCCGCCGGGCCGCGCTGAGCGAGATGGCCGCCGCCGAGATCGCGCACTACCGGTGGATCGCCGACCGGATCACCGCGCTCGGCGTGACCCCCGACGAGGCCATGGCCCCCTACGTCGAGGCGTTGCAGGCCTACCACGACTCGACCGAGCCGAAGGACTGGCTGGAGGCGGTGACCAAGGCGTACGTGGGCGACGCCATCAGCGACGACTTCCTGCGCGGGATCGCCGGCGGCCTCGACGGGCCGGACCAGCGGCTGATCCTCGACGTGCTGCACGACTCGCGGTACGCCGAGTTCGCCGCCGCCGAGATCCGGGCCGCCATCGCGGCCGAACCCCGGGTGGCCAACCGGCTCTCCATGTGGGCCCGGCGGCTGGTCGGCGAGGCGCTCTCCCAGGCGGGCCGCGTCGCCGCCGCCGACCGGGGCGCGCTCACCGCGCTGATCTCCCGGGAGGGCGTGGACGTGCCGGCGCTGTTCCGCCGGCTGACCGACGCGCACACCGCGCGGATGACCGCCGCGGGGTTGAACAACTGAACGCCGCGCGCCGCCGTGACGGGCTCACCCGCCACGGCGGGCCGGCTGGGGATGACGGCCCGCGACGGCGGGCCGACCGGGATCAGCGGACGGTGAACCCGACCGCGCGGGGCGAGGCCTCCGCGATCTCGACGTAGGCGACCTTCGTGACCGGCACGATGACCCGCCGGCCCTTCTCGTCGGTCAGGGAGAGGGTGCCCTCACCCTTGGCGACGGCGTCGGTCACGATCTGCTCGATCTCGGCCGGCGACTGCGCGCTCTCCAGGACCAGCTCCCGCGGCGCGTACTGCACGCCGATCTTGACCTCCACTGTGCCTCCTCAACTGGGGCGAAAAAGCCACCGTGGGAAGGCTATCCGATCTGGCGGCCCGATGTTCAGGCTGACTCACCTTGCAGCGGGAAGCTGGCGATGCCCCGCCAGGACAGGGCCGCGACCAGCGCCTCGGCCTCCGCCTTGGGCACCTGGCGGCCACCGGCGAGCCAGAACTGGGCCGCGGTCTCGGCGGCGCCGACGAGACCGGAGGCGAGCAGCTCGGCGTGCGCCCGGCTCACCCCGGTGTCCGAGATGATGGTGTCGGTGATCGCCGCGATGCAGCCCTGCTCGACCCGCTCCACCCGCTGCCGCACGGCCGGGTCGTTGCGCAGGTCCGACTCGAAGACCAGCCGGAACGCTTCGCTCTCGTGGTCGACGAAGTCGAAGTACGCGCGCACCGAGGCGCCGACCCGCTCCTTGTTGTCGTTGGTGCCGCGCATCGCGTCGTGCACCTTCGCCACGATGGCGTCGCAGTGCGTGTCCAGCAGCGCCAGGTAGAGCTCCATCTTGCCCGGGAAGTGCTGGTAGAGCACGGGCTTGGAGACACCCGCCCGCTCGGCGATGTCGTCCATCGCGGCGGCGTGGTAGCCCTGCGCGACGAACACCTCCTGGGCGGCGGCGAGCAGCTGCTTGCGCCGCGCCGAGCGGGGCAGGCGGGTGGGCCGGCCGGCGGTCTGCGCACCGTTCCCCACAGCG